>NZ_LFKZ01000014.1:101437-239250 GCF_028128975.1 Bradyrhizobium sp. CCBAU 45321
CTTTTCGCGCAGCGGACCGCGGGTGCCAGCCGGCACCCGGTCTTCCCTGCGCCCTCTTGGAAAAGAGGGTGAAGTGACCAAGCAAAGCTCGGGCGAAATCAGCCGCGAGAATGCGAAGGCATGTCTGCACCTCCACACTCGCTGTCATCGCCCGCGAAGGCGGGCGATCCAGTACGCCGAGACGCCAGTGATTGAAACGAGGGGGCGCGGCGTGCTGGATTCCTTGCCTTCGCGGGGAATGACAAGTGTTACTTGGAGAACGCAGCGTCGCCTCACACTCCGTCATTGCGAGCGCAGCGACTTGTCCGCCGAAGCCTTTGGCGAAGGCGGAAGCAATCCAGAATCTTTCCGCGGCGGGATTTTGGATTGCTTCGTCGCAAGGGCTCCTCGCAACGACGAGGAGGAGAGAGCGAGCGCTACACGCTCTCGTGCCCCGGACGCGGCGCAGCGTCCCCCGGCGATGCGAAGCATCGTCCGGTTCGACGATGCGCTGCAGAGCCGGGCCCATCAATCTGCGCCGTACCATGTCACCCTGGGTCCCGGCTCTGCGCCGCAACGCCCCGCGTTGCAGCTTGTCCGGGACACGAGAGATGTGCATCGCTTCGCGTGGGGCCGCCGCCGACTCACTTCCGGTATGCCGCCTGTCGTCCAGAGCGGATGTTCTGTGCCTTCCGAAAGATCTTAGGTTGTGGATCGTCATTCTAGCGAGGTATCGGCGTAAGGAAGCCCGTGTCTTCCCGGTAACGATTGTGCTGCTTGTGCAACACCCACATCGGATTTAACCCTCATCACCGGCGGTTCGCACCGCCGCCGCTTTTTGGCCACACCCGAACATGAATAAAATCGCTCTAATGTTTTAAGGGCAGTGGCGGTCTTCGAAGGCGACGAGAAAATCCCAAGGTCGATTCAAATCTTGGCTCTGATTTTTCGGGTCTGAAAGGGTTGGCAGGGGAAGCTGGTTGCGATGGGCGCGAAGATCAACAAGCAAAGGCTGCCGAGCCGTCACGTGACGGAAGGCCCTGCGCGCGCGCCGCATCGGTCCTACTTCTACGCCATGGGTCTGACCACCGAGCAGATCCACCAGCCCTTCGTCGGCGTCGCCTCGTGCTGGAACGAAGCTGCTCCCTGCAACATCGCGCTGATGCGTCAGGCGCAGGCGGTGAAGAAGGGCGTCGCGTCCGCCGGCGGCACGCCGCGCGAATTCTGCACCATCACCGTGACCGATGGCATCGCCATGGGTCATGACGGCATGCGCTCCTCGCTGCCGTCGCGCGAATGCATCGCCGATTCGGTTGAACTGACCGTGCGCGGCCATGCCTATGACGCGCTCGTCGGGCTCGCCGGCTGCGACAAGTCGCTGCCGGGCATGATGATGGCGATGGTCCGCCTCAACGTGCCCTCGATCTTCATCTATGGCGGCTCGATCCTGCCCGGCAATTTCCGCGGGCAGCAGGTCACCGTGCAGGACATGTTCGAGGCGGTCGGCAAGCATTCGGTCGGCGCTATGTCGGACGAGGACCTCGACGAGATCGAGCGCGTCGCCTGTCCCTCGGCCGGCGCCTGCGGCGCGCAGTTCACCGCCAATACCATGGCGACCGTCTCCGAGGCGATCGGGCTGGCGCTGCCGTACTCGGCCGGTGCTCCGGCGCCCTACGAAATCCGCGACGCCTTCTGCATGACCGCGGGCGAGAAGGTGATGGACCTGATCGCCCAGAACATCCGGCCGCGCGACATCGTTACCCGCAAGGCGTTGGAGAATGCGGCCGCCGTGGTCGCCGCGTCCGGTGGCTCGACCAATGCTGCGCTGCACCTGCCTGCGATCGCGCACGAGGTCGGCATCAAATTCGACCTGTTCGACGTCGCTGAAATCTTCAAAAAGACACCATATGTCGCGGATTTGAAGCCGGGTGGCCGTTATGTCGCCAAAGACATGTTTGAAGTAGGTGGCATACCGCTTCTGATGAAGACGCTGCTCGACAACGGCTTCCTGCACGGTGATTGCCTTACCGTCACAGGCCGCACGATCGCTGAAAACCTCAAGAGCGTGAAATGGAATCCGCACCAGGACGTGGTGCACCCGGCAGACAAGCCCATCACTGTGACAGGCGGTGTGGTCGGCCTGAAGGGCAATTTGGCGCCAGAAGGTGCGATCGTGAAAGTCGCGGGAATGTCCAACCTCAGGTTTACCGGTCCAGCCAGGTGCTTCGACCGTGAGGAGGACGCGTTCGAGGCGGTCCAGAACCGCACCTACCGCGAAGGCGAAGTCATCGTGATCCGCTACGAGGGGCCGAAGGGCGGTCCCGGCATGCGGGAAATGCTCCAGACCACGGCAGCGCTGACCGGCCAGGGCATGGGCGGCAAGATCGCGCTCATCACCGACGGTCGCTTTTCCGGTGCCACCCGCGGCTTCTGCATCGGCCATGTCGGGCCGGAGGCGGCGGTCGGCGGCCCGATCGGGCTGCTCGAGGACGGCGACGTCATCGAAATCGACGCGGTGGCCGGTACCCTTAACGTAAAATTGAGCGACGCCGAGCTCGCCCAGCGCAGAACCAAATGGAGCGCCCGCGCGACTAACCACACGTCGGGTGCGCTCTGGAAATATGCTCAGCAGGTTGGACCGGCGGTCGGGGGGGCAGTGACCCATCCGGGCGGCGCGCACGAGAAACAGTGCTATGCGGACATTTAGGCGTGCCACAGTTGCGTTTGTGTTGGGGGCGGCTGCGCTGGCCGTGCCGGCGTTCGCCTTCGACGGTTCGCCGGTCAATCCCAAGGATGCGACAATCCCGGTCGTGACGACCTTGCCCGGCGCTGCGGGTGCGGTGCGCACCAAGGTTCCGCCGCAGGTCGCAACCCAGGAGACCTCGCTCAGCGCGCTGCAATATGCCGCCGAGGGCGGCCACCCCATCGCGCAGTGGAAGCTCGGCCGCATGTACGCCAACGGCGACGGCGTCGCCCAGGACGACCTGCGGGCCTTCGAATATTTCAGCCGGATCGCCAATGCGCATGCCGAGGACAGCCCGTCGGCGCCGCAGGCGCAGATCGTGGCCAACGCCTTCGTCGCGCTCGGCCGCTACTATCTGGCCGGCATCCCGAATTCGAAGGTCAAGGCCGACCCGGACCGCGCCCGCGAGATGTTCTCCTATGCCGCATCCTATTTCGGCAACGCGGACGCGCAATACGACCTCGCCCGTCTGTACCTGAAGACCCCGGACGCCTCGCGCGAGGACTACCGCTATGGCGCGCGCTGGCTTGGCCTCGCCGCGCAGAAGGGCCAGCACCAGGCCCAGGCCTTGCTCGGCCAGATGCTGTTCAACGGCGACCGCCTGCCGCGGCAGGCCGCGCGCGGCCTGATGTGGCTGACGCTGGCGCGCGACAGCGCCGGTGCCGACGAGGTCTGGATCAAGGAAAGCTACAACCGCGCCTTCGCCAAGGCCTCCGACGACGACCGCGCTATGGCCCTGCAAATGCTGGAGCAATGGGTGCAGGGGCGTCGGGAGTGATCGGCTGAGGCGGCCTTAAGCCGCCTCGAGATCCAGATCCGCCCACACCGGCACGTGGTCCGACGGCTTCTCCCAGCCGCGCACATAGCTGTCGATGCCGACATTGGCGAGCTTGTCGCTGGCCTGCGGCGACAGCAGCAGGTGGTCGATCCGCAGCCCCTGGTTCTTCTGCCAGGCCCCGGCCTGGTAGTCCCAGAACGTGTAGAGCCCGCCCTCGTCGGTGACGGCGCGCAAGGCGTCGCTGAGGCCGAGGCCGAGCAGGGACTGGAAGCTCTCCCGCGTCTCCGTCTTGAACAGCGCGTCCTCGGTCCAGGCGGCCGGATTGTGCACGTCGCGGGCATGCGGGATGACGTTGAAATCGCCGGCCAAGATCAGCGGGACCTCCTCCTTGAGTCGCTCCTTCGAATAATCAAGAAGCCGCGACATCCATTTGAGCTTGTAGGGATATTTATCGGTCCCGACCGGATTGCCGTTGGGCAGATAGAGGCAGGCGATGCGCAGCACGCCTCGCTTGAGCGTCACCACGCCTTCGAGGAAGCGGGCATGGCTATCCTCGTCGTCGCCGGCGAGGCCCGAGTTGGTCTCGTCGAACCTGAGCTTGGAGAGCAGGGCGACGCCGTTGAACGTCTTCTGCCCGTGCGTCACCACGTTGTAGCCGAGCGCCTCGATCTCCAGCCGCGGAAAGGCCTCGTCGACGCACTTGATCTCCTGCAGGCAGACGATGTCCGGCTGGCACTCCTTCAGCCAGGTCAGGAGCAGATCGATCCGCTGCCGGACCGAGTTCACGTTCCAGGTGGCTACTCTGATGGGCATTGGGAGGGCTCCGCGCAGGGGGTCTTGGGTTAGAACAAAATGCAAACGCGCCCGTCAAGCCGTCCGCAAAATCTCCCACAAAATTAACCCGGCTTAAGCAGGCCGCAGGCCATTGATCGTCAAGAGGTTCCTCGGATGGATGGCCGGACAAGGCGATGAATCGAACTCAGCCGCGTGACGGCCTGATCGGCGCGTTCCTGTATTGGCTCGGCGGCTTCGAGATCGAGGACGGTCTGACCGCCGATCTCAGCGAGCGCGAGATCCGCCGCATCCGCGCCAAACAGATCGACGCGGTGACCCAGCTGATCCCCGTGACGATGGCGGTGACGATGCTGAACGTCGCCATCGTACTGATCCTGTTCTGGGGCAGGGGCTGGAACGACTTCCTCGCGATCTGGGGCCTGACGCTCGCCGTCACCGCTTCGCTCGCGGTGCGCGCGTGGCACAGGTCGCATCAGGACCCGCCGCAGGAGGCTTCGCCCCGCGCGGCGCGGCAGACGCTGCGGCAGGCGTTTTTTCTCGCCGCGATCTGGGGCGCGCTGCCGCTCGCTCTGTTCAGCCGCATCGAGCCGACCAGTCAATTGCTCCTCGCCTGCCTGATGGTCGGCATGATGTCCGGCGGCGCCTTCACGCTCTCGACCTTCCCGCGCGCGGGCCTCGTCTATCTCGCGACCATGACGATCGCCTGCGCCGGCGCGCTGCTCCTGTGCGGCACCGGCCCATATCTGGTGACCGCCGTGTTCCTGCTGCTGTTCGCATTCTTCATGGCGCGTAACATCGTCTCCCAGGGCAACCTCTTCCTCGGCAATCTCAAGGCCCAGCTCGAGCTCGAGCGCCAGACGGAGATCATCTCGCTGCTGCTGAAGGATTTTCAGGAGAACGCCAGCGACTGGCTCTGGCAGACCGATGCCGAGGGACGTCTCGTCGACGTGCCGCAACGATTCGCGGACGTCGCGCAGCTGCCGCTTCCGCTGCTGAAAGGCGCGCAGTTCGCCGACGTGCTCGACATGCTCTGCCCCGAGGGCAAGTCAGCGGCCTACAACATCGTCGGCCTGATGGAGCAGGCCGAGCCGCTGCACGAGATGAATCTCAAGGTCGTCGCAGGCGGCGAGGCCCGGCTGTGGTCGCTGACGGCGAAGCCGGCCCATGACCGTGACGGTCATTTCCTCGGTTATCGCGGCTTCGGACGCGACGTCACCGAACGCTGGCGCGCGGAAAAGGCCGAGGCCGAAAGCCGCGCCAAGTCCGACTTCCTGGCGGTGATGAGCCACGAGATCCGCACGCCCATGAACGGCGTGCTCGGTCTTGCCAGCATGCTCCTCGAAACCAGGCTCGATCCGGAGCAGCGCGAGGCCGTCGCCACGATCCGCGAGTCCGGCGACAACCTCCAGCGCATCCTCAACGACATTCTCGACCTCTCCAAGCTGGAAGCTGGCCGCTTCCAGTTCGAGGCGATCGACTTCGCGCCGCAAGCGCTGGTCGAGACGGTTGCGACCGTGGTGCGCGCCAGCGCCAAGAGCAAGGGGCTCACGGTCAAGGTCGAGCTCGATCCGAACCTGCCGCCGACGCTCCGCGGCGACGTCGCGCGCATCCGCCAGGTGCTGCTCAATCTCGCCTCCAACGCTGTGAAGTTCACCGACGAAGGCGAGGTGACGATATCGGCGACCTGCCAGGCGCGGCGCGACCTGCTGGCGACCGTCGAATGGACGGTGACTGACAGCGGCATCGGTATCGCGCCCGACAAGCTCGGTCTGCTGTTCAGCGATTTCGCCCAGGCCGATGCCTCGATCAGCCGCCGCTTCGGCGGCACTGGCCTCGGCCTTGCCATCAGCAGGCGGATCATCGAGCAGATGGGCGGCACGATCGGCGTCATCTCGACGCCGGGAGAGGGCTCGACCTTCCGTTTCACGCTGGTCCTGCCCTGGAGCCAGGCGCAGGCGTCCGATCAGGCTGGCGGCCGCGACGAAGCCGACGAGCTCAAGGCCCGGATCGCCGGTCTCGACCGGCCGCTGAAGGTGCTTGTCGCGGAGGACGATGCGGTCAACCGCATGGTCGTGAGCAAGATGCTGGGGGCTTTCGACATCGAGCAGCGCGTCGTCACCGACGGGACCGAAGCCGTCGCGGCTGCCTGCGAAGGCAATTACGATGTCGTGCTGATGGACGTGCGCATGCCCGACATGGACGGGCTCGCCGCCACCCGGGCCATCCGCGCGCAAGGCGGGCGCTTCGAGACCTTGCCGATCGTCGCGCTGACCGCCAATGCCTTCCCCGAGGACATCAAGATCTGCCGCGAAGCCGGCATGTCGGACTTCCTGGCCAAGCCGCTGCGCAAGCCGGCGCTGGTCGGAGCGTTGCTGCGGGCGCTGGACGGCCACGTCATGTCGGAGGACGCGCCGCTCCAGCCGGCGTTGATGCCGACCGAGGTGGCCTGGACGGACGAGGAAAGGCAGATAACGGGCGCGTAGCCGCGTTAGACCGAGAAGCTCGTCCCGCAGCCGCAGGACGCGGTGGCGTTGGGATTGTTGACGCGGAACGAGGCGCCGATCAGGTCATCGACGAAATCGACCTGCGACCCCGCCAGGAACGGCTGGGAGGCGGAATCGACCAGCACCACCGCATTGTCCTGCTCGATCACGAGATCGTCGTCGGTGCGGGCACGGTCGATGTCGAACTTGTACTGGAAGCCGGAGCAGCCGCCGCCCTCGACGGAGATGCGCAGCATCGCGCCAGAACCTTCACCCTTGAGGATCTCCCCAATCCGGCGTGCGGCCCGGTCGCTGATGGTCACGGCAGTCGTCATTGCTGGTCTCCGATAGTCCCGGCGTCATACCCAATTCATTTGGTATCCCGCACCCGACATAGTTAAGTGCCACCATACGCAGAATCAAATGGATAGGGACTAAATTCGCCGTGTCCGTCGGAATGGCAGCCCCCCGAGCGCCCTATGCCTGCGACCCCGATCGCAGCCGCGGCCGGTTGGTCGCCGAGCCCCCGAGCCGGACCCGCAGCCCGTTCCGGCGCGATTGCGACCGGGTGATCCATTCCACCGCGTTCCGACGCCTGAAGTACAAGACCCAGGTGTTCGTGTTCCACGAGGGCGACCACTACCGCACCCGGCTGACCCATTCGTTGGAGGTGGCCCAGATCGCCCGCGCGCTGGCCCGCCAGCTCGGGCTCGACGAGGATCTCACCGAAACATTGGCCTTGGCCCACGACCTCGGTCATCCGCCGTTCGGGCACGCGGGGGAGCGGGCGCTGGATGCTTGCCTGAAGCAGTTCGGGGGGTTCGACCACAATGCCCAGACGCTGCGCGTCGTGGCTTCGCTCGAGCACCGCTATCCCGAGTTCGACGGGCTCAACCTCACCTGGGAATCGCTGGAAGGCATCGTCAAGCACAACGGGCCGCTGACCGATCGCAGCGGCGCCCCGGTCGGGCGCTACCGCGAGCATGGCGTTCCCGTCGGGATCGCCGACTACGTCAAGACCTACGATCTCGAATTGTGGAGCTTCGCCTCGCTGGAGGCGCAGGTCGCCGCGATCGCCGACGACATCGCCTATGACGCCCATGACATTGATGACGGTCTGCGCGCCGGCCTGTTCCAGCTCGACGATCTCAAGGTGATGCCGCTGACGGCCGAGATCATCGCCGAGACTGCGGCGCATTATCCCGATCTTGAAGACGTCCGGCGCGGTGCCGAGCTGGTGCGGGAGCTGATCTCGCACCTGATCGGAGCGGTGTTTGCGGAGACAGAGAAGAACCTCGCGGCCGTGAAGCCGCAATCGGCCCAGGATGTCCGGCGGCAGAGCCGGGCGCTGGTCGCGTTTCCCGCCGAGGTGGCGGAGGAAGAGGCCGCCATCAAACGCTTCCTGTACCAGCACATGTATCGCCACGCGCGGGTGATGCGGGTGATGGGCGAGGCCGAGCAGATCCTGTTTGACCTGTTCGCGAAATACCTGAAATCCCCCAGCGAGCTGCCGCCGGAATGGCTGCTGGGGGCTGAGGCGGACGACGAGGGCGACCGGGCCCGCCGGATCGGCAATTTCATTGCCGGAATGACTGACCGCTTCGCCCTGACCGAGCACCAGCGGCTCTTTGACTCGACCCCGGATTTGCGTTAGGCGGCGGCCATGCCCCAGACATCCTCATCGCTGCATCTGTTCGCCGACGTGCTCGCACGCGTGCACGGCGCCTGCCGCGCGCTTGCGGCGGATTCCAGCTGGCCCGAGGGCATCGATTTCTCCCGCGTCGTCGTCGAGCCGCCGCGCGATACCTCCCATGGCGACATGGCGACCAACGCCGCCATGGTGCTTGCGAAAGAGGCAAAGGCAAAGCCGCGCGATCTCGCCGAGCAGATTGCCGAACGGCTGCGTTCCGACGCGCTGATCGCCAAGGTCGATGTCGCCGGTCCCGGCTTCATCAATCTGACTCTGAAGCCCGCCGCCTGGGCCGAGGCGCTGCGCACGGTGCTGCGCGAGGGTGCCGAATACGGCCGCATCCGGGGCGCCGCCAAGGTCAATGTCGAATACGTCTCGGCCAATCCGACCGGGCCGATGCATGTCGGCCATTGCCGCGGCGCCGTGTTCGGCGACGCGCTGGCGAGCCTGCTCCAGTTCGCCGGCCACGATGTCACGCGCGAATATTACATCAATGACGCCGGCGCCCAGGTCGACGTGCTCGCGCGCTCAGCCTTCCTGAGGTATCGCGAAGCGCTCGGCGAGGACATCGGCGCGATCCCGGAAGGGCTCTATCCCGGCGACTACCTCAAGCCGGTCGGGCAGGCGCTGGCGACGGAGCATGGCGACAAGCTGCTCGCGATGAGCGAGGCCCAGTGGCTGCCGACCGTGCGCGCCAAGGCGATCGCGATGATGATGGACGAGATCAAGGACGATCTCGCCGCCCTCAACATCCGCCACGACGTGTTCTTCTCCGAGCGCTCCCTGATCGAGACCGGCAACAACAAGGTTGCCGAGACCATCGACTTCCTGAAGGCCAAAGGCGACATCTACGAAGGCCGCCTGCCGCCGCCGAAGGGCGCGCCGGTCGAGGATTGGGAAGACCGCGAGCAGTTGCTGTTCAGGGCGACCGCCTATGGTGACGACGTCGATCGTCCGCTGATCAAGTCGGACAATTCCTACACCTACTTCGCCTCCGACATCGCCTATCATAAGAACAAGTTCGACCGCGGCTTTGCCGAGATGATCGACGTCTGGGGCGCCGACCACGGCGGCTACATCAAGCGCATGCAGGCCGCGGTGAAGGCGACGACGTCGGCTAAGGGAGCGCTGGACGTCAAGATCGTCCAGCTCGTGAAGCTCTTGCGCAACGGCGAGCCGGTGAAGATGTCCAAGCGAAGCGGGGACTTCGTCACCTTGCGTGAAGTGGTGGATGAGGTCGGCCAGGACGCCGTCCGCTTCATGATGCTGTACCGGAAGAACGACGCGGTGCTCGATTTCGACCTGGCCAAGGTCATGGAACAGTCGCGCGACAATCCGGTGTTCTACGTCCAGTACGGCCATGCCCGCGGTCACTCGATCTTCCGCAATGCCCGCGCCGAGGTGTTCCCGGAACTCCCAGAGGATGCCGGCGCGCGGATCGCATGGCTCGCTGAGTCGGCGATGGAACGCCTGTCGGACCCTGTCGAGCTCGATCTTCTTAAGCGCCTCGCAATTTATCCGCGCATGCTAGAAGCTGCCGCCGCTGCCCATGAGCCGCACCGAATTGCCTTTTATCTCTATGATTTAGCCAGCGAATTTCATGCACTTTGGACGAAAGGGCGCGATTTGCCCTATTTACGCTTCATTATCAATAATGATGCAGATCTTACAAAGGCGCGATTGGCAATGGTCCAGGGCGTCGTCTCGGTCCTGGCATCGGGCCTCGCCATCCTCGGCGTCCATGCCCCGGACGAGATGCGGTAGTTTGGGGCGAACTACTTAAGGGGAATTCGGGGGTAACCGGCAGAAGCCGGATCGCTTAGACTTGGTTGAAAGCCTTGTGGGTCGAAAGCCGTGCCTTGGTCGAGGGGCGCGCGGCTTTCCCGAAGGGACGCATCATCACGATGGCCGAACGATATCAGGACAGACCGTTTCCTTCCGATGACTATGGTCGCGGCGGCGACCAGCATGGGAAGGCGGATAGCGATCCCTTGGCCGAGCTCGCCCGTCTGATCGGGCAGACCGATCCGTTTGCAGCGCAGTCGCGTCCGCCGGCGGCGCCCGCCCATAGCTATCAGGACCACGATTACCGCCAGCTCGATGATCAGCAGGACTACGCGGAGCAGGCACCGTCGCCGCCTTCATGGATGCGGCGTGCCAACGTACAACCGCAGCCGGCACCCGCGCCCGAGCCTGACTATCCGGTCACCGTAAGCCCGGTTCATCCGCTGCATCGCTACGCGGCCAAGCCCGCCGCGCCCGAGCCTGTCGTTCATCAGCCGCAGGCCTACCAGGACTCCTATCAAGATCAGGCTCATCCGGAGCAGGCCTATCAGCAGCATGGTCAGGCCTACCAGGAGCAGTCCTATCAGGAACCGTATGCGCAGCCCGATCCGTCGCGCTACGACGATGCGCTCTATGGTCGGCTGGAGACGAGCGAGCAGGACTATCAGCGCGAGCCGGCCTATCCCGACGACCCTTACGCCTACCAAAGCGACTATCCCGAGGAAGAGGTCGAGGAGCCGAAGAAGCAGCGCGGCGGCATGATGACGGTTGCGGCGATCCTGGCGCTTGCCGTGCTCGGCACCGGTGCTGCATTCGCCTACAAGACCTATATCGGCTCGCCTCGTAGCGGCGAGCCGCCGATCATCAAGGCCGACAACACCCCGACCAAGATCGTGCCGGCGCCAACGGACTCCGCGGCCAAGGTGCCGGACCGCATGGTCAGCGGTGACGGCACTGAAAAGATCGTGCCGCGCGAGGAGGCGCCCGTCGACGTCAACGCCACGGCGGGCGGGCCGCGCGTGGTGTTCCCGCCGCTGAACCAGAATGCGAACCCGCCCTCGGTGGCGAGCGTGTCGCCATCCACCGTGCCGCCGCCGAGCGCGGGTCCGAGCCCGAGCAACGGCACGCTGCCGAACAATTCGCCGCGCGCGATCAGGACCGTTGCGGTGAAGGGCGATCAGACCGATAGCGCCGTGCCGCAATCTGCCGCCGCCAAGCCGGCGCCCGCGGCGCCGAAGCCCGTTGCCGCGCCGGTTGCGCCCGCCGCGCCGCGCAATCCGCCGACCTCGGCCAATGCCAGCGCCAACCAGCCGATGTCGCTGGCGCCGCAATCGTCCCCGGCGGCCGAGCCGCCGCAGCGGATGGCTGCGACCAACCCGACGCAGATCGCGCCGACCAGCAGCGGTGGCGGCTACATCGTGCAAGTCTCCTCGCAGCAGAGCGAGGATAGCGCCGCCGCATCCTACCGGGTGCTTCAGAGCAAATACGGCAGCGTGCTCGGTTCCCGTTCGCCCGTCATCAAGCGTGTCGACCTCACCGACAAGGGCAAGGGAGTCGTCTACCGCGCCTTCGCCGGCCCCTACGGTTCGGCCGAGGAAGCGACGCAGGCCTGCAACAATCTGAAGTCCGCAGGCCTGTCTGCCTGCTTCGTCCAGAGGAATTAACGGCCGTTTCCTTGACCCCCTCGCGGGGCAGGGTTAATCGGCCGTTATGAGAACGCGGGCCTTCATTACCGGCGTATCCGGAACGGAACTGACCGCCGCCGAGCGGGAGTTTATCCGTGCCGAACGCCCATGGGGCTTCATCCTGTTCAAGCGCAATGTCGCGACACCGGCTCAAGTTGCTGCATTGGTTGCGGAATTGCGTTCGGTCGCGAAGGCCCCCGACGCGCCGGTCCTGATCGACCAGGAGGGGGGACGGGTGCAGCGGCTGGGGCCGCCACACTGGCCGGTTTATCCGCCGGGGGCCGTATTCGCGAATTTGTACGACAGTGATTCGGCCCTCGGGCTCACCGCGGCGCGCCTCAGTGCCCGCCTGATCGCAGCCGATCTCGTCGATCTGGGCATCACCGTGGATTGCCTGCCGCTGGCCGATGTGCCGGTGCCGGGCGCCGATGCGGTCATTGGCAACCGAGCCTACGGCACCGAGCCGGGCAAGGTCGCGGCGATCGCCCGCGCCGTCGCCGAGGGCCTGGAGCAGGGCGGCGTGCTGCCGGTGCTCAAGCATATTCCCGGGCATGGCCGCGCCACCGCCGACACCCATTTCAAGCTGCCGACCGTCGACACGCCCCGGGACGAGCTGGAGCGGACCGATTTCGCCGCATTCAAGCCGCTGGCTGATCTGCCGATGGCCATGACTGCACATGTTGTGTTTAGCGCCTTCGACCCCGCCCATCCGGCGACGACATCTGCGACAATGATTGCTGACGTGATTCGCGGCGCAATCGGGTTCCAGGGTTTGTTAATGAGTGATGACGTGTCGATGAACGCGCTGTCGGGGAATATCGCCGAGCGGACTCGCGCGATCTTGGCGGCCGGCTGCGACGTGGCCCTGCATTGCAACGGCAACATCGAGGAGATGCGCGACGTCGCCGGCGAGACACCTGAACTGGCCGGTGGGGCGTTGGAGCGGGCGAACGCCGCGCTCGCCGCACGCAAGCCGCCGCAGCCGTTCGACCGCGTGGCCGCACGCGCCGAACTGGATGCATTGATCGCACGGGCAAACACGGCATCGGCATGACTGCAGAAATCCTATCGTTCGAAACCGGGCGGCCCGCAGAGCTCGCCGAGGGTGAGCCGGCGTTGGTGGTGGACGTCGAGGGCTATGAGGGCCCGCTCGATTTGTTGCTCGCGCTGGCGCGGCAGCAGAAGGTCGATCTCGCCAAGATTTCGATCCTCGCGCTCGCCGACCAGTACCTCCATTTCATCGAAGCCGCGCGAAAGATCCGGCTGGAGCTCGCCGCGGACTATCTGGTGATGGCCGCATGGCTTGCCTTCCTGAAGTCGCGCCTGCTGCTGCCGGAGCCGCCGAGCGCGGAAGGCCCGAGCGCCGAGCAGATGGCGACGGCGCTCGCCAACCGGCTGCGCCGCCTGGAAGCCATCCGCGAAGCCGCCAACCGGCTGATGAACAGGCCGCAATTGCAGCGCGACATCTTCCCGCGTGGCGAGCCCGAGCACATCGCCGAGATCAAGCACCCGAAATACACGGCCACGCTCTATGATTTGCTCACCGCCTATGCCGCGCAACGCCAGTCGCGCGTGCTGGCGAGCGTGCATCTGGCCAAGCGCACGGTGTGGTCGCTCGCCGAAGCGCGCGCCACGCTGGAGCGGCTGGTCGGCAGCATCACCGAGCAGGACGATTGGGGTGTTCTCGACGACTTCCTGATCCGGCATGTCGCCGACCCGACGCAGCGCGCGACGGTGTTCGCCTCAAGCTTTGCCGCCGCGCTCGAACTGGTGCGCGAAGGTCAGCTCGAGCTGAATCAGAAGGAAGCGTTTGCGCCGATCTATTTCCGGAAGGGGCGCCCAAAACCGGTCCCGGACGCAGCTCCTGCGCCTGATGCGCCGGTCGCTTAAGTGCAAGAAGGAGAATCTGCCATGGCAAGCCTGGCTGAAGTGCGGGTAGAAGAGGCCGAGCCGATGGAGAACGAATCCCAGGCGCGTCCTGAGGAGTTGCGGCTGCTGGAGGCGCTGCTGTTCGCCTCGAATGAACCGCTGGACACCGCGACGCTGGCCAAGCGCATGCCCGAGGGCGTCGACGTCAAGACGGCGCTCGAGCAATTGCAAGCCGATTATGCCTCGCGCGGCGTCAATCTCGTTCGCGTCGCCAACAAATGGACGTTCCGCACCGCGGGCGATCTGGCTTGGCTGATGACGCGGGAGAGCACCGAGACCCGCCGCCTGTCGCGGGCCGCAATCGAGGTGCTCGCGATCATCGCCTATCACCAGCCGGTGACGCGGGCCGAGATCGAGGAGATCCGCGGCGTCGTCACGTCAAAGGGCACGCTCGACGTGCTGCTGGAGACCGGCTGGATCAAGCCGCGCGGCCGACGCAAGACGCCGGGCCGGCCCTTGACCTTCGGAACCACCGAGGAGTTCCTGTCGCAGTTCACCTTGGAACAGCTCGGCGACCTGCCGGGCCTGGAAGAGCTGAAGGGGACGGGCCTGTTGGATTCGCGCCTGCCCACCGGGTTCAGCGTGCCGACGCCGTCGGACGATCCGGCGCTGCGTGAGGACGAGGATCCGCTGGAACCCGGCGATGACCTCGATCTCGCCCTTGCGCCTGCGGTCGAGCCTGAGAGCCCGCCAGAAGGCGGCAATGAGGGTGGCAGCGAAGGCGGCGCCGAGGACTGACGTACCGGCGAATTACGGGCCCCTGCGACCAGTTAACACTAGCAAGATTGCGTAGCACCGACAGCGAATTGGCGCTGCCTTGGTCCTTGTTTTTGAGGCCTGCCAAGCCTAGGTTTCGGTGAGATCGGCCGGGTCCCCGGCTATG
Organism: Bradyrhizobium sp. CCBAU 45321; assembly: GCF_028128975.1. Classification (NCBI taxonomy): domain Bacteria; kingdom Pseudomonadati; phylum Pseudomonadota; class Alphaproteobacteria; order Hyphomicrobiales; family Nitrobacteraceae; genus Bradyrhizobium; species Bradyrhizobium sp. CCBAU 45321. The sequence continues at coordinate 116,188 of NZ_LFKZ01000014.1, forward strand.
CGCGTTTGGAGGGTTGCAGGATGGGTTCACTCAGCATTTGGCACTGGATCTTGGTGATCGCAGTGGTCCTGCTGCTGTTCGGCCGCGGCAAGATTTCGGATCTGATGGGCGACGTGGCTCAGGGCATCAAGGCGTTCAAGAAGGGCATGCAGGACGACGACAAGGCTGCCGAGAAGCCCGAGCCGGCGAAGTCGATCGAGCACAATGCTGCGCCGACCGCGACACGGTCCGACGTCGGCAGCAAGGCCGTCTGAGCCGGAAGAAGCACGCGAGACGCGGGTAGCGGCCCGATCCTGCGCGCAAGGGATGGGCCGGCTCCGGCTTCGCGTGAACGGAAGACCTCATGTTCGACATCGGGTGGAGTGAACTGGTCCTCATCGGGGTCGTGGCCCTGATTGCCATCGGCCCGAAAGAGCTGCCGGGCGTGCTGCGCATGGTCGGGCAGTGGATGGGCAAGGCGCGCAAGATGGCGGCCGAATTCCAAGGCCAGTTCCAGGAGGCGATGCGTGAGGCCGAGATGGCCGACCTCAAGAAAAGCTTCGACGAGGTCAAGGAAGCCGCCACGGGTTTTAATCCGATGAGCTCGCTCCAGAAGGACGTGAGCGACGCGCTTCGCATCGATGCGCTGGACAAGCCGGCCGAGACGCCGGCGGCCACCGCCGTCGATCCGCCCGTCACGCCCACGACACCGGAGACCCCGACGCCGTCGACCTTCATGGAAGCCGAAGCGCATGCGGCCGCGGACGAGCCGCTCGCGATCACCCGTGAGGTCGAACAGGCAAAGGTTGCGCAGGACACCGCGCCATCCGAAGCGATCAAGGACGCCAAAGCGTCATGACCGACGCCGATATCGAGGCCAGCAAAGCCCCGCTGATGGACCATTTGATCGAGCTGCGCTCGCGGCTGATCAAGGCGCTGCTCGGCTTCGGCATTGCGTTCATCTTCTGCTTCTTCTTCGCCAAGCAGATCTACAACGTCCTTGTCTGGCCGTTCGTGTGGATTGCGGGTCCGGAGAACTCGAAATTCATCTACACGGCGCTGCTCGAATATTTCATCACCCAGCTCAAGCTCGCGCTGTTCGGCGCCGGCTTCATCTCGTTCCCGATCGTGGCGACGCAGATCTACAAGTTCGTCGCGCCCGGCCTCTACAAGCACGAGAAGCAGGCGTTCCTGCCGTATCTGGTCGCGACGCCGTTCTTCTTCGTCCTGGGCGCGGCGCTGGTCTATTTCGTCGTGCTGCCGATGCTGGTGCGCTTCTCGCTCGGCATGCAGCAGTCCGGCGGCGACGAGACTGCGCAGATCCAGCTGTTGCCCAAGGTCGGCGAATATCTGTCGCTGATGATGTCGCTGATCTTTGCCTTCGGCATCGCCTTCCAATTGCCGGTGATCCTGACGCTGCTCGGGCGGATCGGCATCGTCAGCTCGACAATGTTGCGCGAGAAGCGCCGCTACTTCATCGTCATGGCCTTCGTGATCGCAGCCGTGCTGACGCCGCCCGACGTGCTCAGCCAGTGCTCCCTCGCGTTTCCGCTGATGGCGCTCTACGAGGGCTCGATCCTCGCGGTGGCGATGGTGGAGAGGAAAGCGGCCGCCGCACAGGCTGCCACCGGCACTGACGTGTCGACGCCGGCCAATCCGGCGGAGTAGGGCACTTTCGCACTATCATGTCGTTGTCCAGCCCATGATTCGTCATGCCCGGGCTTGACCCGGGCATCCACGACTTGATCTAAGGCGGCAGATACGTGGATGGGCGGGACAAGCCCGGCCATGACGGGAAGACAGCCATGCACGACATCAAAGCGATCCGCGACAATCCGCAAGCCTTCGACGCCGGCCTCGCGAGGCGTGGCTTGACGCCGATGTCGGCCTCGCTGCTCGCGATCGACGAGAAGCGGCGTGCGGCGATCCTGGCCTCCGAGCAGGCGCAGGCGCGGCGCAATGCAGCTTCGAAGGAAATCGGCGATGCCAAGAAGGCCAAGGACGAGGCGCGTGCGGCCAAGCTGATGGCCGAGGTCGCCGAGCTCAAGACCACGATGCCCGAGCTCGAAGCGGCGGCGAAAGCCGCCGACGATGAGCTGAACAAAGAGCTGGCCGCGATCCCGAACATCCCGTTCGACGACGTGCCCGACGGCGTCGACGAGCACGGCAACGTGCAGCACCACGTGTACGGCAACAAGCGCAACTACGCATTCGCGCCGAAGCTGCATGACGATCTCGGCACCGCTCTCGGCTACATGGATTTCGAAGCGGCGGCAAAGCTCTCCGGCGCGCGTTTCGTCGTGCTGAAGAAGGGGCTGGCGCGGCTCGAGCGTGCCATCGGCCAGTTCATGCTCGATCTGCACACCACCGAGCATGGCTACACCGAGATCAATCCGCCGCTCTTGGTGCGCAACGAGGTGATGTTCGGCACCGGACAATTGCCGAAATTCGAGCACGATCAGTTCTGGGCGATCAAGGGCGAGCTGCTCGCCTCGCCGGACCATGAGCGGCTGAAGACCGAGCGCCTCGGTCTGATCCCCACCGCCGAAGTGTCGCTCACCAATCTCGCCCGCGAATCCATCCTCGATGAGAAGCAATTGCCAATGCGGCTGACCGCGCTGACGCCATGCTTCCGCGCCGAGGCGGGTGCGGCGGGGCGCGACACCCGCGGCATGATCCGCCAGCACCAGTTCACCAAGGTCGAGCTGGTCTCGATCACGACGCCGGAAGTGAGCAAGGACGAGCTGGAGCGGATGCTGTCCTGCGCCGAGCAGGTGCTGCAGAAGCTCGACCTGCATTACCGTGTGATGACGCTCTGCGCAGGAGATATGGGCTTCTCGGCGCAAAAAACCTACGACATCGAGGTCTGGATGCCCGGGCAGGGCGAGGGCGGGGCGTTCCGCGAGATCTCGAGCTGCTCGGTCTGCGGCGACTTCCAGGCACGGCGCATGGATGCGCGCTCGCGCGGGCCCGACGGCAAGCCGCGCTTCGTGCACACGCTGAACGGCTCCGGCACCGCCGTCGGCCGCGCGCTGATCGCCGTGATGGAAACCTATCAGCAGGAGGACGGCTCGATCGCGGTTCCGGACGTGCTCCAGCCCTATATGGGCGGGCTGAAGGTGATCGCGCGCGACTAAAGCGTTTTCCTGCGAAGTGGACACCGGTTCGCGTCCGAAAACGCGGCATGACGAGAATCGCGTTGCGAAGATCGGGCGGCCCGCTATCCTGCCGGCCCGTCCACGCGAACCCTCCGTTCATGGCCTTGCACCGCGACATCTTCTGGGTCGGCAGACAATGGGCGGTGACGGGGGCCGGGATCCAGGCCATCGATCAGCGCCTCCGCGGCGTTCTCGACATCGAGATCGCGCGGCTCTGGGACGACGATCTCGTGCAGAGCCGGCGGGCCAAGCCCGGGGTCAATGCTGCGGATTTCGACAAGGCGCTGAGCGTGGCACGCGAACGCTTTCCGCAGGAGCCGACGTCCGATCCGTTCGTCGCGCAGCTAAAGGCGCTCGGCGTCATCGAGGCTTCCGTCGTGAACCCGGTCGTGCCGGCGATGCAACTGCGTGCAGAAGGCCGGCTTGCGCGCTTCCTGCCGCAATGGCGCGTTCGCCGCTAGCGGGACCAGCCAGGGAACCAGCCGCCGGCCCGCCGCAATCGTCCGGTTTGCCTGATCGGCGCTGGCCGGATAAGACGGCTCAGACCCGCTTTCAGGAATCGAACCTTCCGCATGCGCATTCTCTGCACCAATGACGACGGCATCCACGCTCCCGGCCTCAAGGTCGTGGAGGAGATTGCGCGCGCTTTGACCGATGATGTCTGGGTGGTGGCGCCCGAGCTCGACCAGTCTGGCGTGTCGCACTCGCTGTCGCTGAACGATCCCTTGCGTCTGCGCGAGGTCGGCCCACGGCACTTCGCCGTGCGCGGCACGCCGACCGACTGCGTCATCATGGGAGCGCGCCATATTCTGGGAGCCAAGCTGCCCGATGTCGTGCTGTCCGGCGTCAATAAGGGCCGCAACGTCGCCGAGGACGTGGTCTATTCCGGCACCATTGCCGGCGCATTGGAAGGCACCATCCTGGGGTTGCCGTCATTCGCATTGTCGCAGGAGTTCAGCGTCGAGACCCGCGAACGGCCGCCCTGGGACACGGCCCGCAAATTCGGGCCGGATATCCTGCGCAAGGTGATCGCCGCCGGCGTTCCGAAGGACACCGTCATCAACATCAACTTCCCGTCCTGCGCGCCGGAGGATGTGCTGGGCATCCGCGTCACGCGGCAAGGCAAGCGCAATCTCGGCTTCCTCAGGATCGACGAGCGCCGGGACGGCCGCGGCAATCCTTATTTCTGGATCGGATTCGAGCGGACCGCGATGCTCGACACGCCCGCCGACGGCACCGATCTCGCGGCGCTGCGCGAGCGCTACGTCTCGGTCACCCCGCTCAGGCTCGACCGCACCGACGAGGCGTTTTCGGAAGCGCTTGGCCTCACCCTGAAATAAGGGTTAGCTGCCGCGAAGCGCGGCCTCGATGGTCTTGCCGAGCGCGTCGAGCTGAAACGGCTTCTGGAGCGCCGGCCGGTCGCGATATTGCTCGGGCAAGCCGGAGGAGCCGTAACCGGTAGCGAAGATGAACGGGCAGCCCTTGGCCATGATGACATCGGCGACCGGCGAGATGACCTTGCCGTTGACGTTGACGTCGAGAATGGCGAGATCGAACTCGGTGGATTGCGCAAGCCGCATGGCCTCATTGATGTCGCCCGCTTCGGCGGCAACCCTGTAGCCGAGCTCCTCCAGCATGTCCGCAACCATCATTCTGATCATGACCTCGTCCTCGACGAGGAAAACAGAGCGGCCCGAAAGCCCTGTCGCAGTCATGGTTGAGTCCTTGCCCATTCCCGTAAACGTTCGCAGATAACGATAGGCGACGCAATGCGCGTTTCGGCGAACGCAAACCTCGCAAATGGCTTAGCGCTTTGAAAGCCTTGTTGTGGTCAAATGCTGCACTGAAACGCTATCATGAGTTCCTGAGCCGGAACAAGATTCTCGTCTCGGGTTCTTGCGGTGCAGTGCCGCGATCCGCCCGGACGAGATGAGCAATAGCAGCAATGACGCCCCACCAGCACCCGCCGGAAAAGATGATGTTTCAGCTCACCCTGAGGCGTCGGGGCATCAGCGATCAGGCCGTGCTCCGGACCATGGAAGAGGTGCCGCGCGAGCTTTTCGTCGACGAGGCCGATCGCGAGGGCGCCTATCATGACAGCGCGCTGCCGATCGCCTGCGGGCAGACCATCAGCCAGCCCTTCGTCGTCGCCTACATGACCGAGCAGCTCCAGCTCCAGAAGCAGCACCGGGTGCTCGAAATCGGCACCGGCTCCGGCTACCAGGCCGCCGTGCTGTCGCGGCTCGCCGGCCAGGTGCTGACCGTCGAGCGCTATCGCAAGCTCGCCGACACGGCACGCGCCCGGCTTGAGAAGCTCGATTGTCACAATGTTGAGGTGATGCTCGGTGACGGTCTCAATCTGCCTCCCAACATCGGCCCGTTTGACCGCATCATCGTCACCGCCGCGATGGAGCAGATACCGGAGAACCTGGTCGAGCGGCTGGAGGTCGGGGGCATCCTGATCGCCCCGGTCGGCCCGCATCAGGGCGTGCAGACGCTGACCCGCCTGGCCCGCAGCGAAACCGGAATCGAGCGCAAGGAACTCGTCGAGGTCCGCTTCGTGCCGGCACTGCCCGGGGTGGCGCGGGAGCTGTAGAATCCCGGATCGGCAGTGCCGCCAACATCTTATTGTGAGGGTTAAGCCGTTATTTACTCGGCGCGTGTTTACTTAAAACACCAGTTCTGTTGCGTACGAGTGAGTAACCATGTCCGCTGTCGCCGAGTTGCTTTACTCGCGCCGCGTGCCGCAGGTCGCGGTGCTGGCGCTGATCTCCTTCAGCTTTGCAGGGTGCAGCGCCGACATGTCGTCGCGGCTGTCCCAGACGAACTTCTCCAATCCTTTCGCCTCCGAGCAGACCGGTTCGGTGCAGCAGCCACCGCCGCCGCAGCGTGAGCTGCCGCAATATGCGCGGCCGCAGACGCAGCCCGGTTACTACCAGTCGCAGGCTTTGCCTCCGCCCGCGGTGTCTGCCCCGCAGTCCTATCCCGTTGCCTCCGGGGGCGGGGTGTCCGGTGGCGGACGCGGCGTCAGCTCATATGCGCCCCCGGCGCAACCGCACCTGGAGACCACGGCCACCGTCCCGCCGCGGTCGGTCGCGGCCGCCCAGCCGGCCGGCGGAACCAAGATCATCGTCGGTACCAGCGACACGCTCGACGTGCTCGCCAAGCGCTATCGCGTCACGCCGCAGGCGATCCTTGCCGCCAACGGCTACAAGGGTCCGCGGGCGCTCTCGCCCGGCCAGCAGCTGATCATTCCGTCGCCGGCGACGGCAGCTGCACCGGCGCCCGCGATGGCCCCGGTCGCGGCAGTGCCTGCGGCGAAGCCGGTTGCTGCCGTCGCGGCACCGCCGAGCACGCACTTCGTCAACCGCGGCGACACGCTCGCCAGCATCGCGCGCAAGAACCGCATCTCGGCGGCAGAGCTCGCCCGTGCCAACGGCCTCGATCCGTCGGCAAAGCTGAAGCTCGGCACCAAGCTGACCGTGCCCGGTGCCAAGACAGCCGCCGTCGCGGCGCCGGTCGCTGCGGCTCCGATCGCGGCTGCACCGGTGGCCGGAACGCTCCAGCCCGTCGCGGCAGCTCCGGCGCCCGTGACCAAGGTGGCCACGGCCGCTGCGCCCGTGCAGAGCGCGCGGCTCGCCCAGGCCACGAGCAATGTGGAAGAGAAGGCTGCCGAGACGCCGGCGAAGGCTGCGGAGGCCACCGGCGCGCTGCCGACCTTCCGCTGGCCCGTCCGCGGCAAGGTGGTCACGAGCTACGGTGCCAAGACCAATGGCAAGTCCAATGACGGCATCAATCTCGCGGTGCCCGAGGGGACGCCGGTCAAGGCGGCCGAAGATGGCGTCGTCGCCTATTCCGGCAACGAGCTGAAGGGTTACGGCAATCTGGTTCTGGTTCGGCACTCCAACGGCTACGTCACCGCATATGCCCATGCGAGTGAGCTGTTGGTGAAGCGCGGCGATACCATCAAGCGCGGCCAGGTCATTGCCAAGTCGGGTCAATCCGGGGAAGTGGCGTCGCCGCAGCTCCACTTCGAGATCCGCAAGGGATCGAGCCCGGTTGACCCGCTTCAATTCCTCAACGGGGCGTGAGACTTACGTAGCCTCCGCACGAACAGTGTCGTCGCCCGGCTCGACCGGGCGACCCAGTACGCCGCAGCCTCTCGATCAATCACAACGGTCTCTGGAATACCGGATCGCCCGCTCCAGTGCGCAAGCGCGCACAAGGCGGGCGATGACAGTTGAATTCGGGGTAACAGCTCGCGCTACTACGCCGTCAGCTTCACACCCAGCCGTCCCGCCAGCTCCTGCACGAACTGCCAGGCAACGCGGCCCGAGCGCGAGCCGCGTGTCGTCGACCATTCCAGCGCCTCGCGCTCGAGCGCCTCGTCGTCGATCCCGATGCCGAAATGGCTGCAATAGCCGCTCACCATGGCGAGATATTCGTCCTGGCTACAGCGGTGGAAGCCGAGCCAGAGGCCGAAGCGATCCGACAGCGAGACCTTCTCCTCCACCGCTTCGCCCGGATTGATCGCGGTCGAGCGCTCGTTCTCGATCATCTCCCGCGCCAGCAGATGGCGCCGGTTGGAGGTGGCGTAGAGGACGACGTTCTCTGGCCGGCCCTCGATGCCGCCTTCGAGCACCGCCTTGAGCGACTTGTAGGAGGCATCGTTGCCGTCGAAGGAGAGGTCGTCACAGAACACGATGAAACGGAAGGAAGAGGCCCGCAGCTGCTCCATCAGGGCCGGCAGGCTCTCGATGTCCTCACGGTGGATCTCGATCAGCTTGAGCTTGTCGGCCGATTTGCGCTCCGCGTTGATGCTGGCATGCGCTGCCTTCACCAGTGACGACTTGCCCATGCCGCGTGCGCCCCAGAGCAGGGCGTTGTTGGCAGGCAGGCCGTTGGCGAAGCGCTCGGTGTTCTCCATCAGGATGTCGCGCATCCGGTCGACGCCCTTGAGCAGGAACAGCTCGACGCGGCTCACGCGCGGCACCGCCGAGAGGCGTCCGTCGGGATGCCAGACATAGGCGTCCGCCCGCTTGAACGACTCGGCCTCGACCGCCGGCTTGCCTTGGGCGGAGAGGTGCGCCGCAATGGTCTCCAGGGCACGGACGATGCGCTCCTGCGCGGGGTCTGGCTCTGCCTTGGTGACCGCCGCCGTGGGGCGTTTTGCCGCGACACGGGTGGGCTTGTTGGCAGGGGTGCGGGGGCCTTTGCCGGCCGGGCTTTTGCTATGGTTTTTGGGCATGTCCGAAGTTCCTGAGAACGCAGCCTTATCGGGCCTCACGGGCCGCCGCAAGGTGGCCCAAAAGGGCAGTCTGGCAGCGTTGCAATTGGGGCAATGGCCGCTATAGTCCGCGCGAATTTGACCGAACCGGTCGCCTTCGAGGGCCTGACCGGCTTTCCCCCGTTCTCACGAGGATCGTCCGAATGCTGATTACCCCTGCGTATGCCCAGGCCGCGGCCGCTGGCGACACCAACAGCATGTTGATGTCGCTGCTGCCGTTCGCCCTGATCTTCGTGATCATGTACTTCCTGATTCTGCGCCCGCAGCAGAAGAAGGTCCGCGACCACGCCGAGCTCGTGAAGAATATCCGCCGCGGCGACACCATCGTGACCTCGGGAGGTCTCGTCGGCAAGGTTACCAAGGTGGTCGACGACGACCAGATCGAGTTCGAGATTTCCGACGGCGTGCGCGTGCGGCAGATGCGCCAGATGATCTCGGGCGTTCGTGCCAAGGGCGAGCCGGCCAAGGAAAGCGCAAAAGAGAGCGCCAAGGACGACACCGCGGCGAAGTGAGAGCTTCACCGCGAGTCTCAAGTCTCCTGATCTGACAGGTCCAGTCGATGTTGTATTTCACGCGGTGGAAGGCGCTGGGGATTATCCTGACGGCGCTGATCGTGTGCCTCTGCGCGGTCCCCAACTTCTTCCCCGAGGCGCAAGTCAAGAGCTGGCCCGCCTGGGCGCAGCGCCGCCTCGTGCTCGGCCTCGACCTCCAGGGCGGCTCCTATCTGCTACTCGAGGTCGACGCTGCCTATGTGAAGAAGGAACGGCTGGATCAGATCCGCGACGAGGTTCGCCGGACGTTGCGCGACGCCAAGATCGGCTTCACCGGCGGCGTCACCGTCCGCAATGACGCGGTCGAGGTTCGCATCACCAAGGAAACCGACGTGCAGCCGGCGCTCGCCAAGCTGCGCGAGCTGTCCCAGCCGCTGGGCGGCCTGATGGGATCCAGCGGTCAGCGTGACCTCGAGGTGACTGATGCCGGCGGCGGGGTGATCCGCCTGAGCGTCCCGCAGGCCGCGGTGCTCGATCGCCTGCGAAAGACCATCGAGCAGTCGATCCAGATCGTCGAACGCCGCGTCAACGAGCTCGGCACCGTCGAGCCCGTCATCCAGCGCCAGGGCAACGACCGCATCCTGGTGCAGGTCCCCGGTCTTCAGGACCCGACCCGCCTGAAGGAACTGCTGGGCAGGACCGCGAAGATGGAATTCCGCATGGTCGACACCTCCGTGCCGCCGGATCAGGCGCAAGCGGGCAGGGTGCCGCCGGAATCCGAACTGCTGATGAGCGCCTCGCCTCCGCCGACGCCCTACGTGGTCAAGAAGCAGGTGCTGGTCGCCGGCGGCGACCTGACCGATGCGCAGGCGACCTTTGACCAGCGCACGGGTGAGCCGGTCGTCAGCTTCAAGTTCAACACCTCGGGCGCGCGCAAATTCTCGCAGGCCACGCAGGAGAACGTGGGGCTGCCGTTCGCGATCGTGCTGGACAACAAGGTGATCTCGGCGCCCGTCATCCGCGAGCCCATCACCGGCGGCCAGGGCCAGATCTCCGGCAATTTCACGGTGCAGTCGGCCAACGATCTGGCCATCCTGTTGCGCGCCGGCGCATTGCCGGCTCCGCTCACGGTGGTCGAGGAGCGCACCGTGGGTCCGGGACTCGGCCAGGACTCGATCGAGAAGGGTCAGCTGGCGGCCTATGTCGGCTCGATCCTCGTCATCATCTTCATGCTCGTGACCTACCGGCTGTTCGGCGTGTTCGCCAACATCGCGGTGGCCATCAACGTCGCAATGATCTTCGGCCTGCTGTCGCTGCTCAATGCCACGCTGACGCTGCCTGGTATCGCCGGCATCGTGCTCACCGTCGGCATCGCCGTCGATTCCAACGTGCTGATCTACGAACGCATCCGCGAGGAATTGCGCGGCGGACGCAATGCGATCTCGGCGATCGACGCCGGCTTCAAGCGGGCGCTCGCCACCATCCTCGATTCCAACATCACCACATTCATTGCCGCCGCGGTGCTTTTCTACATCGGCACCGGTCCGGTGCGCGGCTTCGCCGTGACGCTCGGCATCGGCATCATCACCACGGTGTTCACCGCCTTCACCCTGACCCGGCTGATCGTCGCCTGGTGGGTGCGGTGGAAGCGGCCGCAGAGCGTGCCGATCTAGGAGCCTGATCGTGACTCAGACCGTTCTCATCGGGCTCGGCGTTCTCATCGCCATTCTCACCGTGGTCTCGGCGCTCGGCCTGCTGCCGTCGCTGCGCATCGTCCCCGACGATACGCATTTCGACTTCACGCGCTTCCGTCGCATCAGCTTTCCGATCTCGGCGGCGCTGTCGATCGTCGCGATCGTATTGTTCTTCACCCACGGCCTGAACCTCGGTATCGACTTCAAGGGCGGCACGCTGCTGGAGGTGAAGGCGAAGTCCGGCGCCGCCGACATCGCGGCGATGCGTACCTCGCTCGACGGCCTGGGCCTCGGCGAGGTCCAGCTGCAGCAGTTCGGCGGTCCGGAGAACGTCCTGATCCGCGTTGCGGAGCAGCCGGGCGGCGACGCGGCCCAGCAGGCAGCCCTGCAGAAGGTTCGTGGCGCGCTTGGCGACAGTGTCGACATTCAGCGCACCGAGGTGCTGGGTCCGCGCGTCGCCGGCGAGCTCCTGGCCTACGGCATGCTCGGCCTGATGCTCGCGATCGTCGGGATCCTGATTTATCTCTGGTTCCGGTTCGAATGGCAGTTCGCGCTGGGCGCGATGATCGCCAACGTGCACGACATCGTGCTAACGATCGGCTTCATGTCGATCAGCCAGGTCGATTTCGATCTGACCAGCATCGCCGCGCTTCTGACGATTCTCGGCTACTCGCTCAACGACACCGTCGTCATCTACGATCGCATCCGGGAAATGCTGCGTCGCTACAAGAAGATGCCGATGCCCCAGCTGCTCAACGAATCCATCAACTCGACGCTGTCGCGCTCGATCATCACCCACGTCACGGTGACGCTCGCGCTGCTCGCGCTGCTCTTGTTCGGCGGCCATGCTATCCACAGCTTCACCGCGGTGATGATGTTCGGCGTGGTGCTGGTCGGCACCTACACCTCGATCTTCATTGCAGCGCCGATCCTGATCTATCTCGGCGTCGGCGAGCACCGCGAAGACGCGCCCGATACGACGACGCCGGCGAAGAAAAGCAAGGCATGATCCGAACCTCGTGCCCTCGCAGGCGTTTGCGAGGGCAGTAAGCCCATTCGGACGAAACTCATGGCCGGCGATCCCAACGCTCCGCATTTCCCGCGCTCGGCGCCGATCGACGCCTATGGCAAAGGCGGCTTCGCCTTTGCCGGCATGTCCCATCGGGGCTCGCTGCTCTGCCTGCCCGACGCGATCTGGGCCTGGGACGTGACCGACCCCGCGAAGATCGACCGCTACTCGCTGGATCGGGTGTTCACGGCGGCCAACAGCATCGACACGCTTCTGGTCGGCACTGGAACGGGGCTGTGGCTGCCGCCGCCGGAGCTGCGTCAGGCGCTCAAGGCGGTGAGGGTGGTGCTGGACACGATGCAGACCGGCCCGGCCGTGCGCACCTACAACATCATGATCGGCGAACGGCGGCGGGTTGCCGCCGCGCTGATCGCCGTGCCATGAGCAGCCCGGCGCCGCCATCCGACTCCGCCGCGTTCTGCGCCGATCTCGTGCGCAGCCATGACTTTCCGCGCTACGCCGCGACCCTATTCGTGGCGGCCGCCGAGCGCCGCGCGTTGCTGGCGCTGTACGCCTTCAACGTCGAGATCGTCCGCGTCCGCGACCAGGTGAGCCAGCCCTTGCCCGGCGAGATCCGCCTGCAATGGTGGACCGACATGCTGTCGGGCCATGTCCATGGCAGCGCCGAGGGTAATCCGGTGGCGGCGGAGCTGCTTCGTGCGATCCGCGATTTCGACCTGCCGGTCGAGCCGCTGTCGCTGCTTGCCGAGGAGCACCAGTTCGATCTCTACAACGACCCGATGCCGACCATGGCCGCGCTGGAAGGTTACCTCGCGGCGACCTCATCGGCGTTGTTTGCCCTGGCAGCGCAAGTGTTGGGACCGCCTTCGGAGGCGGCCGAGCATGTCGCCCGCCATGCCGGGCTGGCGCAGGGTATCGTGCAGGTCATCGCCAATCTGCCGCGCGATGCCGCGCACCGGCAATTGTTCGTGCCGCAGCAGGTGCTGGAGCAGCACGATTGCAGCATGGGGGATGTCTTCGCCGGCAAGGAGACGCCCAATCTCCATGCGGTGCTGGAGCAGCTCGCGGGCGAAGCCCGGCAGCATATGACCGCGGCTTCATCGCTGCTGGCGCAGCTGGCGCCGCCGTTGCGGCCGGCGTTTCTGCCGCTGCGCCAGGCGCAGGCCGATCTCGAGCGCCTGTCGCGCCCGGGACGCAATCCGTTTAGGTTGCAGCCGACCTCGCGGTTGCGCACGCTCTGGACGCTGTGGCGCGCCTCGCGATCGCGTGAATTTACCAAATAGACGCCGGCTTATCGCCTGGCCCGCCCAAATGCTCTATGCTGTCCTATGGCTGACATGTCCCAAAGCTCGTTCGATCTCAGCGGCCTTCCGGTCGCCCCGGAAGACATTCACGCCGCCGCCAAGACCATCCAAGGCGCCGTTGTCGAGACGCCCTGTAGCCACAGCCGGACGCTGAGCAGCATCTGCGGCTGCGACATCTGGCTCAAATTCGAGAACCTGCAGTTCACCTCCTCGTTCAAGGAGCGCGGCGCGCTCAACCGGCTCACCGCGCTGACGCCGGACGAGCGCGCGCGGGGCGTGATCGCGATGTCCGCGGGCAACCACGCGCAAGGCGTTGCCTATCACGCCAAGCGGCTCGGCATTCCCGCCACCATCGTGATGCCGATCGGCACGCCCATGGTGAAGATCGAGAACACCAGGCATCACGGCGCCGAGGTGGTGGTCACGGGCGCGACGCTGGAGGAGGCGGCCGCCTTTGCGCGCAGCCACGGTGAAGCGCACGGCATGGTCTTCGTCCATCCTTACGACGATCCGCTCGTCATCGCCGGGCAGGGCACGATCGGGCTGGAAGTGCTGAAGGCGGTCCCGGAACTCGACACGCTGGTCGTCCCGATCGGCGGCGGCGGTCTGATCAGCGGGATTGCCATTGCCGCGAAGTCGATCAAGCCGTCGCTCAGGATACTGGGCGTCGAGGCTTGGCTCTATCCCTCGATGTACAACGCCATTCACGACGGCAATCTGCCGGCGCGCGGCGATACGCTCGCCGAGGGCATCGCGGTGAAATCACCGGGCAAGATCACCACCGAAATCGTTCGGCGCCTCGTCGACGATATTGCGCTCGTCAACGAAGCCGAGCTCGAGCGCGCAGTCGCGACCCTGATCTCAATCGAGAAGACCGTCGTCGAGGGCGCTGGCGCCGCCGGCCTCGCCGCGCTGATGTCCGATCCGTCCCGCTTTGCCGGCGAGAAGGTCGGCCTCGTGCTGAGTGGAGGCAATATCGACACGCGGCTGATCGCCTCCGTGCTCACCCGCGAGCTGGCGCGCGAGGGGCGGCTGACGCAGTTGTCGCTCGATATCCCCGACAGGCCGGGGCAGCTCGCCGCGGTAGCGGCACTGCTGGCCGAGGCGGGTGCGAACATCATCGAGGTCTCACACCAGCGGACCTTCTCCGACCTGCCGGCCAAGGCGACGCTGCTGCAGCTTGTCATTGAGACCCGCGATGCCGCGCATCTCGACGAGGTGATGGCCAGGCTCAGCGCATCCGGACTGAGCGCGCGCTGCACCTGAGCACGCGCTAACGTGACGCCAAATCCGCGACGTGGTCGATCAGCCGGTCGATCTCGGCTTGGGTGTTGTAGTAGTGGGGAGAAGCCCGGACGAGCGGCGGCAGCTCGCGGATCTCGGCATCGATGCGGGTACTCGACGGGTCTGAAGCGCCGATTGTGATGCCCGCCGCCGCGGCGCTGCTGACAATGGCCTCCGCTTCATATCGATCCAAAGTGAAGCTGACGATGGCGCCAGGCTTGCGGCCAAGGTCGTGAATAGTGATGCCGCGAATGGAAGCGAGGCCGCTGCGAAGGCGGCCCGCGAGCAGCCGGCAGCGCTCCTCGATGGCATCCATGCCGATGTCGAGCGCATAATCGACGGCAGCGCCGAGCCCAAGCCGGGCGGCGTAATTATTCTCCCATGTCTCGAAGCGGCGGGCATCGTCGCGGAGCCGATATTCATCGCGCGAGACCCAGGGCGCTGCAAAATGGTCGATCATCGGTGGCTCGAGCTGCTGCAGCAGCGGGCCGCGCACATAGAGAAAGCCGGTACCACGCGGCCCCCGCAGGAATTTGCGTCCCGTGGCCGACAGCATGTCGCAACCGATCGCCTCGACGTCGACCTCCATCTGGCCGATCGCCTGGCAGGCATCGAGCAGATAGGGGATGCCGTGTGCTCGCGCAATTCTGCCGATGGCCGCTGCGGGATTGGTTAGCCCGCCATTGGTCGGAACCCAGGTGACGGCGATCAGCTTCACGCGTTCGTCGATCATACGTTCGAGTGCGCCGACATCGAACTCGCCCGTCGCATCGCTCGGTACCACATCGATGACCGCGCCTGTGCGTTCGGCGGCCTGAAGAAACGCAACATAGTTGGCGGCGTACTCCGCTTCGGCCGTCAGGATCCGGTCGCCCTCTCGAAATGGAAGCGAATAGAACGCCATCTGCCAGGCAACCGTCGCGTTTTCCACCAGGGCGATTTCATCCGGCGATGCGTTCAGGAGCCGGGCCACTGAGCCGTAAACGGCTTCGAGCCGATCTGACGCGCGATCGGCTGCGGCATAGCCGCCGATCTCGGTCTCGAGATCGATATGTCCCTTCATCGCCGCGACGACGGGCGCGGGCATGAGAGCCGCACCGGCATTGTGGAGATACGCGAGCCGGGAGGCAGCAGGCGTGTCGGCACGAATCTGGTTGATGTCGATCACGTCAGAGCCTCCATCGTCAGGTTCCTCGTAGACACAATGACGTACGCGAGCAAGCTCGGGCAAACGACTGTTCCAGCTGGAGCATGCGGATCGGGATGCCTATGCTGATCGGAAGCGCAATCTGGCACGGAATCACAGGGAATACCCAATGGCAAAGAACACGATCTGCCTCTGGTACGACAAGGATGCTGAAGCCGCGGCCCGCTTCTATGCCGAGACGTTTCCCGACAGCGCGGTGAGTGCGGTCCATCGCGCGCCCAGCGACTATCCGTCCGGCAAGGCAGGCGATGTCCTGACCGTCGAGTTCACAGTAGCCGGCGTTGCCTGTCTCGGCCTCAATGGCGGACCCGTCTTCAAGCACAACGAGGCCTTCTCGTTCCAGATCGCCACCGACGATCAGGCGGAGACCGATCGCTACTGGAACGCCATCGTCGGCAATGGCGGGCAGGAGAGTGCGTGCGGCTGGTGCAAGGACAGATGGGGAGTCTCCTGGCAGATCACGCCGCGTGTGCTGACTGAGGCGTTGGCCGCCGGTGGCACGGAGGCCAAGCGCGCCTTCGATGCGATGATGGGGATGACGAAGATCGACGTCGCCGCGATCGAAGCCGCGCGCCGCGGCTGAGACGGTCGCGCCTCAGATGCAGAGGCCGAGCAGCTTGACGTGACAATTGCCGGACTTCGGCTTGCTCGCGGGCGGTACCTCGCGCTTCACCGCGACGACGGGCTCCTTGTCCTTTTTCTTGCCTTTGCCCTTGAGCCCGTAATCGCCCGCGATCACCATTGCCCAATAAGTGCGCTTGCCACTCGCATTCTTGGCGCTGGCAATGCCGACGCGCGAGGCGTTGTGCAGCAACAGGTTCTTGCGGTGCCCGGAGGAGTCGATCCACTGGCCCAGCGTCTTCTCGAAGCTTTCGTAGCCGTAGGCGATGTTCTCTGCGGCACGGCCCGCGCCGGCCGGTGCGACGCGCCGGTTGAATGGGCCGAGTGCGTCGTGGCTGAGGTCGTCCTTCGCCGCCATCGCGCGGGCCTGATCCATGGCTATGCGATCGAGGGTGGCGTCGCGGACAACGCGGGCCTCACCATGCTTGAGACGGAAGCTGGAGATCAGCTCCGCCGGTGAGTCGGCCAGCGCAGGCGCCCCTGCCAGCAGCACAAGGCCGGCGATCGTTCCGCCAACCATACGATGCATCATCGTCCCCCGAGCGCCCATGATCTCTGCCAATTCTGCGTGATCCAAGCGCTTCTCGATCGCCATTGTGGAGGCTTCAAGGCGCAGATTCCGCGCTAGCTCGTCGGGAGCTTCGCCTCGAAATTGAAGCGGTCGCGCAGGTTCTTGCGCTGCTCCAGGATATCCTTGAGGAAGGCGCGATCTTGCTCGTTCTTCATCATCGGCTCGATCAGGTCGAGCTGGTTCATGGCGACCAGTTGCAGGACCTCGATGCGCGGCTTGCCGCTGGTGTTCCGTGGCAGGGCGTGCACGACCTGGATGTGCTCGGGCGGCTTCGGTCCCTTGGCGGCGGCAAGCTCGCTGCGGAGCTGGCCCTCGAGCGCGGCCTGATCGGCTTCGACGAAGGCGTAAAGCCCGACGCCGGAGCGACGGTCGGCAAAGGCGACGATGGCGGCGTCGCGCACGGCGGGATTCCGGCGGATCAACTCGGCCAGCACCGGCGCGTCGTTGACGAGCCGACGGCCGCCGCCCTCGCGGTCGGTGAAGTTGAACAGGCCGCGGGTGATGGCGCGATAGACCTTCTTGCCGGTGGCGAGCCACAGGCTCGCGGCGAACGACTTCCTCGCCAGGATCTTTCGCTCTCGCGGCGTCAGCGCCTCGGGCGCGTAGGAGCGCTTGTGCTTGAGCAGATGCCGGAGGTCTTCATAGGCGAGGATGCGATAGAGCCGGCCGCGGCGCTTGAAGCACGCGGCGAGCTGGAAGTCGGTGACATAGGCGCGGCCGTCGCGGCCGACCAGCCAGTTCTGCTCCTTGGCGAGATCGTTGTGGCAGATGCCGGCGCGGCGCAGCCGACGCAGTGCGGCCTTGGCGGAGCGGAAATAGGCGACATCGCCATGGGGCTTTGCCAGGTGCAGCGCGACGCCGTCGACGAAGCCGCGCACCAGAGCGCGGCGCCCGGCCCAGAGCAGCTCGGGGCCGACGTCGAGGCCCTTGGCCCGCACCAGGGCCTGCTTCTCGCGGGCGAACAGGTGGCGTGCCAGCAGAAACGACCACCATGGCACCTCGTCGAGCCGGCGCAGCACCGCGTCGATCTCGCCGCTTTCGCTGCGGAAACGGCCGCGCTCGACAGTCGAGAACACGTCGCGCTTGAGCATCACGCCTTCGGTCCAGCGCGCCGACAGCTCTGCGGCGTCGTCTTTGGGCAAGCTCATTGCAAACTCACGCGGCGGCGGCAATGCGCAGGTGATCGGCGATCCAGCGATCGAGATCGGCGAGCGCCCGTGCGCTCAGCGCCTGCTTCTTGGCCACCGTCTTCTCGTTGCCGCGCAGCCGCGTGCCGTCGGGCTTCTTCGTAGGCACGCTCGTGAGCGGTGGAAACAGGCCGAAATTGATGTTCATCGGCTGGAACGAGCGCGTGCCCGGCTCGATGGTCTCGATATGGCCGCCGGTGATGTGACCGAGCAGCGATCCCAGTGCGGTCGTAGCCGGCGGGCTGACAAGCGTCTCGCCGCGCGCTTCCGCGGCTGCATAGAGACCCGCGATCAAGCCGACGCTGGCGGATTCCACATATCCTTCGCAGCCCGTCATCTGGCCGGCGAAGCGCAGCCGCGTCTGTGCGCGCAGCCGCAGCTGGCCGTCGAGCAGCTTCGGCGAGTTCAGGAAGGTGTTGCGATGCAGGCCGCCGAGGCGGGCGAATTCGGCGTTCTCCAACCCCGGAATGGTGCGGAAGATGCGCTGCTGCTCGCCATACTTCAGCTTGGTCTGGAAGCCGACGATGTTGTAGAGCGTGCCGAGCTTGTTGTCCTGGCGCAGCTGAACAATTGCGTAGGGCTTGGTGGTGGGATCGTGCGGATTGGTGAGGCCGACCGGCTTCATGGGACCATGACGCAGCGTCTCGGGGCCGCGCTCCGCCATCACCTCGATCGGCAGGCAGCCGTCGAAATAGGGCGTGTTGGTCTCCCATTCCTTGAACTCAGTCTTCTCGCCGGCGATCAGTGCGGCGACGAAGCCCTCATACTGCTCCTTGGTCATGGGGCAGTTGATGTAGTCGGCACCGTTGCCGCCGGGGCCGATCTTGTCGTAGCGCGATTGGAACCAGGCCACCGACATGTCGATGGATTCGCGGTGCACGATCGGCGCGATGGCGTCGAAGAAGGCGAGGGCGTTCTCGTCGGTCAGCTCGCGGATGGCGTCGGCCAGCGGCGCGGAGGTGAGGGGGCCGGTGGCGACGATGACGTTGCTCCACGCGGCCGGCGGCAGGCCCGCGATCTCGCCGCGCGCGATCTCGATCAGGGGATGATCGTTCAGCGCCTTGGTGACGGCCGCCGAGAAGCCGTCGCGATCGACCGCGAGTGCGCCGCCGGCGGGCACCTGGTTGGCGTCGGCCGCGCGCATGATCAGCGAGCCGAGGCGGCGCATCTCCGCATGGAGCAGGCCGACGGCGTTGTTGGCGGCGTCATCCGAGCGGAATGAGTTGGAGCAGACGAGCTCGGCAAGTCCGTCGGTGCGGTGCGCCTCGGTCATGCGGGTCGGCCGCATCTCGTGCAGCACCACGGGCACGCCGGACTTCGCAATCTGCCAGGCAGCTTCCGAACCGGCGAGGCCGGCACCGATCACGTGGACGAGGTTGGATTGGGGTCCTGTCATGGGGCGGACAGGTAGCGCTTTTCGGCGGAGAGTGGAATCGCCGAGATCGAGTTTTCTGCCACCAGATGCGACAACGCCCGCACGAGGCGGGCGCTATCGGTCCGTTCTAGTGGAGGGCTGAAGGATATCAGCCCTGATACTGACCGGCGGCAACGCGCGGGATGTCCGAGCGATCGAGGCCGATGTCGGCCAATTCGCGATCGCTGAGCTGGGACAGCTCGGCAACATTGCGCTGATAGTCCCGGAAGGCCTGGATCATGCGGATGAGCGAGAGCAGCATTGGTAGTCTCCTGTAGTTCGATTCAGCCTTTGCTTGAGGCCTCATCGTTGAAATGAATATAAGTGAGAGTGGTGCAGTGCGAAAGTTCCGATGTTGCGATGCAGCTAAGCGCTGTACGCATATCGATCGTAACCAACGATTAACTGACGGGCGCTCCTGCTCGTCCGCCGGGCACTATGTCCGAATGGGAGCCACAAATCACCGTGAATTCACGGGCTTATGCTCAAACCCTAGACGTGCAACGCCCACGTGGACATAGGGTGCTTTTCACAGTGCGCTAGCGAGCGTAATAGCGACTCAGCCCAAAACACGTATGCATGATTTGCATGCATCCGAAATCTTAGAAGTGAAAATTGATTCATTCAAAAGCCGTTCCGGCACCGATATTCGTACATCGGCGCACCGAATCTCTGCATGCTGCTCTGTGCCGAGTGCAACATCACGCAGTTCTCGCGAGGAGTTGATTGCGGCAAGTTGCCGCGCCCTGAGAAAAGTCGTGCTGCAGATTCCGGCAATTTCGCTGGTCTGCCTCATCTGAAGAAGGAAGTAACGTCATGACGAAGTTACTCGGGGTTATCGCCGTCGCCGCTGTTGCGTTCGCCGTCGCGCCCGCCGAGGCCGCCAAGCACGCCATCGGCGGTTGCAGCGGGGCCAATCTGGAGAAAACCGAAACTGCGATCGAGAACATGGCCGACGGCGACAGCAAGTTCGTCGCGCAGAAGGAGATCGCTGCGGCTCAGGACTCGCTGCTCAACGGCAAAATGGGTGCATGCGGTGCGCACCTGAACAAGGCGATGCATGCCACCATGGGCAAGTAAACGCGCCCAAGTAAATTCACCCAAGAGGGCCGGTCGCCTTGCGATCGGCCCTAGCGTTTTGACGTGTTTAGTCTAAGGGGCGCGCGCGAGCTGGGCGGCAAAATAGGCCACGGTCTTGGAGTAGACCTCGCTCTTGTTCCACTGCTTGAGCACCTCAAAGTTCGGGCTGCCCGGCTGCCAGTCCTTGCCCTTCTGCCAGCCATAGCCGACCAGATAATTGGCGGTGGAGGCGAGCACGTCGGGCACGTTATGCAGAAGATCGCGCTTGCCGTTGCCGTCGAAGTCGATGGCATATTTCATCCAGGATGACGGCATGAATTGGGTCTGGCCGAGCTCCCCGGCCCAGGCGCCTTTCATCTCGGCGGGCGCAAGATCGCCGCGCTGGACGATGCGCAGCGCATCCAACAGCTCGGCGCGAAACTGCTCGGAGCGACGGCAATCGTAAGCGAGCGTTGCAAGCGAGCGGATGGTTGCGAACTTGCCGGTGTTGACGCCGAAATCGGTCTCCAGGCCCCAGATCGCGACCAGGACTTCGCCCGGCACGCCATAGGCCTGCTCGATGCGCGACAGCACCGAGCCGTATTGCTTCATCCTGTTGGAGCCGCGCTCCAAGCGTGGCGGCACCATGCGGCCG
Organism: Bradyrhizobium sp. CCBAU 45321; assembly: GCF_028128975.1. Classification (NCBI taxonomy): domain Bacteria; kingdom Pseudomonadati; phylum Pseudomonadota; class Alphaproteobacteria; order Hyphomicrobiales; family Nitrobacteraceae; genus Bradyrhizobium; species Bradyrhizobium sp. CCBAU 45321. Next base: position 137,129 of record NZ_LFKZ01000014.1, read on the forward strand.
GAGAACTCCTCGAAGCTCTGGGTGAATACCTTTTGCGAGCGGTCGCGGTTAAGCACGCTCTGGTCGAGTGTGACGCCGGCAAGCGCGGCAGTGATGGTCTGCTGCGAGATGCCCTTCGCCGCAGCGTCGGTTTTGAAATCAGCCAGCCAAGCGTCGAAATTGCCCGAGTCGCAGGCAACCGCGGCGGGCGCTGGCTGGACTGAGAAAAGGGACGCGGAGACGGCCAAGGCTGCGAGAGCAAGACGAGAAATCGTCGGAGTCATCAGATGAAATGGATTTCCGTGAATTGACCTGACCGGCAGCATAATCTCGGCTGTAACCGCGGCCAAAGCAAGGCGTGCGGCCCTGTCCGAACCGGCCAGGGCCGCACGTCACGAGATTGTCAGACGTCAGTCCGATTCCGCCACGGGAAAAGGTTGGCCGGAAGTCGGCGGCCGGCTTGCGCGGCCGATGCGGCGGAGGCGGGACCGGACGTGCGCCCGGATCGGACACGATCACCTTGCGGTAAAGGTGCCACGTGGCGTGCCCGAGCAGCGGGACCACAACGGCGAGGCCGAGGAAGGCCGGGATCGTGCCGAGCGCGAGCAGCACCGCCACGATCAGGCCCCAGGCCGCCATCGGCACCGGGTTTTTTGCGACCACGCGCAGCGAGGTGCTCATCGCCTCGAACGCACCGGCATGGCGGTCCAGCATCAAGGGGAACGACACGGCACTGAGACAGAGCGCGGCAAGCGCGAACAGGAATCCGGTGCCGCAGCCAACCACGATCAGCCACCAGCCTTGCTGCGTCGTCAGCACGCGCATCATGAAGTCCGAGAATCCGGTGACGCCCTCGTAGCCGAACGCCGCGACATAGATCGCCTGCGCGGTCGCCACCCAGGTGACGAACAGGGCGAGCAGCAACGTACCGAGGCCGAGCATCGCGCCGAACGACGGCGATCGCAGCACCTCCATGGCATCCCAGGCGCTGGCCGGTTCATAGCGCTCGCGTCGGCTGGAAAGCTCGTAGAGCCCGAGCGCAGCGAAAGGCCCGATCAGCACGAAGCCCGCGGCGAGCGGAAACAGCAGCGGCAGCACCGAATAGCCCATCACCACACGGGCGAGCATGAGGCCGAGCACCGGGTAGATCACGCAGAGGATGATCGCGTGGCTCGGAACGGCCTTGAAATCCTCCCAGCCGCGCCTGAGCGCGTCGTGCAGATCGGACAATTGAATGGTTCGGATCACCGGTCCAGCCGCATCCGTGGGCTGGGCCACCGTGGGGACATTGCCCTGGTAGAGTGTGGCCATGGTCGCTAGCTCCCTTGCCAAGCGGCTGCATCCGGCGCCGGCAAACGGCGCAAGCGGCCGCCCATTCTCTTGAAATCCCGCGATCCCGACCAGACGCGAATTCCGGATGGCATCGCGAGCTGAACGGCAAGCATACTCCCAAGTCCGAGTCCTGTCCCTCACGCTTGGATGAAATTCGATGCCGCGGCGCAATCAATGCGGCGTCATTCTGTCGTCATTTCGCCGCAGATAAGCTGATGCTGCTGTCCGCTCGCGGAAGTTCGCGGGCGCGGCGCACCAACTTCGTCTATAAGTGCCACGCAAGGCCCTTCCAACGGATTCCTTTTCGGGGAGCAGACATGAGCATTTTCGGGAAAATCATCAGCGCGATCTTCGGCGGCCAGCCGGCCTCCGCTGCACCGGCCGGTGGCGCCGCTTCGCCGGGCGCCCCCGCAGGGTCGGCAAGTCCTTCGGCTCCGGCCGGCGCGCCCATGGCCGCGGTCGACGTGGCGGCGATCGTCGACAAGGCGGCGGCCGCGCACAAGGGCGAGAAGCTGGAATGGCGTACCTCCATCGTCGATCTCATGAAGGCGCTCGACATCGATTCCAGCCTCGCTGCGCGCAAGGATCTCGCCAAGGAGCTGGGCTACAGCGGCGACATGAACGACTCGGCGAGCATGAACGTCTGGCTGCACAAGCAGGTGATGTCCAAGCTCGCCGCTAATGGCGGCAAGCTGCCGCCGGAGATCAAGCACTGACCGGACCTGGGGTAGTGCCGCAGGGCCCGCGATCGCCGCGGGCCCTTTTGCGTTCAGGCGACCAGATCCGCATCCTCCGGATGCCGGTCGAGATAGTCGACGACGAAGCCGCAGCCGGCGATCACCTTCTTGCCGTCGCGCCGGATCAGGTCGAGCGCGCCCTTGACCAGCTCGGAGCCGATGCCGCGCCCGCGCAACGCGCGCGGCGTCTCGGTGTGGGTGATGATTACGGCCGACGGAGTCAGCCGGTAATTGGCGAAGGCGATGTCGTCGCCGACATCGAGCTCGAAGCGGCTCCTGTCCTTGTTGTCGCGTACCGAAGCCGCCATGCGGGATCCCTCCGAACTGCAGATGCCTCCTGATCTAGGGGGCTGACACGGCCCTTGCCAAGGTGAGACCAGGGGAGATTGGTGCAGATGAGATATCTGCAAATGCGCGCCGCCCTCACCGCACTGCGGTATGGCCATGGCGCCCGGCGAGCATGGTCCGCGGCTCCGCAAATAATTCCCGATACCGCTCTTGCAAGCCGGGGTTCGGTTCCCACGTCCTGGAAAGGACATACGCCCGAATGCGGCCGGCAGGGTCGCTAGACATTCGGAGTGTCATGATCGCCAGCCGCAGACGTATGCCTCTTTTGCAGGAGGGTACGATGTCGGATTCTGGTTTCTTGAATACTCATCGAACATGGGAAGACTGGTGTGGGATGCTGCTGGGCGCGTTGATCGTGGCCTCGCCGTGGTTCCCGATCCAGGATCAGGCGATCTCCGGTCACCAGACGGCCATCCTGAACACCGTTGCGATCGGTCTCGTCGTATTTGGCATCAGCCAGCTCGAATATGTCGCCTTGCAGCGCTGGCAAGAGGTCACGACCATCCTGGTCGGACTGTGGCTCATCGCCTCGCCATACGTGATCGGCTATTCCGGTGAGGGATTTCTCCGCATCTATCACACGGCCCTCGGTGCGGTGGTGGTGCTGCTCGGCATTCTCCAGCTGTGGCAGGACTGGGATATGAATGACCAGGACTTGCTCAAGCACGGACAATAGACCCTAAGTTACGGCAGGCCCGCCGGCCACGAGCGGCGGGCCTATGCACTCACCGTGTCACGAGATCTGCATAGTCCGGGTGCTTGTCGATCCACGCCTTCACGAACGGGCATTGCGGGATCAGCTTCAATCCCTCGGCGCGGACCTGGTCGAGCGCGCCTTGCACCAGCTTCGAGCCAATGCCCTTGCCGCCAAGCTCCTTCGGCACGTCGGTGTGCTCGAAGGTGATGACACCGCCGTCGAGCCGGTAGTGCTCGGTCGCAAGATGACCCTCCACGTCGAGCTCATAGCGGTGATGGGCCTTGTTGTTGATGACGTCGCTCATATCGTTGCCTTGCAGCTGCCGGCCTCGCGCACGAGATCGTAACGCACGGTCCGGCCGTGGTTTCCAATCCGAAGCTGTTCCGTTCAATCGGTCGCTTTGGCGAGCCTGGAATCTTCGGCCTGTGGCTGCGGGCGGAGGCAGCCCTGGCAGATGACCAGGGAGCGGTTGACCCTGGCATCCTGTTCGGCCTCGATGCCATCCGCCTGCCACCATTCCCTCGAATGGGGCTGAGCCTCGGCTTGCGACCTGTTGCGCGCGGCGCGGCCGGCAGTCCGCGTCGGCTGCGAGGCGGCGCGCGGCCGGTTGGGATCCTCGCCGGCGCCATCCCAGGCATAGCGCGCAGGCTTGACGGCGAGATCGGATGCCAGATGCGCTTGCGGAGTCGCGGCACATCCGGCGAGCGCCAGTGACAACAGAAGGAGGGCAGGCGCTTTGACCATGATGCGGCACTCTGTACGCGAGAACTGAGCGAGGTTGCGTCGATCATGTTTAAGATTCTCTGAACGATAGCGGTTGTGGTTGCGACCAACGACCATGCGATATCTGATCCTTCTGCTCAGCTTGCTCGTGACCGGCGCGCGTGCCGACGACGCAAAGCCGTTCAATCCGGCCGATTATCCGCCCGGCGTGCAGAAGGCTGTGCGCTTTGCCAATGAGGAATGCGAGAGCCAGCAAGGCGGCGAGGTGACCTTCGCGCATGATACGGTGCGCAGGATCGACCTGACCGGCGATGGTCGTGAGGACTACATCGTCGATTTCCAGGACACCAAATGCGGCGATCGCGAGACGACCTACTGCGGAACCGGCGGCTGCGTCGTGAAGATCCTGGTGACGCTGCCGGACGGCAGCGTGCGCGAGGTGTTCGACGGCTACGTGCTCCGCTATAAGATCATGGCCCCGCCGGTGAAGCGCGGCGCCGCGCGCACGATCCGCTTCGATCTGCATGGCAGTTTCTGCGGCGGCTTTGGTCCGCAAGCCTGCTGGAAGACCAAGGCCATCACGGCGACGCCTTTTGCGTTCAAGCAGTAGGCCAAGTCCGCGGCAGCCGGCCTTGCAGGGCCGCTGGCGATGGCGATAAATGGGCTGCAATGAACGGACGGCTTGCGTGCCGCCCGTCGTCGAAGAGGAAGCCCAATGCAGCCCCTGCGCATGTCCCGCCGCGTCATGAATCTCGCCTATATGCTGACCCAGAATGCGCGGCGGCATGGCGCGCGTCCCGGCTTCGTCTGGGGAGACAAGTCCTGGACCTGGCGCGAGATCGATGCGCAGGTCTCCGCCCTGGCCGCGGCGCTCGCCGCGCGGGGAATTGCCAAGGGCGATCGCATCCTCGTCCATTCCAAGAATGGCGATGAGATGTTTGTCTCGATGTTCGCCGCGTTTCGCCTCGGCGCGGTCTGGGTGCCCACCAATTTCCGTCTGATGCCGGATGAAGTCAGCTATCTCGCGCAGGCCTCCGGCGCCAAGGCGTTCCTGTGCCATGTCGATTTCCCCGAGCACGCCGCGGCGGTGAAGGACGGTGCGCTGGAGTTCACCTGGAGCGTCGACGGCAAGGCCGCGTTCGGCGAGCGCTCGGTGGCCGATGCGATCGCCTCGCATGCGGGCGCCGTTGTGGAGAATGTCGCCGTCGAGCATGACGATCCCTGCTGGTTCTTCTTCACCTCCGGCACCACCGGACGCTCCAAGGCAGCCGTGCTCACCCATGGCCAGATGGGATTCGTCGTCACCAATCATCTCGCCGATCTGACGCCCGGCACGACCGAGCAGGATGCCTCGCTGGTGGTGGCACCGTTGTCGCACGGCGCCGGCGTGCACCAATTGATGCAGACCGCGCGCGGCGCGCGCACCGTGCTGCTGCCGACCGAGAAATTCGACATCAACGAGGCGTTCCGCCTGATCGAGGCGCATCGCGTCAGCAATCTCTTCACCGTGCCGACCATCCTGAAGATGATGGTCGAGCATCCCGCCGCCGACAAGTATGACCATTCCTCGCTGCGCTACGTCATCTATGCGGGCGCGCCGATGTATCGCGAGGACCAGAAGGCGGCGCTGAAGAAGCTCGGCAAGGTGATCGTGCAGTATTTTGGCCTCGGTGAGGTCACCGGTAACATCACCGTATTGCCGGCGGCGCTGCACGACCCGGAGGACGGCCCGCACGCCAGGATCGGCACCTGCGGCTTCGAGCGTACCGGCATGCAGGTGTCGATTCAGGACGATGAGGGCCGCGAGCTCAAGGCCAACCAGAGCGGCGAGATCTGCGTGATCGGGCCTGCCGTGTTCGCCGGGTATTACGACAACCCCGAAGCCAATGCGAAGGCGTTCCGCAACGGCTGGTTCCGCACCGGCGATCTCGGCCACATGGACGAGGAGGGTTTTGTGTACATCACCGGACGTGCGTCGGACATGTACATCTCCGGCGGCTCCAATATCTATCCGCGTGAGATCGAGGAGAAGATCCTGACCCATCCCGGGATCGGCGAGGTCGCCGTGCTCGGCGTGCCCGACGCGACCTGGGGCGAGGTCGGCGTCGCCGTCTGTGTCGTCAGAAAAGGCGCGAAGGCGGTGACCGAAGCGGAGATGGCGGCGTTCCTGTCGCCGAAAGTGCCGCGCTACAAGATGCCGAAGCGCTTCTTCTTCTGGGACGCGCTGCCGAAATCGGGCTACGGCAAGGTGCCGAAGCGCATGGTGCGCGACGAGCTCGAGGCGCGCGGGCTGCTCGACCTCGACAAGACGAAGACCGGCTGAGCACAGCAGATGCGGAGTATCAAGCAGCCGGGGGCGCCGCCTCCCGAACGCATTCAATGGGTGGAGGCGAGGGGGCGCGCCTTTTCCTTCACGCTTCAGGCCGGCATGCCGCTTCTGGAGGCAGCGCGGCGCGGCTTTGCGTCGGAGGGCTTTGCTGGCGGCGTGCTGAACTTCCGCCGCGGCGCGCTGGGGCCGTTCGCCTATGTCATGCCGGCGCTGTCGAAGACCGGTGAGAATGCGGCGTTCTACAGCGATACGTTCCGGCCCGCCGGCGCGACGCGTTTGAGGCTCGGCAGCATGACGCTCGGCACGCGCGACGGTGCGCCGTTCTTTCATTGCCACGGACTGTGGACGGAGGCTGACGGCAAGACGAGCGGTGGCCACATGATGCCGGACGAGACCGTCGTCGCCGAGCCGTTCGAGGTCGAGGCCTTCGGTCTGGACGGTGCGATGTTCACGGCCGAGCCGGATGCGGAGACCAATTTCAAGCTGTTCGGACCGGTCGCGGCTGCAAGCACCGGCGCGCGCACGACGAGCCGCGCCTTCGCGCTCCGCCTGCGCCCGAACCAGGATTTTGCCGGCGCACTCGAAGCGTTCTGCCGCACGAACGGCATCGCCCGCGCGAAGATCCATGGCGGCGTCGGCTCGACCATCGGCGCGCGCTTCAGCCATGGCGGCGTGACCGAGCCGTTTGCGACGGAGCTGGCAATCACGGCAGGGACAATCGCGCCCGGCGCCTCCGGCGCGCTGGAAGCTGCGCTCGATGTCGCCCTGATCGACTACACCGGCGGCGTTGCGGAGGGGCGTCTGATCCGTGGCGACAATCCGGTGCTGATGACGATGGAGCTGGTGCTGGAGGCAGGGGACTAGCTCGTGCGCCGTGACGTGGCGGGTGCAAGATAGCGCTTTTGCAATCCGGATGTTCCTGTCATGTTCCGTTGCGGATGCGAGTAGCGGCAGGACGTCATGGCACGAAAAGGCAATCGAACGATCAACCTGCCAGCGCCGTATCTGAAGCGGATATGGCTCGACCCGTCGCAGGTTCGCGACCGCGAGGCCTATCCGTTTTGCTTGCCCATCTTCCCGGATGATTTCGAGCTTAGCTTCGACAGCCCCATCACGATCATCGTCGGAGAAAACGGCACCGGGAAGTCGACCATCCTCGAAGGCATCGCAGCGCTCGCCGGCTATGACGATGCCGGCGGCGGCAAGGGCTACAGGCCGGTCGATCATTCCGAAGCGCGCGAGGAGATGGGCGGCCAACTCTCCAAGGCGCTGCGCGCAAGCTGGCTGCCGAAGATTACGAACGGTTGGTTCTTTCGTGCGGAGAGCTTTTTCTCGGTCGCGCGATATCTGGACAAGGCTGCGCGCGACGCCGGCCAGGTCGGCCCCGATTTCCTGTCGCACTCCCATGGCGAAGGCTTCCTGTGTTTCTTCGAGGAGCGTTGCCAGCGCCAGGGCATCTTCATCTTCGACGAGCCGGAATCGGCGTTGTCGCCAGCGCGCCAGATCGAATTCCTCAAGCTGCTGCGGCGCATGGAAGAGTCCCGCATCTGCCAGGTCATCATGGCAACGCATTCGCCGATGCTCATGGCCTATCCCAACGCGCGGCTGCTGCGGCTCGGCAAATACGGCCTGGAGCTTGTCACGGTGGAGCAGACCGACCATTACCGGCTGATGCGCGAGTTTTGTGCCGATCCGCGCGGGTTCGTGGAGGCGACGCTGGGGGAGTGAATGTCGTAGTCGACGGTCGTTCTCTCCGCCGTCATTGCGAGGAGCTCTTGCGACGAAGCAATCCAGCGGCCAACCTTCGTGTCCCGGACAAGCTGCAACGCGTGAGCGTTGCGGCGCAGAGCCGGGACCCAGCAACTCCCAATACCGCGGATACGTGGGCCCGGCTCTGCAGCGCATCACTTCGTGCTGCGCAGCGTCCGGGGCACGAGACCGTCGTCGATTGGCTGGCATAGGCTCGCATCCTCGCGGCAGAGTCCGCCCGAGCTTTGCTGCATTCACCACCCTCGAAAATGCCGAGGGCGCAGGGAAGGCCGGGTGCCGGCTGGCACCCGCGGTCCACTGTGCGAAGCGTGTGCTTGAAAAAGCTGCACAGCGGCATACAGGTGAAGCCAAACATCCGGCCTTCCCTGCGCAGTGGGTTGACGGCTTATGTCGTGCTCTCCCCGGGGAGCGATGCACTATTGCCCCGTCGCCTTGCGGATGACTGACGGTGCGGGGCCCGGTCGGCCCGCAACGTCACCGCAAGCCTTGGCGCACAGACCCCGGGCGCCAGGACCACACGATTTTGCCGTACGCAGACTGCGCCCGTCGTGTGCGCGCCTCGCCTGCTCACGGAGTGATCCGCCCTGCAAACCGCTTGCGCGCGACGCTGCCTGCGTCCACCACCTCCCATCCCGCGTTCGTGACGATCGCGATGCGCCCCTCGGCCCGGTTGGGGTGGTCGCAACATGCGATAATTCCGAATTCGAGTAAAGCGAATTATTTCGGCTTGGCCAAGTTGACCCCGGTCTGGTGTTTTGCCCGTCCGCCAACCCAATCAATGGTGTGCATTGGCTTTGCCACCGCCGTGCCACGAACGGGTCTCCCCATGGCCCAAAAATGCGCTAGCATGACCTCAGCGCGCGTCCCAAGTCGCGCAGATTGAGAAACGAGGAAACGAGATGAGGATGAGAAGCGGACCGGCGATCGCCGGGGTGGCGGCGCTGGCGGTGGCGGGGATGGCTCTGATGACGGCCTTCGAGCCGGTCCGGGCCCATGGACCGACGCGGCAGAAGGTGCGGGAATCCATCGAGATCAACGCGGCTCCGGCCAAGGTGTGGGCGGTGATCGGCAATTTTCAGGACATGAGCTGGCTTCAGCCGGTCACCAAGACCGAAGGCGAGAAGGGCAACGAGATCGGCGCCACACGCAAGCTGACCCTGACGGGCGGCGGAACGGTCGAGGAGGAGCTCTACAAATACGAGCCCGACATGCAGAGCTATTCGTACCGGATCACCAAGGTCGACGTGAAGGTGCTGCCTGTGACCAATTATTCCTCGACCCTGACGGTCTCGCCCGCGCCCGACGGCAAGGCCAAGCTGGAATGGGCCGGCGCATTCTATCGCGGCTATCCCAACAACGACCCGCCGCCGGAGCTGAGCGACGAGGCCGCGATCAAGGCGGTGAGCGGGCTCTACAAGTCCGGGCTCGAGGCGCTCAAGAAGAAGATCGAGAGCGGCAGCTGAACGTGCGGCTACTGGTTCTGGCGGCGCTCGCCGCCAGCCTTTGTTACGCCGGCTTTGGAAGCGCGCGCGCCGACGAGGCGTTCGTCACCAACCAGCTCAGCGAAGATCTGATGGTGGTGGATCTCGCTGGCGCGCGCGGCGTTGCGACCATCCCGATCGGCGGCAAGCCGGCGGGCGTCGCCGTCAGCGCCGACGGGCGCTTTGCCTATGTCACGAGCCCGGATGCCAAGGCGGTGACGGTGGTCGACGCTGCCACGCGGCAGGTCGCCGGCCGCGTCGAGGTCGGTGGCGGGCCGCTCGGCATTGCCGTGGCGCCCGATGGCAAGACAGTCTATGTCGCCGATTGGTACGCGGCCGCGGTGCGGGTGATCGATACGACCTCGCGCAGCGTTGTCGCCAGCATCGCGGTCGGCGCCTCGCCGTCGGGTCTTGCGGTGACGCCCGACGGCAAGCTGCTGCTCTCGGCGGACCGCGACGACGACAGCGTCTCGGTGGTGGACACGGCGACGCGCCAACGCAAGGCCGTGATCAAGGTCGGCACCCGCCCGTTCGGCGTCACCATCGATGTCGAGGGCAAGCGCGCCTACACCGCCAATGTCGGCTCCGACGACGTCTCCGTAATCGATATCGCGAAGGCCCGCGAGATCGGCCGCGTGCCGGCGGGGATGCGCCCCTATGCGGTGGCGCTGACGCAAGGCCGGGGCTTCGTCAGCGACCAATATGGCGGCACCGTCAGCGTGTTCGACCTGGCGAGCCTCAAGCCGGTCAAGCGCATCCATGTCGGCGATTATCCCGAAGGCATTGCGGCGACCGCCGACGGCAAGCGCGTCATCGTTGCCTGCTGGGAAAGCAACACGCTAAGCATCATCGACGCGGCCGAGCTCAAGGTCATTGGCGAGATCAAGACCGGCGACGGCCCGCGTGCGTTCGGCGCGTTCTTGCGCAGGGCGGAGTAGGGGGTGTGTAGGGTGGGTTAGCCTTGCGGCTGCGCGGAGCGCAGTCGGAAGGCGTAACCCACCTCTTTGGTTTCAGCGGAGACAGAAGTGGTGGGTTACGCCGCGAATGCGCGGCTAACCCACCCTACGAGTCCGAGCTAGCGTCGATGCAATCTCATCCATCCGCTCGAACACATGATCCGGCCCGAACGCCCGCAACGCCGCCGGCGCCGCATAGCCCCAGCATACCGCGCCGCAGGCAATTCCAACGGCCCGTGCCGCCTCGATGTCGCGGACCTCGTCGCCGATCGAAATGACCTTGTCGGGCTCAACGCCCGCGCGCCGGATGACCCGGCGGAATTTCGCGGCCTTGCCGAACAGCGAGGCAGAGCAGTCGAACTGCTCGAACAACGCTGCAGCCTCGCCAAGCTTCTCGCGCGCATTGGCCTCGCTGTCGGACGTCACCAGCGCCAGCTGCACGCCGTTCTCGGCCAGCGTCCGCAGCATCGCCTCGACGCCGGCAAACAGCGGAATCTCAGCTGCAGCCTCCGCCTTCAGCCGCCGCGCATGCCGCGCGATCGCCGGCAGCTTCCACGAGGGCACCTCCAGTCGGGCGAGGATCTCGCGGCTCGAGGCGTGCCTCAGCTCTTCAATCTCCCCATCCGCGACGCGACGAAAATTGAAGCGATCAGCGACATCGTTGATGGTGCGCAGGAACCAGGGAAAGCTGTCGGCGAGCGTGCCGTCGAGATCGAAGATGGCGAGGGCGTAGGGCATGAGGAGACGGAAGCACCGGGGGCTGGCACGTCGTGTCCAGCCGGCGACGCGCTGACAGATGTGATTGGAAATGCTATATTGAGATCCAGAGGTGACAGATGTCGGAGCTACTGGCAAGGATTACGGTCGATCCGCAGCGTATGCATGGACGCCCCTGTATTCGCGATCTGCGCATTACGGTCGCCGACATTCTGGGATTGCTGTCCGCGGGACAGTCGCGCGAGAGTATTCTCGAGGATTATCCATATTTGGAAGAGGCCGACATCGACGCGGTGCTCGCCTACGCCGCCCGTCAGGTCGACCACCCGATCATAGCGGCCAAATAGCTTGCCATACTTGATCGATGCTCAGCTTCCTTCGGCACTCGCGGAAGCCATGCGTCGCGCCGGATACGACGCGGTTCATGTGGCCGAGTTCGGGATGGCAAATGCGATCGACGGGGTGATCTGGAACGAAGCCATTTCTCGATCGGCTGTTCTCGTCACCAAGGATCGCGACTTTTCGCTTCTTCGCGTTGCAAAGGGTCAGGGACCGATCGTGCTATGGGTGCGCGTGGGCAACATCGATAATCGCGCGCTGATCCGCCAGTTTCTAGCCGCCATGCCTCAAATTGCCGAAGCCGTCGCACGGGGCGAGGCGGTGATTGAATTCGTCGGAAGCTAGCGAGACCGCAGCCCGCGGACGTCAACGTTGATGTCGAGATCGATGTTGCTGACGCAATCTGAATTGTTCGATGCGAGCCGCCTTCATGCCAGCGGCCATCCCGCGCCCGGGCACCACTGACATTGGCCAGCTTCAGGCACCGCCATTGCGGCAGCGGTCCGCTGCTTTCGCCTGCAAACTACCAGGCCAGCACGGTTTCCTCGCCGGACTTGTTGGTGCCGATGATATGCGGACAGAGCTCGCGACGGCGGCCCTTCGTAGACGCAAGTCACCTGTTGCTCGGCAAGGATCGCGTTCCGAAATACCGTATAGGTTCGACTGGCCATTGCTCCCTCCAGATCGATCATCTGGCCTTGCCAACCACTTGAGTGTAGTGATGCGGGACTGGAAGGGTAACCATGCCGATCAATGACACCAGCTCAGCAAGTTTCTGAGCCTCATCCTGCGCCACCAGCCGGAAACGATCGGGTTGGTGCTGGATTCGCACGGGTGGGCCAGCATCGACGACCTGATCGCCAAGGGAAATGCCGCCGGCACAAAGTTTGGCCGCGACGATCTGCTGCGTGTCGTCGCAGAGAGCGACAAGAAGCGTTTCTCGCTATCCCCTGAAACTGATCGCATTCGCGCCGCGCAAGGACATTCCGTCTCGGTTGAACTTGGCTTGGCGCCGCAGGAGCCGCCGTCGATCCTGTATCATGGCACGGCGACACGGTTTGTCGAGGCGATCCTGTCCGAGGGCCTGAAGCCGCAGGCGCGCCAGCAGGTGCACCTGTCCTCCGACGAGGCAACGGCGCAGCGTGTCGGTCAGCGCCACGGCAAGCCGCACATCTTCAAGGTCGATGCCGGCAGCATGCATGCCAAGGGATTCAATTTTTTTCGCGCAGAGAACGGTGTGTGGCTGACCGACCATGTGCCGCCGGAGTTCCTGGCCTAGCTTACGTCCTGGATTTCCAAACAGTCTCCTCGGTCCAGCCTAGTTCGGCGAATTCGGCGGCCCGCAGCGGCGCTTCGCCTTCCGCGAAGAATTCGTCGAGCTGCGGGGGCGCGACATCCGTTTCGCACAGCATGGCATGCGCCTGTCCGCGATGATGAATTTGATGTTGGAAGAGATGCATGAGCAGTCGGTCGCAGCGTTCGGTCTGCACGGTCGTGTCGCGGTTGATCCGGACGAAGGCGTCGAGCCGTTCAGTTGTCAGCGCATCGCAGATCGCAATCAGGCGCTTGTCCATTGCGGCCTGGGCAGCTTTCAGCTCGGCTAACGAGGGGTACGGCACCTCGTTCTTCCAGGCTGCCGGTCCGAGCCAACCCCCTTCAAGCGCATCGATGTAGAAGAAGTCGATGATGTAGATGTGGTTCAGCGTACGCTGCAGGCTTGGAAAGAAGCCGGTGCGGTGGGCTTCGAATTCAGACTGGGATAGCGCAGCGCAGGCGGCGAGCAGGCGATGGTTCGCCCAAGCGTTGTTGTGGGCGAAGGCGCGGTAGGTTTGGACGAGTCCAGCGGACATGTCGGCTCTTTCCCGATCGAATAGTGGCGGATTACGCTCCGCTAATCCGCGCTACAGCCCTGTGGCTCCGATGCAGCGCAATCTACTCCGCCGCCTCGCTCGCGGTTCGCCTCCGCTTCGGCTTCCGCGCCTTCTCCAGCACGGGAGCCAGGAACTTCCCCGTATAGCTCCGCGGCGCCTTGGCGATGTCCTCCGGCGGGCCCCACGCGACGATTTCACCGCCGCCGTCGCCGCCTTCGGGCCCCAAGTCGATGACCCAGTCGGCGGTCTTGATGACTTCGAGATTGTGCTCGATGACGACGACCGTGTTGCCCTGCGCGACCAGCTCGTGCAGCACCTCCAGCAGCTTCTTGACGTCGTGGAAGTGCAGGCCGGTGGTGGGCTCGTCCAGGATGTAGAGCGTGCGGCCGGTGGCGCGCTTTGACAATTCCTTGGCGAGCTTGACGCGCTGGGCTTCGCCGCCCGAGAGCGTCGTCGCTTGCTGGCCGACATGGATGTAGTCGAGACCGACGCGGTGCAATGTCTGAAAAGTCTCGCGCACGCGCGGCACCGCCTTGAAGAACTCGGCGGCTTCCTCGACGGTCATGTCGAGCACGTCGGCGATGCTCTTGCCCTTGAACAGCACCTCCAGCGTCTCGCGGTTGTAGCGCTTGCCCTTGCAGACGTCGCAGGTGACGTAGACGTCGGGCAGGAAGTGCATCTCGATCTTGATGACGCCGTCGCCCTGGCAGGCCTCGCAGCGGCCGCCCTTGACGTTGAAGGAGAAGCGGCCGGGCTCGTAGCCCCGTGCTTTCGCTTCCGGCAGGCCGGCGAACCATTCACGGATCGGCGTGAACGCGCCGGTATAGGTCGCCGGATTCGAACGCGGGGTGCGGCCGATCGGCGACTGGTCGATGTCGATGATCTTGTCGATGTGCTCGAGGCCCTCGATGCGGTCGTGCGGCGCCGCGCCTTCGCTGGCGTTGTTGAGCTTGCGGGCAATGGCGCGGTAGAGCGTATCGATCAGCAGCGTCGACTTGCCGCCGCCGGAGACGCCGGTGACGCAGGTGAACAGGCCGAGCGGAATTTCCGCCGTGACGTTCTTGAGGTTATTGCCTCGCGCGTTCACCACCTTGATGGTACGGCGATGGTTCGGCGGACGCCGCTCCGGCACCTCGACCTCGAGCTCGCCGGTCAGGTACTTGCCGGTCAGCGATTTCGGGTTGCGCATGATCTCGGCGGGCGTGCCTTCGGCGACGATGTTGCCGCCATGCATGCCGGCGCCGGGGCCGATGTCGAGCACGTAGTCCGCAAGGCGGATGGCGTCCTCGTCATGCTCGACCACGACCACGGTGTTGCCGAGGTCGCGCAGCCGCTTCAGCGTATCGAGCAGGCGGGCGTTGTCGCGCTGGTGCAGGCCGATCGAAGGCTCGTCCAGCACGTAGAGCACGCCTGTGAGCCCCGAGCCGATCTGCGAGGCGAGGCGGATGCGCTGGCTCTCGCCGCCGGACAGCGTGCCGGAGGAGCGGGACAGCGTCAGATAATTGAGGCCGACGTCGAGCAGGAAGGTGAGGCGCTCGCGGATCTCCTTCAGGATGCGGCCCGCGATCTCGTTCTGCTGCGCGTTCAGCGCCTCCGGCACGGTCTCGAACCACGCGCCGGCGCCCTTCACGGACAGCTCCGAGATTTCGCCGATATGCTTGCCGCCGACCTTGACGCAGAGCGCCTCGGGCTTGAGCCGAAAGCCCTTGCAGCCCTCGCAGGGGACGTCGTGGAAATATTTCGCCAGCTCCTCGCGCGCCCACTCGCTCTCGGTCTCGCGGTAGCGGCGGTTGATGTTGGTGATGACGCCCTCGAACGGCTTCTTGGTGTCGTAGGAGCGCACCCCGTCCTCGTAGGAGAACTTGATCTCGTCCTCGCCCGAGCCGTAGAGGAGCGCGTTTTGCGTCTTCTTCGGCAGATCCTTCCACTTGGTGTCGAGCGTGAACTTGTAGTGCTTGCCGAGCGCGGTCAGCGTCTGCACATAATAGGGCGACGACGATTTGGCCCAGGGCGCGATCGCGCCCTTGCGCAGCGTCAGATCCTTCTCGGGGATGACGAGGTCTTCGTCGACATGCTGCTCGACGCCGAGGCCGCCACAGGCGGGGCAGGCGCCATAGGGATTGTTGAAGGAGAACAGGCGCGGCTCGATCTCGGGGATGGTGAAGCCGGAGACCGGGCAGGCGAACTTTTCCGAGAACAGGATGCGCTCGGGCCCGCTCTTGTCGTGGATTTTCGCGGTCTTCTTCTTTTCCTCCGCAGGCGCAGCCGCCGCGGGCGCATCGGCGAACTCGACGACGGCAAGGCCTTCGGCGAGCTTCAGCGCGGTCTCAAAGCTCTCGGCGAGGCGCTGGCCGATATCGGCGCGCACCACGATGCGATCGACCACCACGTCGATGTCGTGCGGGAATTTCTTGTCGAGGCTGGGGGCTTCCGCCAGTTCGTGGAAGGTGCCGTCGATCTTGACGCGCTGAAAGCCCTTCTTGAGCCATTCGGCGAGCTCCTTCCTGTACTCGCCTTTGCGGCCGCGCACGACGGGGGCGAGCAGATAGAGGCGCGTGCCCTCGGGCAGCGCCAGCACGCGGTCGACCATCTGCGAGACGGTCTGGCTCTCGATCGGCAGGCCCGTGGCCGGCGAATAGGGCACGCCGACGCGGGCCCAGAGCAGGCGCATGTAGTCGTAGATCTCGGTGACGGTGCCGACGGTCGAGCGCGGGTTCTTCGACGTCGTCTTCTGCTCGATCGAGATTGCCGGCGACAGGCCGTCGATCTGGTCGACGTCGGGCTTCTGCATCATCTCCAGGAACTGGCGGGCATAGGCCGACAGCGATTCGACGTAGCGGCGCTGGCCCTCGGCATAGATCGTGTCGAAGGCGAGCGAGGATTTGCCGGAGCCGGATAGCCCGGTGAACACCACCAGCTTGTCGCGGGGAATCTCGACGTCGATATTCTTGAGGTTGTGCTCGCGCGCGCCGCGGATCGTAATTGCGCGCAGGCTCGAGCCCGCGTTCTGTTGTTGGCGCTTCGCCTTGATCACTTCATCCATCCGAGTTGCCCTCAAGGAAGCCCAAAGGTGCGCGATCGCGCCAACAAAAAAGGCGCGCTGCGCCCGGAACCGGGATCGGCGCCGATGGGTATGGCAGCGAACGTAGGAAGAACGGCGGCGGATTTCCAGTGGGACTTGCGAATCGTCAACGGATTGTTGGCGTGCTGGCGGGATCTGGCAGCAGGGACGCGCGGAACCGCTTCCGGAGCACCAGCCAAACAAAAAGGCCGGCGCGAGGCCGGCCTTTCGTGACGATGTGACCTCGGCAGGGAAGTTCAGTACTTCGCGACCACCGGGCCGCCGAAGGTGTAGTTGAGGCGAACGGTGCCCATGTCCACATCCTGCTTGATGCGGTCGATGCGGTCGTTGATGCCAAGACCCGCAAACGTGAAGCTGACATTACGGCCGCCCATAAACAGATGGTCGTATTCGATCGCAACGGACCAGTTCGGCGCGAAACCGAATTCGATGCCGGTGCCGACCGCACCACCCCAGCGCGTCTCCCTTGCGCTATCGAAGACGACGCCCCCCAACAGACCGTCGTATTTGGCGTGCGTCACGGCCGCGCCACCCTTCACGTACCAGAGCACGTTGTTCCAGGCATAGCCGACCTGGCCCGTGAACAGGCCAATTGCGTCGATCCTGGTCTGGTTGACCAGCGGCGCAAGAAACAGGCTGGTATTCGCGCCCTTCAGGTTAGCCCAATCGCCTTGGGCTTCGAGACCGAACACCCAGTTCGACGACTGCCAGCGATAACCGACCTGGCCGCCGACGACGCCGCCCGTCGCATTGTGACAGCCTTCAGCCGTATCAGGACCCGGAACGCCGAGGATGTTGTTGACATCCCAGCAGTTGCGGCTGGAGGCGCCGCCGCCGTTGATACCGAGGTAGAAGCCACTCCAATTGTACGCCGCGATCGGCGCCACCGGAGCCTTGGCGTAGGGGCGGGCCGCCAAATCGGCCGCCGAGGCCGGAGCCAACGCGCTGAGTGCGAACAAACTGGCCGAAGCCAGCAAAAGCTTCTTCATATCCATTCCCCACTTCCGTTTCTCATTCCGGTCTTCCGGAGAGCGGAAGAGCAGCGGACCTCATGACCCAAGTAACGTCATTGCTTTACACCATTGAAGCCAAAGGTTGTGTCACCTAGCGGCCACAGCCGTCCGAAAACGCGAGCGAACGGGCGGCCGCAACAAACAAAAAGGCCGGCGCGAGGCCGGCCTTTCGTGACGATGATGCGTCAGAGACGAAGCTCAGTACTTGGCGACGACCGGGCCGCCGAAGTGGTAGTTCACGCCGACCTGCACGGTGTGGAGGTCGAGAGTGCCGGTGTTGACCGGGAAGACGCCCGAGAAGTAGGTCTCGCCGCCCAGGCTGCGATAGAGGTACTCGCCCTTGACCGACCAGTTCGGAGCAAACATCGCCTCGACGCCCGCGCCGACCGTCCAGCCCGAATGGAACTGGCTCTCCGAGAGGCTCAGAACAGGGGGCGCGCTGACGCTGATCTTGTTGTTGATCCAGGCGTAACCACCCGTGGCGTACAGCAGGACGCTCGGGGAAGCGAGCCAGCCGATGCGACCACGCACGGTGCCGAGCGCGTCGATACGCGAACTGACCGTCGTGGGAACGAGGGCGCCACCAAAATCAACAAGACCGGTCGCTGAGGCGTTTACGTCAGCCCACGCGCCATCAGCTTCGATGCCGAACACGACGTTGGAGGTCTGCCAGTTGTAGCCAACGGTGCCGCCGACGAAACCGCCCTGCATGCGCGGATCATCGGAGCTGTTTTCCCAGGCGCCGCCGCCGACGATACCGAGATAGAAGCCGGTCCAGTTGTAGACCGAGGCCACAGGCGCGGGCGCCTTGGTGTAGGGGCGGGCTGCCAGATCAGCAGCCGAAGCGGGGGCCGCGAGAGCGAACAAACAGGCCGAAGCCAACAAAACCTTTTTCATTTTCAACTTAATCCCAGTCCCAGTTTCTGTTGTTGCCTTCCCTCACGGAAGGGCAGCGGACTCAACGGCCCAACTGGCGCCGTCTTTACACCACCAAAGCCGCAAGTTGTGTCTCCGAAAAGCCACAACAGCCGAAAAGGTGATGGTTGCTGACTTATTGACGTCCAGCCGTCGTGCCGCAAAAAAGAAGGGCCGGCGCTGGGGCCGGCCCTTCCATCGCTCACGAAATCAGAGGGAATCAGTACCTCGCGACCAGCGGGCCGCCGAAGCGATAATTCAGCCGGACCAAACCCATGTCGACGTCCTGATATATGCGATCGGATCCGAAGAAGGCACCGCCTGGCGTCGTGAAGTCCCGGGTCTGGTGGCCCAGGAAGAGGTGGTTGTACTCGAATCCGAGCGTCCAGTTCGGTGCGAATCCGAACTCGACGCCCGCGCCGACGGTGCCGCCCCAGCGGGTGTGATCGGCCGAGGCGAGCAGGGTGCCCGCACCGGGCGTGCCTGGCGCCGCGTAGACGTCGAACTCGTCGCTGACGACGGCGGCGCCGCCCTTGACGTAGACCAGGATATTGTTCCAGGCATAGCCGACCTGGCCGGTGATCAGGCCGAAGGCATCGATCTGAGACCGGTTGCGGCTGCCGGTGACGAGCGCGGAGCCCGGGAAGACGAGGCTGACATTGTCGCCGGAGAAGTCGGCCCAGTTGCCCTGGCCTTCGACGCCGAACACCCAATTAGCGGACTGCCAGCGGTAGCCGACCTGGCCACCGACCGTGCCTCCGGTCGCGTTGTGACATCCTTCACCGACGAGGGTGCCGGCGGCGCCGGTGACGAGGCCCGTGGTGTCGACGAAATCCCAGCACTTACGGCTCGTGCCGCCGCCGCCGTTGATACCGATGTAGAAGCCGCTCCAGTCGTAAACGGTAGCGACAGGGGCCGGAGCCTTTGTGTAGGGACGCGCAGCAAGATCCGCTGCACTTGCCGGCCCCGACAGCCCCAACGCCATTGCACCGATTGCACCAAACAGAACCTTGTTCATTACAGTCTCCCCAGTTTCGTCCGCTTCTTGAAACTCCCCGAAGCGGCTGATCAGGCGCGACGCCCATATGAATCAATTCCAACGCGAATGTAGCCTAAGAATGGGGCAGAGTCCGTCTCCGGAATGCCACACTCGCCACTCAAGTGAATGGAACAACTTAATGAATGTTAAGCGGTTTTTCTCGTTCAGGGGAACCCAAGAAGGTTCCATCGGAGCGCTGCTCATTATTTTGGCAATGGGCCAGAATGGCTGTCCTATTGCGATGAAGAACAAATCTGGAACAAAACGGAAGGGGATGCTATATATGGGGATAACCCCGGGGGTGGCAGGCTGATCGGTGCCCGCAGGCGTATAGGGTCGCCCTAGCGGGCGCAGAGGAACGCGGGCAGCGGATTCGCCCTTTTGAAATTCAGTGGCATTCGGAGTGGAGAGCGCGATGGCGGGAAGCGTCAACAAGGTCATTCTGGTTGGAAATCTCGGCAAGGATCCCGAAATCCGCCGCACCCAGGACGGGCGGCCGATCGCGAATTTGAGCATCGCGACCTCGGAGACCTGGCGCGACAAGAACACGGGCGAGCGCAAGGAGAAGACCGAGTGGCATCGCGTCGTGATCTTCTCTGAGCCGCTTTGCAAGATCGTCGAACAGTATCTGAAGAAGGGCGCAAAGGTTTACATCGAAGGCGCGCTCCAGACCCGCAAGTACACCGACCAGAGCGGCGTCGAGAAATATTCGACCGAGGTCGTGCTGCAGGGCTTCAACTCGACGCTGACGATGCTGGACGGCCGCGGTGGCGGCGGCGGAGGTGGCAGCTTCGGCGACGAGCCGGGCGGCGACTTCGGCTCCTCCGGACCCGTCAGCAGCGCGCCGCGCCGTCCCGTTGCCGCCGGTGGCGGCCGCAACAGCGACATGGACGACGATATTCCGTTCTGAGGTCAAATAGCGGGCGCTCGTCCTTTGCATCGGTGTGCTCGCGTGCCGCGCTTGGATTTCTCGTCAATCAACGGGCAAGGCTTGATTTTCTAAGCTTGCCTCATGTTGTGCGTCAGACGGCGAGCCGCTGCCGATCGGGGACTGCTGCATGAGTCTTGGACCGCTTCTTGCTGCTGCTCCGGCGATCCCGCTGCATGCCTTTGCCGCGATGGCTGCATTCGTCCTCGGAATTGTTCAGCTCATCGCCCCCAAGGGCACCCTTCCGCACCGGGCTCTGGGCTGGGTCTGGGTGGTGCTGATGCTCGTCGTGGCGCTCACCTCGTTCTGGATTCACGAAATCCGTCTGGTCGGTCCATGGAGCCCGATCCATCTGCTCTCGATCTTCGCGTTGGCGATGCTCGTATTGGGCGTGACGGCTGCAAGAGCTCACAATGTTCGCCGCCACAAGATCACGATGGCCTCGATCTTCTTCGGCGCACTCGTCATTGCCGGGCTGTTCACCCTCATGCCCGGCCGGCTCATGCATACAGTGGTTTTCGGGCCTTGAGCCGTGGCCGAAATCCACTCTCCGGCGCAGGGGTTGCCGACGTCCGAAGGCTGTCCGGAAATGACCTCCCGTCACCCCGGTAAGTGCATGAAAAAACGAAGGGAAAAAGCGCTTCCGGCGGCCCTGTCAGGGTGGTTATCCAACCCTCGATGCGTTATATGATTCCCAGATAAAACCTCACCGGATTTCCCCTTGGCTGACGACGATAACAAGCCCGGCGACCAGCCGGCGCAACCCTCGGACATTCGCCCCGTCTCCATCCTCGACGAGATGAAGAAGTCCTACCTCGATTACGCCATGAGCGTGATCGTATCGCGCGCGCTGCCCGATGCGCGCGATGGCCTGAAGCCGGTGCATCGGCGCATCCTGTTCTCGATGAACGAGCAGGGCTTCACGCCCGACAAGAAGCACAAGAAGTCCGCCGGTATCGTCGGTGACGTCATGGGTAAATACCACCCTCATGGCGACCAGGCGATCTATGACGCGCTGGTGCGCATGGCGCAGGACTTCTCGATGCGCGAATTGCTGGTGGACGGGCAGGGCAATTTCGGCTCGGTCGATGGCGATCCGGCGGCGGCCATGCGCTACACCGAGTCCCGCCTGACCAAGATCGCGCTGAAGCTGCTCGAGGACATCGACAGCGACACCGTCGACTTCCAGGACAATTACGACGGTTCCGAGAAGGAGCCGGTGGTCCTGCCAGCGCGGTTCCCGAACCTGCTGGTCAACGGCGCCGGCGGCATCGCCGTCGGCATGGCGACCAACATCCCGCCGCACAATCTCGGCGAGGTGATCGACGCCTGTATTGCGCTGATCGACAATCCCTCGCTGACCATCGACGAGCTCATCAACATCATTCCCGGCCCGGATTTCCCGACTGGCGGCATCATCCTCGGACGCCAGGGCATCCGCAGCGCGTACCATCTCGGCCGCGGCTCCATCGTGATGCGCGGCAAGGTCACGTTCGAGACCATTCGCAAGGATCGAGAGGCGATCGTCATCACCGAGATTCCTTATCAGGTGAACAAGGCGACGATGGTCGAGCGCATCGCCGAGCTCTACAAGGAAAAGAAGATCGAGGGCATCTCCGACCTGCGCGACGAGTCTGACCGCGAAGGCTATCGCGTCGTCGTCGAGCTCAAGCGCGACGCCGTGCCCGACGTGGTACTGAACCAGCTCTACAAGTTCACCCCGCTGCAGACGAGCTTCGGCGTCAACGCAGTTGCGCTCGATTCCGGGCGTCCGCAGACGATGAACTTGAAGGATATGTTGACGATCTTCGTCGGCTTCCGCGAGCAGGTCGTCACCCGGCGCACCAAGTACAAGCTGCGCAAGGCGCGTGAGCGCGCCCATGAGCAGGTCGGCCTCGCCATCGCGGTCGCCAACATCGACGAGATCATCAAGGTGATCCGCACCTCGCCGACACCAGCGGCGGCCCGTGATACCCTGATGACGCGCGATTGGCCCGCGCGCGACGTCGAGGACATCATCACGCTGATCGATGATCCGCGTCACCGGATCAACGAGGACGGCACGATCCGCCTGTCGCTGGAGCAGGCGAGGGCGATCCTCGAATTGCGTCTCGCACGTCTCACCGCGCTCGGCCGCGACGAGATTGGCGGCGAGCTGTCGAAGCTCGCCGGGGAGATCGGCGACTATCTCGCGATCCTGCGCTCACGCGCGCGCATCCTGGACATCATCAAGACCGAGCTTGCCGAGGTGAAGGCCGAGTTCGCCTCGCCCCGCCGCACCGTGATCATGGAGCAGGAGGGCGAGGTCGAGGACGAGGACCTGATCCAGCGCGAGGACATGGTCGTCACGGTCTCGCACGCCGGCTACGTCAAGCGCGTGCCGCTGTCGGCCTACCGGGCGCAGCGCCGCGGCGGCAAGGGCCGCTCCGGCATGCAGACCCGCGACGAGGATTTCGTCAGCCGGCTCTTCGTCGCCTCGACCCATACTCCGGTGCTGTTCTTCTCCTCGCGCGGCCAGGTCTACAAGGAAAAGGTCTGGCGGCTGCCGATGGCCGCGCCGAACGCGCGCGGCAAGGCCATGATCAACATCCTGCCGCTGGAGCAGGGCGAGCGTATCACCACCATCATGCCGCTGCCGGAGGATGAATCGACCTGGGGCCAGCTCGACGTGATGTTCGCGACCACGGGCGGCAACGTCCGGCGCAACAAGCTGTCCGACTTCGTCGACGTCCGCCGCTCCGGCATCATCGCCATGAAGCTCGACGACAACGAGGCGATCGTCGACGTGCAGATCTGCACCGAGCGCGACGACGTGCTGCTGACCGCTGCCGGCGGCCAGTGCATCC
The DNA here is from genome assembly GCF_028128975.1 of Bradyrhizobium sp. CCBAU 45321. NCBI lineage: Bacteria > Pseudomonadati > Pseudomonadota > Alphaproteobacteria > Hyphomicrobiales > Nitrobacteraceae > Bradyrhizobium > Bradyrhizobium sp. CCBAU 45321. Next base: position 160,231 of record NZ_LFKZ01000014.1, read on the forward strand.
GCTTCCCCGTCACCGACGTGCGCGTGTTCACCGGGCGCACCTCGATGGGCGTGCGCGGCATCGCGCTCGGCGACGGCGACAAGGTGATTTCGCTGGCGATCCTGCGCCACGTCGACACCACCTCGGACGAGCGCTCGGCCTATTTGAAGATGCGGCGCGCGGTCGCGGGCGAAGCCGCCGCGGAAGAGGCACCGGCCGATGCCGAGGCCGAGGAGACCTCGGGCAGCTTCCAGCTCCCGCAGGAGCGCTATGTCGAAATGTCGGCGCAGGAACAGGTCGTGCTGACCGTCTCCGTCAACGGCTACGGCAAGCGGACCTCGTCCTACGAGTACCGCACCACCGGCCGCGGCGGCAAAGGCATCGTCGCCATGAGCGTCAACAACCGCAACGGCAATCTCGTCGCCTCGTTCCCCGTGGAGGAGGCGGATCAAATCATGCTGGTCACCGACAAGGGTCAGCTGATCCGCTGCCCGGTCGAAGGCATCCGCATCGCCGGCCGCTCGACGCAAGGCGTGATCGTGTTCGACACCGCCGAGGACGAGCACGTGGTGTCAGTCGAGCACATCACCGAAGAGGCCGAGAATGGCAACGGAGCGAACGGGGAGTAACGCTCAGCCAGGCAGCCCGAATTGCGCTGCGCTCGATCCGGGCTGTGAACCGCCTAGCTGACGCGAAATCGTCAAGCCCGATTACGGCGTGCGGTTGGCGGTCACGAGGCGTGCCTCGCGGACATTGGCCTTGGTGCCGGCGCTACGCAGGCAGGAGGCTTCGAAGTTCGGCCAGGCCTGCTGCGAGCAGTCACGGCCGATGCTGCGGATGTCGAGCCGGTCGCTCTTGGCCAGCGGCTGCGGCACGCTGGCTTCAACCTTCGGGGCAAAGCCGGGCAGGAGCGTGAGGGCCGCGGCAACACACGCAGACAGAGCGATCGCTGAAATGGTCTTGATCATGACAGTCCCCTGTGATGCGGCCGCCTACGCCCAGTACGCGGCCCGTCGTTCGTTGGCCCGGATTAGTAACCATGGCCAGTTTCCGGACGTCTTCGCCGATGTGGGAAATGGTTTCGTTCCCGCTCCGTTTTGTTTCGTGGTCGCCCCGAGGGCGAAACAAACCGGCTGCCGCTGACGCCCGACGGGACATTTTCGGAGGGGCTGGACCGGAAACGGGCAAGGAACCTGCCCGGCTTGCCGGCCCGGGCCGGGCGCGGTAGGACGGGGCCATGCCGCGCATCGCCTTCTACCCAGGTTCCTTCGACCCCATCACCAACGGCCATCTGGACGTGGTCCGGCACAGCGTTTCCTTGTGCGACAGGCTCGTGGTCGCGATCGGGGTGCATCCCGGCAAGAAACCGCTGTTCTCGACCGAGGAGCGCCTCAAGATGCTCGAGGACGTCTGCGGTCCGATCGCGGCGCAGGCCGGCTGCGTGCTGGAGGCGACGACGTTCGACGATCTGTCGGTCACCGCAGCGCGCAAGCACGGCGCGACCATCATGATTCGGGGCCTGCGCGACGGCACTGACCTCGACTACGAGATGCAGCTCGCCGGCATGAACGAGGCCATGGCTCCCGAGGTGCATACGGTCTTCCTGCCGGCCTCTCCCATGGTCCGCCCGATCACCGCCACTTTGGTGCGCCAGATCGCCGGCATGGGCGGGGACGTCTCGGCCTTCGTCCCGCCGCAGGTCGCGGCACAGCTCAAGGCCAAATTCGCCTGAAAACGGCGCGCTTCCTCTTCTCTCTGATCCGGAGTTGTCATGATCCGAATTCTCGCAGTTCTTGCCGCGCTTCTGTTCGCGGTACCGGCGGTGGCGCAGCAATTGCCGGCAAATCTCGACAAGGCCAACGCCATCGTCATCGACAGCACCAAGGGCCGCATCGTCATCAAGCTCAGGACCGACATCGCGCCCCAGCATGCCGAGCGCATCAAGCAGCTCGCGCGCGAGGGCTTCTACAACAACGTGCCGTTCCACCGCGTCATGGACGGCTTCATGGCGCAGACCGGCGACGGCGAGAAATTCAACGGCACCGGCGGCTCGAAATACCCGAACCTGAAGCAGGAATTCTCCAAGGTGCATTTTGCCCGCGGCATCGTCGGCATGGCCCGACGCGGCGACAGCGTCGACAGCGCCAACTCGCAGTTCTTCATCATGTTCGCCGACGGCGGCAGCCTCGACGGCCAGTACACCGTGATCGGCGAGGTGGTGCAGGGCATGGACGTCGTCGACAAGCTCAAGAAGGCGCCCGCCGGCTCGCCCGGCGGCTCTGTCACCGATCCCGACAAGATGGTGAAGGTGCAGGTCGCCTCAGACATCAAATAGGCGGGGGCCATGGCGCGCCGCGGTGGCAGGCTCCTGCTGGTTGCCGTGGTGCTGCTGCTCGCCACCTCCCGTGCGGCCGTGGAGGCCGCCCAGGTCGACACGATCCAGGACATCTTCCGGCACCTGCGCACCTGCTGGAGACCGCCGTCGCCGGCGAGGGCCCGCCCACTCGACATCACCGTCCTCGTGAGCTTTAACCGGGCCGGAAACATTCTGGGCCATCCGAGGATTACCTATGAATCCGCGGAGGCCTCCGACAATGACCGGCTGCAATACCGGATCGCGGTGATGGAGGCGTTGCAACGCTGCACGCCGGTGCCATTTACCGATGCAATGGCCGGCGCCGCCGCGGGACGTCCATTCGCGATCCAGTTCCGCAGCCGCAAGACGTCACCCGAGAAGACTTCACCCCCAACGCAAGAGAGACGAGCATGAGCGTCACCGAAAACACCCTGATCCTCGAGACCACGCAGGGCCCCGTCACCATCGAAATGCGCCCCGACCTCGCGCCCGGCCATGTCGCGCGCATCAAGGAGCTGGTCCGTGAGGGCTTCTACGACGGCATCGTGTTTCACCGCGTGATCGAGGGCTTCATGGCGCAGACCGGCTGCCCGCACGGCACCGGCACCGGCGGCTCCGGCAAGAAGCTGAAGGCCGAGTTCAACAAGGAGCCGCATGTGCGCGGCACCGCCTCGATGGCCCGCGCCGCCAATCCCGATTCCGGCGACAGCCAGTTCTTCATCTGTTTCGACGACGCCCGCTTCCTCGACAACCAGTACACGGTGTGGGGCAAGGTCACCGAGGGCATGGAGAACGTCGACAAGATCAAGCGCGGCGAGCCGGTGCAGAACCCCGACAAGATCGTCAAGGCGCGGATGGCCGCGGACAAGGAATAGTCACTCGATCCTCATCCTGAGGAGCGCGGAACGCGCGTCTCGAAGGATGAAGGCCCCACTGCTGCAACCCGGCCTTCATGGTTCGAGACGGCGCTAAGCGCCTCCTCACCATGAGGGTCTGGCTGTGTCGCGCCAAGCCTGCTCATGCGCACCGATCTCTTCGATTTCGATCTGCCGCCCGAGCGCATCGCTTTGCGCCCGGCGAGCCCGCGCGATTCCGCGAGGATGCTGGTCGTCGAGAATGGCGCGCTGCGCGACCAGATCATTTCCGACCTGCCGCAATGGCTGAAGCCCGGCGACCAGCTCGTCGTCAACGACACCAAGGTGATTGCGGCGCAATTGAAGGGTCGCCGCATCGGCCGCGACACCGAGCCGAAGATCGAGGCGACACTGATCAAGCGTCTCGACGGCTCGCGCTGGCAGGCGCTGGTGAAGCCGGCCAAGAAGCTCGCCCCCGGCGACCGCATCCGCTTTGGCAACGAAGGCAAGGTCTGCCTGCTCGGTCATCTCGACGCCGAGGTCGAGGCCAAGGGCACCGAGGGCGAGGTGACGCTGGCGTTCTCGTTCCACGGCCCGGCGCTGGACCAGGCCATCGCCGATCTCGGCAGCCCGCCGCTGCCGCCCTACATCGCCTCCAAGCGCACGCCAGACGATCAGGACCTCGCTGATTACCAGACCATGTTCGCGGCGAATGAAGGCGCAGTTGCAGCGCCGACCGCGGGACTGCATTTCACGCCGGCGCTGGAACAGTCGTTGCGCGACCGCGGCGTTGCCCTCAACCGCGTGACGCTGCATGTCGGGGCAGGGACGTTCCTGCCGGTCAAGGTCGACGACACCGACGGCCACAAGATGCACGCCGAGTGGGGCACGATCTCGGCCGAAACGGCGGAGCGGCTCAACGTTGCGCGGAAGAACGGCGGCCGCATCGTTGCGGTCGGCACGACGTCGTTGCGGCTGCTCGAAAGCGCCGCGAGCGAGGACGGCACGATCCAGCCATTCGCAGCCGAGACGTCGATCTTCATCACGCCCGGCTACCGCTTCCGCGCGGTCGACGCGCTGATAACCAATTTCCACCTGCCGAAGTCGACGCTGTTCATGCTGGTGTCGGCCTTCTCGGGGCTCGCGACGATGAAGCAGGCCTATGCGCACGCGATCGCGCAGGGCTATCGCTTCTATTCGTATGGCGATGCGTGTTTGCTGTTTCGGGCCGAGCGGTAGGGTGGGTTAGCCGCAAGGCGTAACCCACCACTGCTCGTCTCCGCGGAAGCGAAGAGGTGGATTACGCCTTCGGCCAATCCACCCTACGCAACCTTCGTTACGCCATCACCCGCTGCGGCAGGAATTCCGCGATCTGCACCGCATTCAGCGCCGCGCCCTTGAGCAGCTGATCGGCCGCCACGAACATCGAGATCGAGTGCCCGGTGGGGTCGCTGAGATCCTTGCGGATGCGGCCGACCAGGACGTCGTCCTGGCCCGAGGCGTCGATCGGCATCGGGAAGTAGTTCTTGGCGCGGTCGTCGACCACCTTCACGCCGGGCGCCTGCGCCATGATGGCACGGACCTGGTCCTCGCTGATCGGCTTCTCGCATTCGAAGGTGATGGCTTCGCAATGGGCGCGCAGCACCGGCACACGCACGCAGGTGACGCCGACGGCGATGCTGTCGTCTTCGAAGATCTTGCGGGTCTCCTTGATGACCTTGGTCTCTTCGTCGTTGTAGCCGGTCTCGGGGTCGATGGCGGTGTTGTGGTTGAACAGGTTGAAGGCGTAGGGGTGCGGCATCACCTTGGGCGTATAGACCTGCCCGTTGAGGTTGGCGCGGGTGGACTCCACCAGCTCCTCCATCGCGGCGGCGCCGGCGCCGCTGGCCGCCTGATAGGTCGAGATGATCACGCGCTTGATGCGGTTCTTCTGGTGGATCGGCCACAGCGGCACCAGCGCGGTGATCGCGGCGCAGTTCGGGTTCGCAATGATGCCCTTGTGGTCGCGGATGCGGCTCGCGTTGATCTCGGGGATCACCAGCGGCACGTTCGGATCCATGCGGAAGGCCGAGGAGTTGTCGACCACGACGGCACCGGCCTTGACCGCGATGGGGGCGAACTTCTTGGAGATGCTGCCGCCGGCGGAGAACAGGGCGATGTCGACGCCGTCGAAGGAGCGCTCGGTCAACTCCTCGATGGCCACGCTCTGCCCGCGGAACGACACCGTCTTGCCGGCCGAGCGGGCGCTCGCCAGTGCCTTGAGCTTGCCGACGCGAAAGCCGCGCTTGTCCATGGTGGCGATGAATTCGGCGCCCACCGCGCCGGTGACGCCGACAATCGCGACGACGGGATCGTTACTCACTTTGTCCTCCGTTGCATTGAGAATTTAGACAACAAAAAAGCCCCGGACCATCGAGGGCGGGGCTTGCCGTAGAGCTGATGCGTTTAAGTCGACGACCTACGCGCGCACGCCTCCCCGGGCCCCTTCGGCCGTGGTGGTTTTGGTCGTGCGTTTGGTGGTCGTGAACATGGCGGCGACTTATGCGGGAGAGTCTTGCCCCCGTCAATGGCTTTTCGGTCCGGACGATGCCGGGGGCAGCCTGCCGCTATTTGGCACCCGCTATTTCCCCTTGGCGCCCGGTGGCTCCAGGGTGACCTCCTTGAGGTCGTCGCCGCTGACGACGACGATCGAGAAGTTCAGCCGACCGCGTTCACGGACCAGCCCGCCGCTGATGGCCTTGCCCGCGGCGGCACGCTCGGCGACGCGCACGGCATCGGAGAGGCGGTGCCTGATCGCACCCAGCGCTGCGAGGTTGCTACGGTCCTCGCGGTCGAGCTCGGTGAGGGGCAGGGCGGCTTCCCCGCCGACCAGTTCGCCGGTCGAAGCATTGATGGTGTGGCGCCAGATCCGGTCGTTGTGCAGGGTCTTCACCCGGTAGACCGGCACGCCCGAGCCGCCGTCGAAGCTCACATCGGCAGTGGTGGCGCCGGCATGGCGGGCTTCGGCAATCGCCATGGCCTGGCTGATCGTGATCGAGGAGCTGCGGAATCGCTCTATTTCGCGGCTGACTGCCTGGCGGTCCGCTTCGGCATCACCATCTGTGTCGCTGTGAAGCGCGGTCGGCGTGCTCGCGGTCACGACAGCCTGTGCCGGCGCGGCGATGAGCAGCGCGGGCAATGCGATCGCAAGCAGGTGCGAGGTCCATCGTTTGGCAGTCGTCATGCTCGAAACCCTCGGCCAGCGAGTGTGCCGGATGATCGTAAAGAATTCGCGGCCGGCCTTGGGCATCGGCCGGCCGCGGAGCGTCGCGGCAGGCTGTACCCGGCGCGGCGATCTGGGTGATACGGGCCTCCTTTGGGGCTGGTGAAAAAAGCGGTCCGCATCGCCTTATAACTAAACCATACCGTATCGTTTTATTTCGGTCAATGACGCCGCACCGTCGCCCCTTGGGGAAAGCACGCAAGCTCACGGAATTGTCAGCGGGAGGAGCGGCGCCGTGGCGCGAGTTTCGAGGTGTCCTGGACGCGGTCGGCAGGCCCCAGCGCGCCGGCCAGGAACAGCTTGATCGCCGCGCGCATGCGCTTCTCGGCAGCCTTCAGCTCCAGCGCCGTTCCGAACGTCGCCATACGATGGGTGTGGCCGACGACGACGTCGAGGAACACCTCGGCTGCGATGGTGGTGTCGTCGACATCGAGCGCGCCTTGCGCCACCAGATGGTCGAAGAAGCGCGCCGTGGTGGCGACGGCCTTCAGCCAGCCTTCCTCCTTGCCGAGCTTGGCGACGTCGGGGAAGTTGATCGCCTGTGCCGTCATCATGCGGCTGAAGGCGACGGCATCCGGGCCGCAGGTGAAGGTCAGCATCTCGCGTCCGATCTCGACCAGCCGCTGCTCGACCGGGATGTTCGAGGCGCTGGAGAGCTGCGTCTCCGCCGCCGCCGACAGCGGCGCAAGCCAGCGCTCGATCTCGCGCCTCAGCACGGCCGCGAACAGGCCGCGCTTGTCGCCATAGCGGGAATAGACGGTGGGCTTGCTGACCCGCGCAGCTTCCGCGACCGCATCGAGCGAGGTCGCATCGAAGCCGCGATCAAGGAACAGGCGGGTGGCGACCTCGATCAGCCGCAGATCGCGCTCGATCGCAGCAGTCTTCGTCGGCCGGCCACCGCGCGATTTCGGTACCTCGCGCCGTGGCGCTGCCGGTCTTGTCCTGGTCGCAGTCAATCCCATGCCCAATGATTCCTGCGCGGTCGCGATATCGGTCATTCGCTCTATATCGCGCAGCAGCGGAGGCGTCATCGCGAATCTGGCCGAATTGGCCATATCGTCAACGGTTTCGGTACTGCCTCGTTCCGTCACGAGGGATCACGGCAGGGTCGAGGACCAGGCCTGGCCGGATGCAGCCTTCTCGTATCCGTACTGATACAGCGCCCGCATATAGCCGGTATCGAATCCTTCCGACGGCGGGGCGGGATAGTCGCGCGCGATGTAGGAAAGATGGAAGCCCAGCCGGTTGCGCTTGGCGAAATCGTAGGTCGAGAAGATGATCGAGCGCGTCTGCGATTGGGTGATCGCCGACAGGCTGCGTGAAGCGACGTCGATGGTGCCGTTGGAGACGAGCTCGAAGTTGCGTTCGATCTTCTTGTTGACGAGGATGTAAATGTCCATCTTTGTATTGCCGGGCAGACGGCCGCTCTGGAACAGCAGAGCTTCGGGCAAGGTCAGCACCGGCGCGGTCACGCCGCCATCGACATGCATCTCCTGAAACTTGCGGCCCCCGCCTTCGGCATCGATCATGATGGGCGGAAACACCAGGGGAATGCTGGCGGAGGCCGCCATCACGTCGCGAAACAGCTTGAGCGCCTCGGGCGTTCCGACCGCGGCAATCCTGCCCATGTCCCAGATCGCGGTGCGCTGCGTGTCGAGGTCGGTCGTCACCACCAAGAGCCTGCGGCCCTTGGCATTCTCGCGCGCGACCTGCGCCATGATCTCGGGTCCGACATAGCGTGCGACGAGCTCGCGCAGCCGGGTGTTGCCGAATAGGCCGGATCCGAACAGCACGCGCATGATGCTGGGATCGTTCAGGAGACTCTCCGCGATACCGCTGGTGTAGACCTCCTTCAGCGTGTCGTCATATTGCGGTCCGAGAAACGCGAACGGTGCGATCAGGCCGCCGGTGCTGACGCCCGAGACGACCGAGAAGCTGGGGCGGGTTCGGGTCGCGGTCCAGCCGGCGAGCACGCCGACGCCGTAGGCGCCGTCAGCGCCGCCGCCGGAGAGCGCCAGATAGGTTCTCGTGGCAGTGCTGTTGTCCTTCTCGAAGCTGAACTTGGTGACCGGCTCGTCGGCGTAGCGCCGCAGACCCTCGATATCGAGCACGCGCGACGTGCTCGCCTCCGCGGCGGTATAGGGCGTGCGGGGCAGGGAGGTGCAGGCGCCGAACGCCAGGCTGCAGATCAGGAGCACTAATCCGATCAGGCCGACACCAGTCTGCCTGATCCGGTCACGCGAGGAGACGGATGCGTCGGTCGAACACGAAGGGTACGGCATTGTCGGTGGCTGGCGATCACGCATCTACCGCCGCCGGCAAGTTCGCCGCGGCATCTCGTCCAGCCCCGCGTACAAAACTACACTGTATCGTTTCGTTTGACAAGGGCGCGGCGTACAATCCTTGTGTGGTCGGTGTCCCAGTCTGATGCACGAACCGGCCCAAGCGCGGTCGGCGGGTTGATCAGCCTGCTCCGACACGCAATAAGCACCGCCATGAATCCCGACAATGACCTTCCCAATCACTTTGAGTTGCTCGCCACCGACGGGGCCGCGCGCACCGGGCGGCTGACCACCCCGCATGGCGTGGTGCGGACCCCGGCCTTCATGCCGGTCGGCACCGCCGGTGCCATGAAGGGCATGCACTGGCGCGAGGTGCGCGATGCCGGCGCCGACATCGTGCTCGGCAACACCTACCATCTGATGCTGCGTCCAAGCGCCGAGCGGATCGCGGCGCTTGGCGGCTTGCAGACGTTCACAGGCTGGAACGGACCGATGTTGACGGATTCCGGCGGCTTTCAGGTGATGTCGCTGGCGGATTTGCGCAAGGTCAGCGAGCACGCCGTCACGTTCCGCTCGCACATCGACGGCGCCAAGGTCGAGCTGTCGCCGGAGCGGTCGATCGAGGTGCAGCGTTTGCTCGGCTCCGACATCGCCATGCAGATGGATGAATGCGTGCGGTTGCCTGCCGAGCGCGCCGACATCGAGCGCGCGATGCAATTGTCGCTGCGTTGGGCGGAGAGAAGCAAGCGCGCCTTCGCGAGCGCCCCGGATGGCTACATGCTGTTCGGCATCGTGCAGGGCGGCGACGTGCCCGAGCTACGACACGCGAGCGCGCAAGGCCTAGTCGGGATCGGCTTCCATGGCTATGCGATCGGCGGGCTCGCCGTCGGCGAACCGCAGGCGGTCATGCTGGCGATGATCGACGAGACCGCGCCGCTGCTTCCGAAGCAGCGGCCACGCTATCTAATGGGCGTCGGCACGCCCGACGACATCCTCGAAGCGGTGAGGCGCGGCATCGACATGTTCGACTGCGTGATGCCGACCCGCAACGGCCGGCACGGCGTCGCCTTCACGCGCCACGGCCAGGTCAATTTGCGCAACGCGCGCCATGCGGACGATCCGCGTCCGCTCGATGAAGAGAGCTCATGGCCGTCGACGCGGAACTGCGCGCGCGCCTATCTCCATCATCTCGTCAAGGCGGGCGAGACGCTGGGCGCGATGCTGCTGTCCGAGATCAATGTCGCGTACTACCAGTCCCTGATGCAGGGCATCAGGGACGCGATCGCACAAGAAAATTTTGAGGAGTTCTATCAGCGTACGCGCGCGGACTGGGCGAGGGGCGATATCGCCCCGCGCTAGATCAATGGTCCAAACTCAGTTGCACACGAGCCGCCGCTTCACGGCATGCTTGGTCACGAAGCCGTAGCCGCAATTGTCGCACGTCCAGAGGTAGCTGATGATGTGGTCCGAGACGTAGGCAGACGCTTCAGCGGCGACCATGGAGTCGGCGCAGACGGGACAGGTCGGCAACTCGCTGCAACGCGGATCACGCCTTAGCGCTACGGTCGACATCACTTCAGCAACCGCTGACATCGTGGTGACCTCCCTGCTTTCTAGACCTAAGTCTAACATAAGCAGAATCAGTTGACGAGGTCGCAACACAAATGCGTTGGTTTTCTGCTAATTAAAGCTCACGCGATTTTGCGATGCAGCGTATTTAACATGTGCTGCATTGCCGCTTGCGCGTCGCCGCAAGCTGTCCGTAACTGCGCAAGGCCGCGACAGACGTGCAGATCGTCGCCACAGGGAGTTCATCATGGACGCATCGTCCAACACGGGTGCAGCGCACCAACCCGGCCGTGGCCGGATCTATGACTCGATCGTCGATGCCTTTGGCAACACGCCCATCGTGCGCTTGCGCCGGCTGCCCGGTATGCACGACGTGAACGCGACCATTTTGGCAAAACTTGAATATTTCAATCCTGCCGCGAGCGTGAAGGACCGTATCGGAGCGGCCATGATCATCGCGATGGAGAAGGCGGGCATCGTCAAGCCGGACACCGTGCTGATCGAGCCGACCTCCGGCAATACCGGCATTGCGCTCGCCTTCGTGGCGGCTTCCCGCGGCTACCGGCTCAAGCTGGTGATGCCGGAATCGATGTCGATCGAGCGACGCAAGATGCTGGCCTTTCTCGGCGCGGAGCTGGTGCTGACGCCGGCGGCGCAGGGCATGAAGGGTGCCATCGCGGCCGCCGAGGAGCTCTTGAAGACGACGCCGAATTCAGTGATGCCGCAGCAGTTCAAGAACCTCGCCAATCCGGAGGTGCACCGCCGCACCACCGCGGAGGAGATCTGGAGCGACACCGGCGGCAGCATCGACTTCTTCGTGGCCGGCGTCGGCACCGGCGGCACGATCACCGGCGTCGGCCAGGTTCTCAAGCCGCGCAAGCCGGGCTTGCGTGTGGTTGCGGTCGAGCCGGAGGAGAGCCCGGTGCTCTCGGGGGGACAGCATACTCCCCACAAGATCCAAGGCATCGGTGCCGGCTTCGTCCCTGACATCCTCGACCGCTCCGTGATCGATGAGATCGTGAAGATCAACTCGACCACGGCGATCGAGACCTCGCGCGCGCTGGCGCGGCATGAGGGCATTCCGGGCGGCATCTCCTCAGGCGCTGCGATCGCCGCCGCGCTCGAGATCGGCAAGCGGCCGGAAGCTTCCGGGAAGACCATCCTGGCGATCGTGCCGTCCTTCTCCGAGCGGTATCTTTCGACGGCTCTGTTTGAGGGAATCTAGGACATGGCGGATCAAACGAGACGGCCGCGCACGCTGGGCGATGCCAGGACCGAGGCCGAGGCGGCGTTCAAGAAGGTAACGGCCAAGGTCGCCGCCGCGCCGCCCAAGCAAAACGCCGTGCCCGGCATCAAGGAGCAGGTCACGCTGCGCATCGACCAGGACGTGCTGGAGTTCTTCCAGGAGGGCGGTCCCGGCTGGCAGGATCGCATCAACGAGGCGCTGCGCAAGGTGGCAGGGAAGTAGGCTCCGACCGGACACGTCCGACCAGCGGCGTCTCTCCGCAGACTGTGACATCCGTTTGGCGCACATCTCTATCATCGTCGTTGCGAGGAGCTCTTGCGACGAAGCAATCCAGGCTGTCACCGCGGAGAGATTCTGGATTGCTTCGTTGCGCTCGCAATGACGGAGTACGCGGCAGCATCATCGCACCAACGAAAAAGCCCGGCGCGAGCCGGGCTTTTTGCATTGTCGATCTCGTTTCGACTCAACGACGGAACATGCCGCCCATCATGCCGCCGACGACGCCGCCGACGAAGGCCGCACCGGCAGCATCGCCGGGATTGCTGCGTGGCTGGGGAGCCGGTGCCGGCGCGCTGCTCTGAGCCGGGGCGGTGGCGGCGCGCCGAGCCGGCTTCTGGCTGCCGTCGCTCGCCGTCGCCGGGGCAGCCACGATTTCCGAGAGCAGGGCCTTGTGCTGGTGCTTGTTGAGGTAGCCTGACGACGGGTAGCCGCGCGCCGTCTGCCAGCGCTTGAGCACGGACCGCGTTTCGTCGTTGAATACGCCGGTCTGGTTGGTGTCGAAGCCGAGCGCCGTGAGTCGACGCTGCACGTCGCGACGCTTGTTCTTGTCGAGACCGATTTGGTCCTCGGTCACTTGGGTAGCCTCATCCGTGAAGGTGGCGGGATCGACGCCGGCATTGAGCGTGCGGGTCGCGGTCGAGGGGCCGCTCTTGATCGCCGCCAGCCGCGCCAGCGCCAGCGCCTTGAACTGGCCGTTCGGGTAAGCGGTGAGGTAGGCATTGAGCTCCTCGGCCTTGTTGGACTCCTTGACCGAGCGCCAGTATTCGAGCTCGACACCGTCCGAGCTTCCGGTCGCCGCCGGCACGATGCCGGTCGCGGTCGGGGCCGCAGCGGCGACCTGGGTGGTCGGCGCCTGATTGAGATAGACGGAGCCGGTCAGGTTGGTGTGGCCCCAGGGCAGCTGGCCCTTGCGGGTCTCTTCATTGACCTGAGCGCGCACCGACGTCATGGCCTGCTGGATCTCGACGCCAGGCTTGGTGATGTTGTCGATCAACGCCCGCGTGAACGGGCTGTTGTTGCCCTCCTGGCCGTCGAGTGCGGTCTGGCCCGGGCCGGTGGCGAACGCAATCAGCGTGCCTTCGCCGGACTTCATCTCGGCGAGGCCGCTCTGGACGTTGACGCTGCGCGTCGCCGAATTCGACTTGATCTTGGCGGCGAACGGATTGTCGCGGCAGGCATCGAGGAAGACGAGCTTGACCTTGGCATCGCCCATGGTCTGCTCGAGAGTCAGGTCGATATTGATGGCGGCGCCCAGCTTGACGTCCATCTCCGACTTGATGTCGGCGTCGACGGGTAGCAGGTAATTGGTGCCGCTGACGGCGATGCCGTGGCCGGCATAATAGAACAGCGCGATATCGGAGCCTTGCGCCTTGCGGCCGAAATCAAGCAGCTTCTCGGTCATCTGGTCGCGGCTGAGATTGGAGCCTTCGATCACCTCGAATCCGACATTGCGCAGCGTGGCCGCCATCGCCTTGGCGTCGATCGGCGGGTTCGGCAATTGTGCGACATTCTTGTAGGAGCCGTTGCCGACCACGAAAGCGACGCGGCGGTCAGCCTTGGCGGCACTGACCGACAGCGCAATGCACATCAGCGAAGCGAGGAGGGTGAGATAGCGCATTCTGAAATCCCCAGAATCGAATTGCAGGCAGCAACAGATCGGCAACGAACCTACACGAAGTGCCCGACTTCGCGCCACCAAAACGGCAGTCCGTTGCGTTCAACCCGCTGCTGTGTGGCCGAATGTGCACGATGGAGTGTCGCTCCAACGTGATCCAAATCACACGGCCACTTGGTTTTGTCGCGCGAGGCGGCGCGAGGTTCACCTGGCGCGGGCGGGAACCGATGAAGCGGGCTTCAAATTGAGTAAATTGCCAAACAGGATCAGCGCGGCGCCGAGCACAGTCCAGGAGTCGAGCCGCTCGGAATACAACAGCCAACCGGCAGTTGCAGTCAGTGGAACCCGCAGGAAGTCCATCGGAACCACGATCGTCGCGTCGGCGTAGCGCATCGCACTGGCCAGGCAATAATGTGAGAACGTGCCGCAGACGGCGATCACGCCGACCCAGCCCCAGACATAGAGCGACGGCCAGGTCCAGACCATCAGCGTCGGAATGAAGCCAGCAATCGACTGCACCACCAGCATCCAGAACAGGATCGAGAGCGCGCTCTCGGTGCGGGTCAGCGATTTGACCAGCGCCATCGCGACGCCAAATCCCATGGCGGCGCCAAGCGCGATGAGCTGCCCTGGATTGATCTCCCCGGTCGAGGGGCGGACAATGACGATAACGCCGACGAGGCCGAGCACGATGGCGGCGATCTTCCATGGCGTCATCCGCTCGGACAGGAAGCTCGCCGCGAGGACGGCCGTCCAGATCGGCATGGTGAACTCGATTGCCACCACCTGGCCGATCGGAATCAGTGTCAGTGCGAAGAACCAGCCGAGTTGGGCAACATAGTGCACCAAATTGCGGCCGACATGCTGCGGCAGGCGCGATGTCTTGAGCACCCTCCAGCCGCCGGCGCGGTAGATGATCGGTGAGAGCAAGACGAAGCCGGCCAGCGACCTCATTTCCATGATCTGAAAAACATTCAGCTCGCGCGTGGTCTCGCGCCCGGCCACCGCCATGATCAGCATCAGCGACAGCCAGCCGGCCATCCACAGTGCAGCCATCATTTTCGACGGTGTGGTGCTCATCTGCGGCGGATGTGGACGGATAGACCGAGGAGGGGCGGCCGGTATCGGCGACATTGCCGCCGTTTGCAACGGCCAAATCTGTGGATGCAGCGATGCTGGGCTGCATGCTAAGGCAATCAGCGAACAACGACAAAGATCGGGAGGCATTGCCCATGCGCATCTTGCAGCCGGCCGAGTGGAAAAAACCGCGCGGCTTTTCCCATGGCGTCGTGACCGAGGGGCCGGGCCGGTGGGTGGTACTCGCCGGCCAAACCGGGGGCGACGAGGCCGGCAGTTACGATCCCGACATGGCAGCCCAGGTCGCGACGGCGCTGAAGCGGATCGTCAAGCTGCTGGCCGAGGCCGGTGCCGGCCCCGAGCACATCGTCCGCCTGACCTGGTACCTGACCAGCCGCGCCGAGTACGAAGCGGCAGGTGCCGGCATTGGCGCGGCCTGGAAGGAAACGCTCGGCCGCAATTTTCCGCCCTCGACGCTGCTCTATATCGGAGGCCTCGTGGACGAGCGTGCCAAGGTCGAGATCGAGGTCACCGCGTACGTGCCCGGCCCATAAAAAAATCGATCCGGCGCGGGCGCCGGATCGACTGTCGCGTCAACTTGCGTCTTATTTCGACATCGAGATGTTCGCGCCGCGGAACTGACTGTCCGCGCGCATCGTGACGTTCTGCTTGTTGCCGGACGTCTTGAGAGAGATGTTGGCGTTGAAGCCCGCGGTTGAGGCCACCAGCTCGTAGCTTCCGCCGCTGCCGCGGCCCTGGAGCGAACCGGAGATATTGCGGCTGGTCTCGGACCAACTGCCTGCAATGGCGCCGCCTTCGGCCTTCACGTTGGCGCCGAGGTTGAATTTGTAGGCATCGCTGGCACAGGTCAGCGACATCTCCATGGTCGGTCCGATCGGAGCGTATTTGGCCCGGCAGCGGATCCGCTCGGTCGAGCCGTCATCGAGCGTAACCGTGCCACCGCCGCTCCAGCTGCCCGCCAGCGGGGCGAACGGGCCGGACTGGGCCTTGCTTTGGGTGGTAGCGATCCCCGCCGTAAACAAAACGGCGGCCGCAATCAGCAGCCGCCGGTTCCGGGCGCGAGCCTCAATTGGTTTATTGACGCGATGCTTCCCACCGCCCGCTGCACGGTATGCCTGCAGATGCTCCATTCCACTTCCCCGATCCGGCGTTGCCGCTGAGTTGACCGTTGGCATATGCACCATTGATCGAAACTTTCACAAGTCCCCCGCTGCCGATGGTGCCGGAAACGTTAGCGCCGGGCGCGGTGATCTTGCCGTCGGCAACCGTCAGCATCGAGCTTGCGGTCGGCTCGCACGAACCGGTCTTGGTCACGATGGTGACTTGCCAATTGCCGTCATAGGGATTCTGGGCGAACGCGGGGGCGGCGAGGGTGCCAGCGAGAACTGGGGCGGCACAGAACACCGCAATGCGACCAAAACGCATGAATTCGTCCTTGAATGTGTCTGAGTTGCTGACGCTTATTCGGACGAAATGTGACGGAAATTTGTTGCGATGCCAAAGCGAAAATTGTTCCTTTGGGAACAATGGTTTATTTGCGCTTTTGGCTCCAATTTCCGAAGCAGAATCAAGAGCGCCGCACGTTAAGGGTAAACGTCAGGACGACTCGGAAAGAGCTTGCTCCAGGAGACTTCGGCTCAGAGGGCTGGCTCAGAGGGGCTTGGCTCAGGAGAGGCTGGGCGCGGAGGTCGCGAACTGCTCGTCCTGGACTTTGGCGGGTAGCGCCTTGTGGACCTTGGCGTAATCGATCACATCGGCCAGCAGCTTGAGCCCGAGCGGCGCCAGCGCGCGCTCCCAAAGCTCTCGTGCGGTCTCGCCCTTCTTGACGAAGCACCAGTCCTGGGCGGCGATCGCGCCGGCATCCATGCGGTCGGCGAGATGGTAGATCGTGCCGCCGGCGATCGGGTCGCCTTCCTTGATGGTCCATTCCACCGCGGCCTTGCCGCGGTGGCGCGGCAGCAGCGATGGATGATAGCCGATCCCGCCGAGCCTGGCGGCGGCGAGCGCATCCTTGCCGATCCTGGCATGGCTGTGCGCTGTGATGATCAGATCGGTGTCCGGGGCGATCTCGGAGGCCACCACCAGCTTGGGATTGGCTTGCACCTGCACCTCGATGCCCGCCGCCTTGGCCGCCGCGGCAAGGCGGTCATCGGCGTCCGCCACCACGACCCGGACGACCGAGACGCTGTGCTCCCGGAGCATGTTCAGGGTGGTCACGCCAAAATGGCGGGAGCCGACGAGGGTAATTCGCATGGGTGTCCGATCCGTCTCGCAACTGCGTCATCCCCCGATAACACGTCCCCGTGCCCTGTCACCACCCGCGCAGCGTTTGCGTGGGTTATCAACAATGCGCCGGGCGCCTAGCGTTGCCTGGGGCCCTGCGTCGTCGACGAGCGCCTGTAGCGGTTCCTGTGTTTCGTTCTTAACGGAGATGCGTCCGATCAGCTGATAAAGGTGCGCCAACCGGGGGCTGGCGATATTTCAACCCGCATCCGTTTTCGAACCCGGCTTTGGCCGCCGGCGGCCTTTTCACGCCGCGCCTCACGAAGTCATCGGACGGTAACACGATCTCAACCAGCTTGGCGTATCGACGAATCCGTCGCGGATTTGTATTGCGTACCGCGACACCGAAATCGTCTGCCTGCGTGGGCGCGCCGCCGGGCCTTTTCGCCGGGACAGATCTCATGCCGAACGCGATCGAGCAGATCGTCGACGCCTATGTGCGTCTGAAGAACCGCCGTGGACTGGACGAGCTGATGATGCATAGGCAGCGGCTCGCGGTCGATCTGAAGAGCCGGTCCGGCTATGATTTCAGCCTGCCGATCGGCCAGATCGACGAGGAGATCGCGATCATCGAGGCGGGGCTCAGCCGGCTCAAGGCGGACAAATCCACGATCTAGACGTCGGCATCGTGCGTGGGGCTTGGCGTTGACGCATTGTCACAGTCCAAGCTCGGTTCATGCAGGGTTCAGCCCAGCTTTGCCTCAATTGTCATGTCGTTTCGTGGGACGCGAATCCTGATAGGCTTGTCCACGTGATTTGGAGGAATCGTCATGATCGAGCTTGCGCTGGCCGGCTTGCTTGCGTTTGCAACCGTGCCTGCGGCACCGACAGCGCCCATGGTGGAGCAGGTTCAGTTCAGGGGCGGTCCGGGCGGGCAATGTCCGCACGGCTATGATTACAACCACTCGAACGGCCGCTGCTATCCCAACGACCGTCACGCGCCGGGTGTCTACACCGGGGGCCACGGCTCGGGCTATGGGCGCCGTGGTGGCCTGTGCCCGCACGGTTACGACTATAATTACTCGACAGGCGAGTGCTACCCGAATCGTGCGCACGCGCCCGGCACTTACGGTCGCCCTCAATATTACGGACGACGCGGCGGGCTGTGTCCGGACGGCTATGATTACAATTACTCGCAGGGACAGTGCTACCCGCACGGGGCACGTGCGCCGGGCATGTATGGGCGGTAATCATCGCCGTGCTGAGGCGGGCGCGCTCAGTCGCGCCGGCCGCCGTCGATCACCGTGAACAGCGGCCGCGCCGGGGTGGGTTCGACCAGCAGCTCCTCCACCAGTGCGGTTGCGGCATCGACATATTTTCGGGTCGGCTTGTCGAGAGGGCGCTTGGCCTCGTCGTCGAGCGCGGCTTTTGCGGCCTCGACCAGCTTGCGCATGCGCGCGGCATGGTCGTCGCCCGCGGTCAATGTCGCGCGCGCCAGCGAGCGCAGCACGAACAGCTCGCCCTCAAGGCGAAGCAGACGGTCGTTGAGCCTGGTCAGGACGGCGTTGAGGTCGGCCATGGCGTTCGAAGCGGAGGATCCGTCCTGATCTAGCCGCGATCGGTGAACGGAGTGCAAACGGCGCCGGCGCAATTCGGCGGATCCGGCGTCACCGCAGGCGGCTTACCATTCGACGCCGGCCCAGCGCCGCCCGAACACGGGCGGCCTCGTCTTCACGGCCTGCCAGCCGAAGAAGTGGTGCTTGCCGGACCAGGCATGCACGATGCCGCTGCAGATGCCGCATTTGAAGCTGCCGCTGTGAGCCTCGCTGTGCTCCTCTCTGGTCGCGGTGTAGTTCATGCCGCAACTCGCACAGGTGAATTGTTCGATCGTCCAGATGCTGTTGGCCATGGCCCAGAATGCATTTCGGTGACTGCGGATGGAAGGTAGTCACCAGCATTTGCAGCGGCGTAAACCGGCGCGGGGAAATCCGGTTAACCCGCGTTAGCCAAGCCGGGTTGGGACGGACGATGCGGTATCCGGCACCCGGTCGTCTTGACGCCAGATGCGTTGCTGGCAATAACGGCTGAGCCCGCAAGCGCGGAAGTTGCGTTCATGCCGCAAGGAAAGCTGTGCCCGTGAAAAGCCTCCGTCAGTTGCTGACGGGCGAGGACGTCATCCAGCTCGTGATCCGCCTCGGCCTGCTCGCCCTGCTGATCATCTGGACCTTCCTGATCATCCGCCCATTCGTGCCGATCCTGGCCTGGAGCGGCGTGCTGGCGGTCGCGTTCTATCCGGCGTTCAGCTGGGTTGCAAAGATCCTGGGCGGCCGGCCCAAAACCGCAGCAGCAATCCTGACCCTGGTCACGCTGGGTATCGTCATCGGTCCGGCGACCTGGCTCGGCATCAGCGCGGTGGACGGCGTGCGTGAGCTGGCGCACCAGCTCGGCACCGGCGACCTCGTGCTCCAATCGGCGCCGGAGCAGCTCAAGTCCTGGCCGCTGGTCGGCCCCTGGCTCTACGAGCTCTGGGATCAGGCCTACAACAACGTTCGGACGGCGGTGCGCGAGGTGGCGCCGTATCTTCAGCCGCTGGCCGGCCCGCTGCTCTCGCTCGCGGGCGACGCCGGCCTTGGCACGCTCCAGTTTCTCGTCTCCGTGTTCGTGGCCGGCTTCCTGTTTCCGCATGGGCCACGCCTGGTCGCGGCCGGCCGCAACTTCCTGTTTCGCATCGTGCCGGAGCAAAGCGAGCATTTCCTCTCGCTCGCCGGTGCGACCATCCGCGCCGTGGCGCAGGGCGTCATTGGCGTGGCGATCGTCCAGGCGCTGCTCGCCGGAATCGGCTTCAAGCTCGCCTCGGTGCCGAGCGCGGGCCTCCTTGCCTTCATCGTGCTGCTGCTCTCGATCGTGCAGATCGGTGCTTTCCTGGTGCTGCTGCCTGTGATCATCTGGATCTGGACCGCCAAGGACGTCACCACGGCGCTGCTGCTCACCGTGTTCCTCGTCCTGGTCGGCTTCATCGACACCATGCTGAAGCCGCTCGTCATGGGCCGTGGCCTGACCACCCCGACCATCGTGATCTTCGTCGGCGTGATCGGCGGTACGCTGGCCCACGGCATCGTCGGACTGTTCATCGGACCGATCATCCTGTCGGTGGCCTGGGAAATGATGATGGCCTGGATCAGGACCGAGGACCGGGCGGAGGCGGGGAAGGGGTGATCTCGCGCCCGCCAGCGCAGTGTCAGCCGCCCATGCCGGATAGCTCGTGGCCTGTGATCAAGGCGCGTCGCTAACTTGTCTGTTCGACTAGACAAGTTACCATTGGGTCGATTCTGTTTTCGACAACGGCAGCAATGGCAAAGTCTTCCAAGCTGGTTGCCGCCAGGCGCGGCAAGGTATTGTTGGTCAGACGCCGGTCGGACGGCCTTTGGATGTTTCCGGGCGGCCGCAAGCGTGCGCGCGAGTCGGAGAAGGACTGCCTGCGGCGGGAGATCAAGGAGGAATTGCCCAAGCTGAAGCTCGGCAGGATCAGCCTCTGGAAGGAAGTGAAGGCGAGGAACAAGCGCTCCGGCCGCAAGATGAGCGACGCGATCTTCATCGCCAAGTCCGCCAAGGGCAGGCTGGCGATCGGCGACAAGAAGGAGATCGACCGCGCCGCCTGGCACAAGCCCCGCGGCATCCGCCTGACGGCGACCTCGCGCTACATCCGCGACCGCCTGTTTCCGCGCAAGCGGCGGCGAAGTTGAGCCGCTAGTCCTCCCGCGTCGCCGATCGCGTCCTGCCGGCAAACCTCCTCGACTGCGCCACCTCCGGCTCGGGTGCGGCGAGCTTCGCGGCCTGGAGCTCCCGCATCTCCTTGCGGACCTGGCGCGCACTGCGCATTGCCCGCTTGATGAAAGGATGCTGCGAGTCCTCGGCGAAGAACAGCACGACTTCGCAGCTCGGACATTGCCTGGAATAGCCGTCCTGCAACCGGCCGGCGCGATCGCGAAACACGTTCTTGCACCGCGTGCACTGAACCTGGACCGAACTCATGCGCGGATGACAATCACTTTGAAATGGATCGTCAGCTGATCCGAAATGTCTGAAGAAAGCTTGAATGCCGGCGTGGCTGGATGCCGCCAGATATCGCCGAGCCAACAAGGCGTGTGAACCAGTTCACAAGCGCGTGGCGAAACCGCTGCTATGAAGACGTCATTGCTTAACCGATTCATTTCGAACGAAACGCCCCAGCGTGGCTCCAAGCGCTGGGGCTTTTTCGTGCCTCCATTCTCACAGCCAAGAGCAGATCGAAAGGGATCGCGCCGCCGCCTCGAACGTTGTTGAGGAGGGGTGCGTTCGCAGGGCAAATCCCATATGCATGGCGCCGAGCTGCCGATTCGAGGGGCAAGGCGGCTCGCATTCAGTTTGCGGCGGTTCAAGAGCAGAAACGGGTCCAAGTGAGGCTTTCCACGAAGGCAAGGGTGGCCAAGAAGCCGCCGAAGAAGAGCAAGGGATCGCAGCGCACGATCTCGTCTTCGTCGCCTCTCGGCATGATGGCCCTTCATCTGCTTGCACAATGGAAGCAGTCCGGACGCAGCGGCATCGTGTTTCTCGCCGAGAGCGAGAACAGGGCGGAGCGGCTCGGCAGCGTCATTCACGCGCTCGACGCCGCCTGCGAGGTGCTGGTGTTTCCGCGCTTGAACACCTTGCCGTTCGATCAGCTTGAGCCCTCGCACGAGCTCGCGGGGCGCAGAGCCTCCGTGCTGAGGCGCCTTGCGAAATCCAAGAAGCCGGTGTTTCTGGTATCGACGGCCGAAGCGGTGATGGAGCGGATGCCACCACCGGCCAGCCTGTCGCGCTTGAGCCTGAGCTTGAAGGTGGGCGGCACGTTCTCCGAGCAGGAGCTGGAGTCCCGCCTCCAATCCCTCGGTTACGATCTCGACGATGAGCCGGACTATCCGGGCGGGGCGCTGTTCCACGGCCAGACCTTCGAGATATTTCCCGCAGGCGCGCTGGGGCCGTTCCGGATCGAGCATTCGCAGCACACGATCAAACGGATCGTGGCCTTCGACCCGCATGAGCACAGGATCATCTTCGAGACAAAGGAGCTGCTCGTCGATCCCATGTCGGAGCGGCTCGGCCTTGCCGGCAAAGGCGGCAAGCGCGCCAGCCTGTTCGATTATTGCGCGGGCGCCAGATGGATCGCCGATGCCGGCGTGCCGTCACATGCCGACGGATGGCTCGATACAATCGAGGAGGCCGCGCCCCGCAGCGAGCGGGAGCGCGAATATCTCGGGCGCAGCGATTGGAAGCGGCTCTCCAAGGGCATCAAGGTGCTGCCGCGGGCGGCGCCGTTCCAGGCCATCCCGGAATTTTCGAAGCTGACATCCTCTCGGAAGGCGTTGCGCGGCTTCGTCGAGGAGACGCGCCGGGCCGGGTCGCGGCTGATCCTCGTTGCCGCGCACGAGGACGATCTGCGCGTGATGGAGCGGATGAGCGGCGTCAAGGCGGAGCGCTGCGAAGACTGGGAGGAGGCCGCGCGCGTGCGGGGCGGTGAGATGGCGCTGCTCGCCGATCTCGATGCCGGTTTCGTCGTGCCGGCGAAGAAGCCTCTGGTGGTGGTGACGGCGTCCGACGTGCTCGGCAGCCGCGCGCATCATCCGCAGCCGATGGCGCGCGCCTGGAGCGCGGCCTTCGACCATGCCGATGCGCCGGAGCAGGGCACGGTGGTCGTTCATCTCCAGCGCGGCCTTGCCGTGCTCGACGGCCTGCAGACCGTCAATACCGGCGGGGGCGCGATGCGCGAGATGATCCGCCTGAAGTTCGCCGGCGACAATGCGGTGCTGGTGCCGCCGCCCGATCTCGCCTTGATGTGGCCTTACGCCGCCGAGCTCGGCAGGCTTTCGCTCGACAAGGCGGACGGCAGCACGTGGTGGGCGCGCCGCAGCGAGGCCGAGCGCGAGATCCAGATCGCCGGCAAGGCGCTCGCCAAGCACATCAGCCAGCGCCGGCGGCGGCGCGGCGAAAAGCTGGTGCCGCCGGGATCGGCCTACGAGAAGTTCGTCGCGCGTTTTCCTTACTTCACGACGATCGACCAGGCCCAGGCGATCCGGGACGTGCTGGATGATCTCGCATCCGGCCATCCGATGGATCGGGTGATCTGCGGCGACGTCGGCTTCGGCAAGACCGAGGTCGCGCTGCGCGCTGCGGCCGCGGTGGTGCTGTCGGGCAAGCAGGTGGCGGTCGCGGTGCCGACGACGGTGCTGGCCCGCCAGCACGTCGCGACGTTTCAGAAGCGCTTTGCCCCGTTCGGCATCGAGGTCGGCAACCTCTCGCGCGCCACTTCGGGCGCGGCGCTGCGGGAGACCAGGGAGGGCCTGCGCAGCGGCCGGATCAAGGTCGTGATCGGCACGCAGGCGCTCACCGGCAAGGACGTCAGGTTCGACGATCTCGGCCTCGTCATCGTCGACGAGGAGCAGCATTTTGGCGCGGCGGAGAAGGCCAAGCTCGCCGGGCTCGCCAGGAACGTCCATGTGCTGATGATGAGCGCGACGCCGATCCCGCGGACGCTGGCCGCCGGCCTTGCCGGCTTCCGCGATCTCAGCGTGATCGCCTCGCCCCCGGTGCACCGGCTTCCGGTGGCGACCCGGATCGCGCCGCTGTCGGATGCGGCGATCGCCTCGGCGCTGCTGCGCGAGCAGCGCCGCCACGGCCAAAGCTTCTTGATCTGCCCGCGCATCCAGGATCTCGATCCCATGCTGGCGCGGGTGCGGGCCGTGGCGCCGGATCTTCGCATCGTCTGCCTGCACGGCAGGTTGGCGGCCGACGAGATCGACGACCGCATGATGAGCTTCGTCGAAGGTCAGGCCGACGTCCTGCTCGCCACCAACATCGTCGAGAGCGGTCTCGACATTCCCCGCGCCAACACCATCGTGGTGTGCTGGCCGGAAAAGTTCGGCCTTGCGCAGCTGCACCAGCTGCGCGGACGCGTCGGCCGCGGCGGCATCCGCGCCTACGCGCATCTGCTCACCGAGACGGAGTCCGGACAATCCGAGAAGCGCCTTGCTGTGCTCGAGGAATTCAGCCGGCCGGGCGCGGGCTTTGCCATCAGCGAGCGCGATCTGGATCTGCGAGGCGCAGGCGATTTGTTCTCGGAGCAGCAATCCGGCCACGTCCAGGTGTTCGGGCCGGTGCTCTACAGCCACCTGCTGAAAATGGCCTCGGAGAAGAGCGACGAGCAGCTGTGGGTGCCAGACCTCAACCTGCCGGTCGGGGACATGCTGCCCGAGAGCTATGTGCAGTCCGAGCCGGTGCGGCTCGAGCTCTATGCCCGCGCCGCTCGATGCAACGACGAGGACGATCTCGACGACCTCGAGGAGGAAACCTCCCGCCGCTTCGGACCCTTGCCAAAGCTCGCGCGCGACTTCTTCGCCGCGGCCAAGCTCAGGATCGAATGCAAGCGACGCGGCATCATCCGCCTCGACGTCGGCCCTGAAGCTGCCGCCGCGACGTTCCTGCCCGGACGCCTGCGCAAGTCGCGCGGAAAATCGCTGCAACGCGACGGCGACCGCGTCGTCTATCACAGCCCGATGCGTGATGCGCCGTTCGAGCTGGTGGAGGAGCTGTTCGAGCTGCTGGATGAGGGGTAGGGGCTTGCGCGTTCGTCAGCGCGCACAACCGCGAATTCGTAGCGGAAACCCTGCTTCACCATTATAGTTAATTTGGGCGTGGCGAAGGAGATCGTCCGATGTCACATGCCATTCGTCCAGTGATTGCCACGATTGTCGCAAGCTCATGTCTATTGGCCCTGGTGCAAGCAGGCGGCGCAAATGCCGGCTCCGCCGGAGCGGGCATGGGAACGGGGCAGGGTAGCGCTGGCGGCTCGGCGCCTTCTGGAATGGGGACGAGTGCGGGCAATGCAGGTCCCTCAGCTCCCCCAGGGATGGGGACGAAGGACACCGCGCCCGGCGGAGATCTGCGCACCAACAGCGGAGCGACCAATTCGAACGTCCAGCCCGCCACGCCTGCGAGGTCGCGGGCGGCAGCTCAGGCCGCGAGAAATGCCGGGGCTGGTCACGCTCAAAATGGACTGCCGATCGGTGCGATTGGCAGCGGCACGAGCAATGAAGATCAAAAGGCCGCTGGTTCGGCGTTCTCCCAAAGCAGATTCCGACCGGCAACACAGGCTCAAGGAAACGCCAGTGTTGGTTCAAATGGTCTATCAGGAAGAGGCTCGAGCCTTTCGGACCAGATCAGTCGGCCGCGAGCCGCACGAGCTGGAGACAAGGTGCTGGATGCCAAGGCCCAGGTCGAGCGACGAACGACTGTGTCGCCCAAACGCGTTACGAGCCCGATAGGACCAGGCTTGTAATCTGCGAACGACGGGGGAACAGGTCGACTCGGTGCATCGCACCCTCCAAAGCACATGTGGCGCTCGCGGTTTGAGCGGACGCACGAGCTGTTCGAGTTGCTGGACGAGGGGTAAACCGGAAAGTGCGAAAACAACCCCATGCACAGTAGCTATGTGCTTGTGCGATAAGGCGTTCTGCATCGGCGCGTCCATCGCGGCCGAGGTGGGCCCAAGCAAACGTGGTCCACGACCCGGATCAGGCCTATCGTGCCGGGTCCGTGACGGAGGCGCCGTCACTTGGCCGTTGATTTGTCGGGCAAAACAGTGGCATTATGCCAACTTCGGAAAATCCGTTGCTGGCATGGCTGTTGCCGGTGCGCGGCGAGGAGCTTGCACCGGATCCGTAATCAGCCCGGGGTTGCCGGGCCGTCCGCCGTCCGCGCCGCTAACGCGGAATTAATCCAGAAAGCCGACAATTTTAGGCAGTTGTGTATGGGTGCTGCGTAAGCGGATCGTCGCGAGGCGTTCCAGGGGCGGCTTCCTGTTGCTCGCTCCATGGGGGTCAGTGCAAATGACCACGTCCTTCGAAACGCCAAGCTTCGCCGAAGAGCTCGACGCCGTCGCCCTTGCAGACGCTGCAGGCGCGCAGGAGCCCGCAGGCCCGGAAGCTGAAACGCCGCCAATCACGCCCCGCCGCAAGACGATCCTGCCGCTGGCGGTGTGTGCGCTCGCCATCAACGGCGCGGCGGCTATCTATACGTCGCCCTCCGGCATGCCGTCATTGAATGTTACCAGCCTCGCCGAACTGCTGCCGCGGCAGGAGGCACCGGCACCGAAGCCGGATCCGGTCGTCACCGCGCTGAAAGAGATCCAGTCGGCCCAGCAGCAGCACACGGCTTCGCTGCAGGAGAACAACCAGACCCTGCAGCAGAATGCAGCCCTGCTGCAGCAGGATTCGCTGGTGCTGCTGTCCCTGCGGCAGAGCATCACGGAGGAGCGGGTCGACGTGAAGAAGATCTCGTCGCAGCTCTCCACGCTGATCGCCAAGGTCGACTCGCTGCAGAATGTGATGATGTCGGACGTGACGTCGTCCGTTCGCAGAGCGAATGCGCGCTACGGACTGTCCGCCGCGATGCGCAAGCGGCTGGTGCGTGAGCCCAAGCCGCTGGGGCCTCTGGGCCCGGTGTCGATCGGAGGGGCGCCGCTGAGCGTCCCGGCTGCGGTGGCGGGGCCGGAGAGCTGAGGATGCGTCTTAGCTAGGCCGCTTCCTCCTCGAACGAGGTATAGACCCGGCCTGTCGGATCAACGACCTGAACGTCCCAGCATCCGTCCTGGACCAGCTCCCTGGCCTTTTTGAGGGCCGCGGCGAGTGAGGACCGCTTGAGATTGACGACGCCCGCCGTGTCGAAACCGTTGATTTCAAACATGCCGTTCCTCCGGTTTTGGGGAATCCTACACGTTTCCGGCGCGATGTCAGCGGGTTTGTCAAAGTTTCAGTTGCTGGGCCTTGGCCTCCAACCGTATTCCTGATGGGAAATCGTGGCGGTGATGTCGGCCTCTTTGTCTGCCGAGAGGCGCCAGGCCGCCACTCCGAAGCACAACGTCAGGACCAGGGCCGTCGCAAGCAGAAGCATCGAGACGAAATGGCTCACGCGGGTCACCAGCGGTTGGAAGCTACGAGAGAGCGAACACGGGTTGCCGATTCGGAAAATACAGACGGGCTGACCTAAAGCCCTGGTTTCCACATCAAGTCACACAGGACCAAAGGCGCTCACGATCCCGATCGTGATCGGGACCAGCGCGACGATCGTCCATAAGGCGGGCGAGCTGGAAGACAGACCGGCGAAAAAGATCAAGAGACCGAAGCCCACAAGGGCCGCCGAGATGGCATAGGCGAGTGCTTTTTCCATCGTTCGATCCACGAGGAAACGGGATGGATTGCGCCTGTAGGACTCACTGCCGTTCGAAACGTTCCCATGCTGATCTGGATTGGCGGTGCATCGGCATCTCCGCAGCTCCGCTCAGCATGTCGACCACCACTGCGGCTCCGAACTGTCGAACACTTCGCGCTTGGCTGGATCGCTAGCCAAGTCGTGGATCAGGGCGCGTTCGGCCGCATCTTTGCGAAGTTTCTCGATCTGCGCCAGATAGTCCTTCATTGGCAACTGGCTCCGTTTGCGCAAACAAAACGTACAAGCAATGTGCGAAAGCGAGCAGAAGTGATTGCCGATTTTTTCCTAGTCTTCGATGGCTTTGGCCTTCCCCAAGGTCCAAGCACCTCCAGCGGCCCCGGCCTCACACCCCAAAAGCCCCCCACGGTCGGGGCCGTCATTGGATCGTAGCCGTGACGCCTGTCCCGGAACGTTCGCGGATGGAGGAGCCGAGTCGCATCGCTCGAACTGCGACAACGGCGCAGCACTGTTCAAAGGAACTGGCTCCATGCCTCTGCATTCCTCGATTGCATGATTTTCCCACTTTTTGGTCGGCTCGGGTGACGGAGGGGGTACATGGGCACTTTCGATCACACCGCTGTTCTGAAGCAGCGTTTCGATGAGCTTGCTTCTGGGCTTTCCGAATTGGAAGACCTGCGCTCGCGCGTAGTCGCAGCCGAGCAGATGCAAGAGAGGCATAGTCACGAGGGCAAGGCGCCCCCGACAATTCGCAAGGGTGCCAACCCTAAATCGCGATCAGCAGAAACCGATCGGCCAAAGAGGCGCTAGGCGCGGCCCCCGTGCCACGCTTCAGAACGAGGGCCGCCGCTCTGGATAGCGGTCCTACCTGGTTACCATAGGTCCGACATGAAACTTGCCAGCCCTGGTAACGACAGGTTCGTCCTGGAGGGATGTTCCTGCATCAACAAACGTGAATCCAAAGGAACGGCCCCGGGCGTCCCGGGGCTGGCTGCGGACACACCGAGGCCGCCCGACGCACCACTCAGCGTGGCACGCCGGGTCATATCGTCTGCTCAAACATTCGAGCTGGGTGTCTCAAAAGATACCCTCTGGAATTAAATCTTCGAGGTCTAGGCCAGAACCAGCCCCGACGGCAACGCGAACGGTGGCCGGTGAACACGTTCGAATGCGGCGCCCGAGAAAGTGGACCGCAACCTTGGAGGCCCGCCCGTTCACGCCCGCGAGCCACCCCCATTCGCCGCACGCGGTTTCTCCGCGCGCGAGGGCATCAGCAGAAGTAGCAATTGTTCAGCTCGCTCCTTGGTCAGATTGGCCGCCATGTCGGTCCCGATCAGTGCTGGGCCCCTGCGTTCTCGATCGTAGACCATCCAACCCTTGCCGCCCATGCGAATGAAGAATCGGCTTTGCAACGGAACCTCGTCAGTCAATGAAGCATGCTCCCGATTTGCCCAGCACCTCTCAGAAGCGGCATTCTTCTTTGTAGCTTCATTCGCATATGTGAATCGTTTCGGGAAAAAGTGGTAATTGGTCGGGTTTTCGTTCACAGTTGAGTGCAATGTCACCGTAGTTTGTCAGCGGTTTTGGCAGATCCGGTGGGCGGGCTGCTTGGAACGCCTCCCTTGACTTCACGACCGTGGTCACGCGCCAGCGGGCGTTGAGTTCATGGGGAAGCCGATGATGCAGTGTGCATCAACCGGCGAAGGTTCGGCCTTCCTGCGTCAGCTCGAAGCTCTCGCCATTTGCGTGGAGCAAACCAGCCGCGACCATTTGCTTGGCTAATGACAGGCTGCACACCGGATGCGAGCCGCCCGGATGATACAGCCGCGCGCCCCGCGCGATCAGGTGTCCATACAGCAGAGCGAGCCGCAGCGGCTTGATCATCCCGGGCGAGATATTTGGCATTCCTGCCAAAGCGTGCGGAAGGCCCGTCATTCCTGCGTGGAGTCGAACGACTGACAATTGTCAGTCTGCGGAGCATGACCGCGGCTGGCTGCAGCTAATCGCCCGCGAGCGACTGCATCGCTTCCAAGAGGCGTTCAAGCCCGAACGGCTTCTGGAGCATGATGCTCCCGGACACCGGACGCGGAGCGGCGTGCGTATAGCCGGTCGCGTAGATCACAGGCATGCGCGGATTGGATTGCCTGCACTGGATGGCGACATCCCAGCCCGTCAGCGAACCTGCCAACCTGATGTCGGTGAACAAGAGATCGGGTGTGGCTTCGGCACAAAGCTCGAGCGCGCGCTCGCCGCTATCAGCTTCCATCACCTCATGCCCGTGAGTTTCCAGGATGTCGACCACCACGTCCCGGATCAGGTCTTCGTCTTCGGCTACAAGAACCCGCAAGTCTCCCTCCAGTCGCGCTCTTCGTCCACGACGTGAGGACCATGCGCAGAAAACGTAGTGCCGGCTGGTCGGGCCGCCTCGGCCAACGAGCCAGCGAGACTCAAGCTGGAACGGGTGGCCTTTGTTCCTGCCCTCCTGGTGAGCCGGACGGCATTTCGATTTTTGCTACTTGATTTTATTGGTGAGCGCGCTGGGGCTCGAACCCAGGACCCCGTGATTAAAAGTCACGTGCTCTACCGGCTGAGCTACGCGCTCCCATGGCCGCTGATGGCTAAGATAAGAGATCGCCATCGTGTTCGGACATTCGAGAGGCATGTCTTGCCGCTTCGCCTAGAGATCGCGTTGCGGGGAAAACCGGCTGTTTCCGGATCATGCCTTCGGCCCGCGCTGTGTAGGGGGAGTGGCTGCCGAGGTCAATAGTGCGGGTGGTTGCCGAGATCGCGGCAGGAGCGGGGATTGGCCTGGGCTATCCGTCGCTTAGGCCAAAATTCTCACCTCGATTGGCGGCCGGCCATCCACGCCGAAGACCTCGTGACTTCAAAGCACGAGGTCCGAAGACCGGCGTGGAGCAGGATCAGTTCGTCTCCCGCCGCACCTCGCTCGGCACCGGCTGCGGCGTTGCGCTCGGGTGGGGCAGCGCGACAGGGCGCAGGCCGATCAGCTCGGCGGTGCGGATCGCGCTGTCGCGCCAGAACTGGAACGAGTTGATGCGGCTGAGCTCGAGGATGGCGATGGCGACCGCGGCGAGGAACGGCAGGCTCTGCAGCACCAAGACGCCGGCGAAGATGTAGATCTCGGTGATCTGCTTGTAGCTGTTGGTGGCGATCAGCACGCCGGCGCCGACCAGGAGCAGGGTGCCGATCACGGCCTCCCAGAACGCCTGGAACTCGATCGACATGCGGGAAAGGCCGCCTTTGGAGGTGCGGGCGAAGGCGATGTGCTCGGTGATCAGGCCCTGCGCCACCGCGCGCGACACCGTCCATTGCACGCTCATCGCCGCGATCATGGCACCCAGCATCTGGCCGGGCTTGATGGCGACGCGGGCGCGGTACATCGACAGGAAGTGCACCAGCGAGACGATGAAGGCGCCGATAATCGGCAGCGTCAGGATCTTGTCGGGAATGGCGATGTCGGCGAAGGCGACGATCGGCACCCAGATGAGGTTGAGCAGCGCCACGACCACGCCGAGGCTTTCGGCGCCCAGCCAGTTCAGCCAGCCGAGGCCATATTCGCGCTTCTGGTCGGGCGTCAGCCGGCTCGCGCCGGGCAGGAAGCGGCGCCAGTGCTTCTTGACGATCTGCAGGCCGCCATAGGCCCAGCGGTGCCGCTGCTTCTTGAAGGCCTCGTAGGTGTCCGGCAGCAGGCCTGCGCCGTAGCGGGTGTTGGTGTAGTGGGTGGTCCAGCCGAGCTCCTGGATGGCGAGGCCAAGATCGCTGTCCTCGCAGATCGTGTCGCTCGACCAACCGCCGGCCATGTCCATCGCGGCGCGGCGGATCAGGCACATCGTGCCGTGCACGATGATGGCGTTGGCCTCATTGCGCTGGACCATGCCGATGTCGAAGAAGCCGGCATATTCGCCGTTCATGATGTAGTGCATGATCGACAGATCGCCGTCGCGGTGCTCCTGCGGTGCCTGCACGAGGCCGACGCGCGGGTCGGCAAAAGCAGGCACGAGGTCCTTCAGCCAGTCGGGCTCGACGACATAGTCGGCATCGAGGATGCCGATGATCTCGGCATCCGCCGCGGTGCGGTCCATCGCGATCCGGAGCGCGCCGGCCTTGAAGCCCTGCACCTTCTCGGCGTTGATGAATTTGAAGCGTTCACCGAGCGCGCGGCAATGGTCCTGGATCGGCTGCCAGAAGGCGGGATCCGGCGTGTTGTTGATGATGACCACGCATTCGTAGTTTGGGTAGTTCAGCCGCGACAGCGCATCCAGCGTCTGCTTCAGCATCTCGACCGGCTCGAAATAAGCGGGGATATGGATCGAGACCTTCGGGCAGTAATCCTCGGGCACGTTCTCGACCGGCTTGTTCTTGGCGATCAGGCGCTGCGGCGGCCGGCCGAAGGCAACCGCGGCGATCTCGTCGATGCGCGCCATCGCGATGAGGACCAGCGGAACAAGGAGGATCATGCCGAGCGTCAGCGCGAAAGCCGAGCCGAACAGGAAGTAATGGCCGTTCCAATAGGCGAACACGGTCGCGGCCCAGGCGCCGACGCCGTTGGCGGTCCCCGACAGCAGGAAGGCTTGCCTCGCGGTCGCCTTCTCGATCCGCAGGATCGGCAGCGACAGCAGCACGCCGACCAGCAGCGCGATGCCCATCAGCTTCCAATAGTCGGGGTTTTCGACCGGGCCGGTCCAGGCGAATTTCGGCTCGCCGCTGGCATTGAGGACGCCCCAGTACGGACCGACGCCGCCTTCGAAGAACTTCCAGGGCCGATCGAGGGCTTCGACGATGTTGTAGTCCATGCCGAGCGCTTCGGCGCGGGTGACGAAGTTGCGCAAGGTCAGCGCCTGCTGGAACGGACCCGGGTCTGCGTTGCGCAAATTATAGCCTGCGCTCGGCCAGCCGAACTCGGCGATCACGATGCGCTTGCCCGGGAACTGATTGCGCAGGAGGTTGTAGCGGTCCACGGCCTGGTCGACGGCCTGATCCGAACGGAAATTTTCCCAGTAGGGCAGCACGTGCGCGGCGATGAAGTCGACGCTCGAGGCGAGATCCGGGAAATCACGCCAGATGTTCCAGATCTCGCCCGTCGTCACGGGAACACGGACCGCGCTCTTGACCTTCTTGATCTTGCTGATGAGGTCCTCGACCTTCATCTCGCCGCGGTAGATCACCTCGTTGCCGACCACGATGCCGATCACGTTGCTGTTCTTGCGGGCGAGCTCGATGGCGGCCTTGATCTCCCGCTCGTTGCGATCCTCGTCCTTGTCGATCCACGCGCCGACCGTGACCTTGAGGCCGAACTCGGCCGCGATCGGCGGCACCAGCTCGCTGCCTTCCGTCGCGGTGTAGGACCGGATCGCTCGCGTGAGGGTCGAGAGCTTCTTCAAGTCCGACCGAATTTTGTCGGGGTCGACGTTGAGGTCGACGACATGGCCCGGTTCGAACGGCGTATAGGACAGGCTCGGCACCAGGCCCTTGAAGTCCGGCGCAGGCTCCCTGTCGCGCAGGACTCCCCAACTGCCTGCGTGGAGCGCAGACACGAGCAACAGAACGGCGGCGACAACGCGCATCGCGGCTAAACCAATAGGGGCTGAGGTGGCAGGGAAGCGGATCCGACCCCGAGATCCGACCAAGTCCGCGGCAAAGGGAGCATATCTCTGCCGCGCGGTTTCACAACTGTCATGGCCTCATGTCCTTATGAGGGCATGGCCTTTTTGAACGACGCGCGGCAGTGCCAACCGTCTCTATGGCCGGTCGTTCCTGAACGGCAGCTGAAACGACCGGAGCTATTTTGGCTTGGGCTATTTCGCCGGCGTGGGGGACGGGCTTGCCGCAGGCGAGGGGCTCGCGGCCGGCTGCGGCTGCGCATTGGCGGCCGGCGCTGCCGGCTGGGCGGCCGCAGCCGCCGCCTGCTGCGGCTGGGCGGCCGGGTTGATCCAGCACGCGTGCACACGGCTATCCAGGGTTTCCGCCACCTTGGGATCGATCTGGCCGCCGAAGCGGGTCAGGCAGCGGAACGCGGCCTGGATGTGGCCGCCGGGGCAGCCGAAACGGTCGTAGAGGTCGAGATGGCGGAACGCGGTGTCGAGGTCATCCCGCCACATCAGCCGCACCACGCGCCGGCCGAGCCAGACGCATTCGGGATTGCCGGCCGGGCCGTTGATGACCTGGGCGGCTTCCGCGAACTCGTCGGTGCGGCGCTGATTCTGGGCGGCGTCCTTGGCGGCGTCGGCGGGCTGGGCGGCCGCCTTGCCCTGTTCGGGGCCCGGCGGACCGCTCTGGGCGGAGGCGCCGCCAGCACCGGTCAGAACGAGCAGGCAGGAGACGGCCAAGGTGGCGGCGAACTGCCGCAGGACCGCATTTCGTGACTCGAACACCCGTTGCCGCATGAATTCCCCAATGTATCCGCTGGCCGTCCGCGTCAGGAGCCCCGCGGACGCGCTAGCTGATGGCGTCCAAATGGGTCTCCAATGCGGCGGAAAAGTCTTTCGGAGTCCATGACCTGTATTTCGAATTTTGTCCAGCAAAGTCACGATCCTAGATCACCTTTGAACCGGCGCAGGTAAATTCCCTGGGGGCGCGAGGGATCCACCGGACGTGCCCCCTTGGCAGACGGCGTGCGAGAAGGTAATCGACGGCCCTTCGCGGAGGACGGAACCGATTTCTCTTCGTACGCCACTGGCGCTTCTGCTCGTCTCACTGGGTGCGATCGCTGCCGTGTGGTGGTGGCTTGCCACGCCGATCACGCTCGCGCGCGCCCCGATCGATCCCGCCGACAAGGTTCAATGCGTCTCCTACGCGCCGTTCCGCGGCGAGCAGTCGCCGCTGGAGGCATGGACCCATATCGAGGCCGACCAGATCGAGCAGGACCTGCGCCAGCTCAAGGAGATCACCGACTGCGTCCGCACCTATTCGCTGGAGAACGGGCTCGACCAGGTGCCGGCGATCGCCGCCAAGGTCGGCGGGATGAAGGTGCTGCAGGGCATCTGGCTCTCCAGCAACCGCACCAAGAACTACGAGCAGGCCGGGCTCGCCATTCGCCTCATCAAGCAATTCCCTGACGTCATCACCTCCGTCATCGTCGGCAACGAGGTGCTGCTGCGCGGTGAGATGACGACGGCGGACCTCGTCGCTCTCATCCGCCTGGTGAAGACCCAGGTCGGCGTGCCCGTCACCTATGCCGATGTGTGGGAATATTGGCTGAAGAACCGCGAGGTGTATGACGCCGTCGACTTCGTCACGATTCATATCCTGCCCTATTGGGAGGATTTCCCGATCAAGGCGAAGTTCGCTGCCGCCCATGTCGAACAGATCCGCGAGCGCATGGCGGTGGCGTTTCCCGGCAAGGAGATCCTGATCGGCGAAACCGGCTGGCCGAGCGCGGGCCGCATGCGCGACGGCGCACTGCCCTCGCGCACCAATCAGGCGCGCGTCGTCTCGGAAATCCTCGGCCTCGCGAAGGCGAACAAGTTCCGCGTCAACCTCATCGAGTCCTACGACCAGCCCTGGAAGCGCAGGCTGGAAGGCACCGTCGGCGGCTATTGGGGCCTGTACGACTCCGTGCGCCGGAGCCTGAAATATCCGCCGGGCCAGCCGATCAGCAATTTCCCGTACTGGAAATGGTACATGGGCGCGGGCATGGGCCTTTCCGTGCTGGTGTTCGCGGTCGCGCTGATCACGCTGCGCCGCCGGCCGTGGACGCCGCGTTTCCCGGCCTGGCTGGGCGTCGGCATCTCGGCGACGACCGCCGGAATCCTGCTCGGGATCGGCGCCGACAAGATGTATTACGAGAGCTACGGGATCGGCGGCTGGCTGCTCTGGGGCGCGTTGCTGCTGGCCGGCATCCTGTCGCCGATCTTCTGCGCGCAGGCGATGGTGATCGGCCGCAGCCTGCCGACCTTCCTCGACCTGCTCGGCCCGCGCGAGGGTCGGAAATGGTCGAAGCTCACGGCGGTGCTCGGCCTGACGCTGGCGGTGACCGCGGTGATCGCTTCCGCGACCGCGCTCGGCTTCGTGTTCGACCCGCGTTACAAGGATTTTCCTTACGCCGCGCTGACGATGGCGGTGGTGCCGTTTGCGCTTCTGATGCTGAACCGGCCGCAGATCGGCCAGCGTCCGATCGCCGAAGCGGTGTTCGCGGGGGTGCTGGCGCTGTCGGCCGTGTACGTGCTGTTCAACGAAGGCCGCGACAATTGGCAGTCGCTATGGACCTGCGCGATCTATCTGTTGTTCGCCCTCACGCTGTGGCGGGCGCGGGCCGAGCAAAGCCAAGAATAAGCAGGCCGATCGCAAGGCCCGACAGCACGACATTGTAGAGCACGATGCCGAGGCCGGCGGCGATGAGGCCGACGGTCAGCAGCACGATCGACGGCCGCATCAGGTTCAGCGTCGCAACCACCAGCGCCACGATACCGAATACCGAATTCTTGAACAGCACGGTCGAGACCGAGCGCGACTTGCAGACCAGGGTCTGAAGCCCGGCGTCGCAGGCGAGCGCTACTTGCGAAAACTCGATCGCGAGATAGCGCACGTAGAGCGCAGAGCCGACGGTGACGAATCCGACCACGAGCAGGAACTGCACCTGGTAGGGCGTGAGGCGGAAGGGCTTCTTTGTCATGGCGGCAATATGGTCGGGAAGGCGCGGCCAGGCAACAGGGCAGGCGAGGTTTCTGTTGATCCGCCCGGGCACTCTCCAGGAACACGCGAGCCTCCCGCTGGTTCTCAACGTTGTGTTGCCAACACCGCCTAGGAGTGAGGCATGGAGAAGCCGACGCAGGAGCAGCTGAGCGAGCTCAAGAGGCTGAGCAGGGAGGCGCGGGTCGAGGATTGGTCGGAAATCGTCCGCTCGAAGGACGAGGCGGAGATGCGCATCCGCGATCTGAAGGAAAAGGCGCGCATGGAATAGTCATCGCCTGCGCCAAGGACGATCAGCGGGCGATCAATTGCGACCTTGCGTGTTCCGGCTCTGCTCCGCCAGCCGGCGCTCGTATTTTTCAGCCAAGGCGAGCAGTCGCTTCCTGATGTGGGGATCGGCCCGCTCGGCCAGTTCGCGGATCAACGCGAGTTGCTCCCGCAGAAATTCGCGTCCGTCATCTCCGCTCCGAATCAAGTCCGGTGCGGAGTGTGCCGTGTCAGGTTGGTCTCGTTCGTATCATTTGGTACTTGGGCGGAGGCATGAAGCCGCTCACCGGCCGTGTGCGACTACCAGACTTACTTCAACCCCAGGCGACGTTCGAGCCAGCTGAGCGCGAACAGCACGAATAACGTGACTGCGATGGCGGCGCCCACCAGCAGCCAGGCGCCCAGCGCGCAGGCGATGCCAAGACCGGCAGCGATCCAGACTGTCGCCGCCGTAGTGAGGCCATGAACCGTCTTGGCCTTGACGTCGTGCAGGATGACGCCCGCACCGATGAAGCCGACGCCGCTCAGCACGCCGGTAACAATGCCTTGGACCACCCTCGAGACTGCATCCGGGTGGTCGCGCAAATTCTGAAACTCGATCACGGAAATCGAGATCAGCGCAGAGCCCAAGGCCACCAGCGCCAGGGTGCGCATGCCCACCGGCTTGTCGTTCATGTCGCGGTCGATGCCGATCACGAGGCCCGTAGCCGCCGCGACGAGTAGCCTCAGCACATCATCCAGTTCGTTCATCAAGACCCGCGTTTCTGGAGGGGCGACGCTTCGCGCGCGTCGGACATGGACCTGCGAACTTGCTGCCAAGCGCGGCCGAGGTCCAAGCGTCCGTTGGTCGCATGCTGGCTGCGTGCGCGCCGGGACCGAGGCGTCATTGTCGCCTGAAGAACGACGACAGCGTCGATCCCGCGGACGACGCTGCCGCCTCCGGTTTCGCCGGTGCTGGCGCCGGCTGCGCGGCGGGAGCGGGGGCGGGCTCGTCGCGCTTGGTGCGTTTTGAGGAGTAGCTGCGGCGGCGTTGCGGCTTTTCGGGCTTCGCGCTCGACACAGGCGCCGTTTCGGCTGCAGGGCCAGCGTCCTGGCTCGTCTCCGAACCCTTGTCCGGGACTCTGTCCTGAGTCTTCTCTTGCGTCTTGTCGGAGCCACGCATCGACAGGCGCTGGCCGTCGAACACGGTGGTCTCGCAAGGGCGGCCGTTCTCGACGAGACCCGCGCAGAATTTTGCGGCGGCGGCGGCATTGACCAGGGGGCCGGCGCCCAGGCGGAGCTGCATGCCGAGGCCGGTGTTGCCTTCCTTGATCATGATGATCGGCCGCAGCGCTGCGATCTCCGGGTTGGACTTGGTCACGCCGCGCCAGAGCGCGCGCAGGCCGTCGATCGAGTTGGCGCCGCCGAGATCGATCGCAAAGCGCGTCTGCTGAACGGCGATGGCAGGGGATTCGCTCTCGGCTGGCTCTGGCGGCTTGGTTGCTGCCGCCACGATTTCGGCTGCGGCGGGCGCCGGCTCGGCCTTCTGCTCGGCTGTCTCAGGTTGAATCAGTTTCGATGCGGCCGGATCAGGTGGCGCCATGAGCGACTTGGCGGGCACCAGCGGAATGGTCGGCAGCGCCGAAGTCGTTGCTGGAGTCTGTTGCACGAGCGAGGCGGCGGCCGCGGTCTGCGGCGGCGGGCTCGGCGGCTCCTTCAACGTTTCCTTCTGGGCATCCTTTGGCGAATCCTTCTGAGCGTCCTTTTGACCATCCTTGGCGGCTTCGCTGCGCGGCTTCTCGCTCGTCGCCGTCGGCGTCGAAGCGACCGGCGCGACACTGGGAGCCGTGGGTGCTGCGTCCTGCGGCTTCGCGCCCGGCGGCGGCGTGGCCGTTTGCTTGGCAATGGCGCCGGTGACGGAATCGAGCCCTTGCTCCAGCACGGTGACGCGCGAATACAGCCGGTCGCGGTCGCTGTTCAGCGTCTCGATCGCGGCGGCGAGCCGGCGCGCTTCGTTCTGGCTCTCCTTGGTCAGCAGCTGCAGGCGGTCGGCCTGGCGCACGAGATCGGCGGACGCAACCTGGTCGCGCCGCCAGCCGAGCTGGGCCTGGTTGGCCATCACGGCCAAGACGACGGCGCCGACGGCCGCCACGCCCCACGAGCCCAGCCGCCACATCAAGCGCCGGTCGAAAGTGCTTTCCTCGGCCAAAAGTCCGGAGAACAGCCCGCCGGTCTCCTTGGTGGAGAAGGCGTCCGCCAGTGGGTCGGAATCCTTTGCCATGAATGTTAAGCGCCCAGCCCCGTCCGGCTTCCCCGAATCAATCAGGGAACATTAACAGGAAAAGGGCGCCGCACTTGAATTCCGGGCGTTTGCGGGGGTAGCTAGGCGATAGCTTCCGAGGGCGTTGCCGCCCGTCCGCGCCAATTTGATTCGGCCATAGCTGTCAGGATTTCGATGACCGCCCGTTCCAGCCTCACGATCGTGCTCGCCGCCGGCGAAGGCACGCGCATGCGATCGAGCCTGCCGAAGGTGCTGCATACGGTCGCACACCAGAGTCTGCTCGCGCATGTGCTCGCCGCCGCACCCAAGGGAACCGGCACCTCGCTTGCCGTCGTGATCGGCCCCGATCATCAGGCAGTCGCGAATGAAGCCAAGCGCATCCGCCCCGACGCGCTGACCTTCGTGCAAGCCGAGCGGCTCGGCACCGCGCATGCGGTGCTGGCGGCGCGCGAGGCGATCGCACGCGGCGCCGATGATCTCCTGATCGCGTTCGGCGACACGCCGCTGATCTCGGCCGAGACCTTTGCGCGGCTTCGCGCGCCGCTTGCCCGCGGCGCTGCCATTGCTGCGCTCGGCTTTCGCGCCGCCGATCCGACCGGCTACGGCCGCTTCATCGTCGAAGGCGACCGCCTGGTTGCGATCCGCGAGCAAGCCGACGCCAGCGAGCACGAGCGCAAGATCGATCTGTGCAATGCCGGCGTGATGGCGATCGACGGCCGCCGTGCGCTCGACATTCTCGGGCAGATCGGCAATGCCAATTCCAAGGGCGAATATTATCTGACGGATGCGGTCGAAATCGTCCGCAGGCAGGGATGGGAGTCGGCGGTGATCGAAACCAGCGAAGACGAGGTGCGCGGCATCAACACCAAGGCGCAGCTCGCCGAGGCGGAAAGCGTGATGCAGACGCGTTTGCGCAAGGCGGCGATGGA
The DNA here is from genome assembly GCF_028128975.1 of Bradyrhizobium sp. CCBAU 45321. NCBI lineage: Bacteria > Pseudomonadati > Pseudomonadota > Alphaproteobacteria > Hyphomicrobiales > Nitrobacteraceae > Bradyrhizobium > Bradyrhizobium sp. CCBAU 45321. The sequence continues at coordinate 199,338 of NZ_LFKZ01000014.1, forward strand.
GGCCGGCGTCACGCTGATCGCGCCGGAGACGGTGTATCTGTCCACTGACACCGTGTTCGGCAAGGACGTGACGATCGAGCCGTTCGTGGTGATCGGCCCCGGCGTGTCGATCGCGGACGGCGCGGTGATCCACTCGTTCTCGCACATCGTCGAGACCACGCTCGGCAAGAAGGTCTCGATCGGACCCTATGCGCGGCTGCGTCCCGGCACCTCGCTCGGCGACGGCGCGCGCATCGGCAATTTCGTGGAGACTAAGGCGGCGACGCTGGAGGCCGGCGTCAAGGTCAACCATCTCTCCTATATCGGCGATGCCACCGTCGGCGCCAATTCCAACATCGGCGCCGGCACCATCACCTGCAACTACGATGGCTTCAAGAAGCACAAGACGGTGATCGGGCAGGGCGCCTTCGTCGGCACCAACTCCTCGCTGGTCGCCCCGGTGACGATCGGCAAAGGCGCCTATATCGGCTCGGGATCGGTGATCACGAAAGACGTGCCCGACGACGCGATGGCGCTGGAGCGCAACCAGCAGACTATTCGCGAGGGCGGCGCGGCGCGCTATCGCGAGATGAAGACCGGCGGCAAGAAGCCGGAGACGTGAGAGGCGCTATTCTTCGTCGGCGAATTCGGAGAAGATCGCGCGGGTCAGGCGCCAGCCGCGCGGCTTGGCGCGCTTCACCGGCTCGCCTTCGGGATGCTTGATGAAGAGGGGCTTGTTCTCTTTGCCGCGCAGCGGCGGCGGCCAATGCGCAAGGTGCGTGCCCGTGGTCTCGCTGGCGCGCAGATACATCGACGACAGACCCTTGCGGTCGGATGAGCCTTTCATGGCCTGGTTCTCCCGACCGGAATCGTTGGCCAAATGTATTGACAATAGGTTAACGCGCGCGGTTTAAGCCGGCCAAATCGACGCAGCGGTCGCCCGTGCTGTCTCAATCAGCAATAATTATTGAGTATCTGGTTCCCTGCGATTTTCGCTAAAAACCGGGCGCGTCGTTTAGGCGATTTTTCGACGATTTGGGGGATAGTGATCCGCATGTGCGGGATTGTCGGCATTCTCGGGCGCGCGCCGGTTGCAGAGCAATTGGTGGATTCGCTCAAACGTCTCGAATATCGCGGCTACGATTCCGCGGGCGTTGCCACGCTCGAAGGCAAGCACCTGGAGCGCCGCCGCGCCGAGGGCAAGCTGAAGAATCTGGAGAAGCGGCTCGAGGCCGAGCCGCTCAAGGGCACCACCGGCATCGGTCACACCCGCTGGGCCACCCACGGCAAGCCGACCGTCAACAACGCCCACCCGCACGCGACCGAGCGCGTCGCCGTGGTCCATAACGGCATCATCGAGAATTTCCGCGAGCTGCGCGAGGAGCTCGAAAAGAAGGGCACGGTGTTCCACACCGAGACCGACACCGAGATTGTGCTGCATCTCGTCGACGATTTGCTCACGCGCGGCAATAAGCCAGTGGAAGCGGTGAAGCTGACGCTGGCGCGCCTGCGCGGCGCCTTCGCGCTCGGCTTCATCTTCGCCGGCGACAACGACCTCATGATCGGTGCCCGCAACGGCCCGCCGCTGGCGATCGGCTACGGCGACGGCGAGATGTATCTCGGCTCGGACGCCATCGCGCTCGGCCCGTTCACCGACACGATCAGCTATCTCGAGGACGGCGACTGGGTGGTGCTGACCCGCAAGAGCGCCGCGATCTTCGACAAGGACGGCCATGCCGTCCAGCGCGACAAGATCAGGCACGCCGCCTCGACCTCGCTGGTCGACAAGGCCAATTACCGTCACTTCATGGCCAAGGAGATCCACGAGCAGCCGGAGGTGGTCGGCCACACGCTGGCGCGCTACGTCGACATGGCGACCGAGCGCGTCGCGCTGCCGGTCAAGCTGCCGTTCGATTTCAAGAACATCCAGCGCATCAACATCACCGCTTGCGGCACAGCGAGCTATGCCGGGTTCGTCGCCAAATACTGGTTCGAGCGCTTTGCGCGCCTGCCGGTCGAGGTCGACGTCGCCTCCGAATTCCGCTACCGCGAGGCCCCCTTGCGCAAGGGCGACCTCGCCATCTTCATCTCGCAGTCGGGCGAGACCGCCGACACGCTGGCGGCGCTGCGCTATGCCAAGGCCGAGGGCGTGCACACGATCGCGGTCGTCAACGTGCCGACCTCGACGATCGCGCGCGAGAGCGAGACGGTGCTGCAGACGCTGGCGGGACCGGAGATCGGCGTCGCCTCGACCAAGGCGTTCACGTGCCAGCTCATGGTGCTGGCAAACCTTGCGATCGCGGCCGGCAAGGCGCGCGGCGAATTGTCGGACGACGACGAGACCAAGCTGGTCCACGGGCTCGTCGAGGTTCCGCGCCTGATGGCCGATGCGCTCACGAGCGAGCTCCAGATCGAGAAGCTGGCGCACCGGATCGCCAAGTCGCGCGACGTGCTCTATCTCGGCCGCGGCACCAGCTTCCCGCTGGCGCTCGAAGGCGCGCTCAAGCTGAAGGAGATCTCCTACATCCACGCCGAGGGCTATGCCGCCGGCGAGCTCAAGCACGGCCCGATCGCGCTGATCGACGAGACCATGCCGGTCGTCGTCATCGCCCCACATGATCGCGTGTTCGAGAAGACGGTTTCCAACATGCAGGAGGTCGCCGCGCGCGGCGGCAACATCATCCTGATGACCGATGCCATGGGCGCGGCGGAGGCGACGGTCGAGTCCCTCGTCACCATCGTCATGCCCGATATGGCAGCAGCCTTCACGCCGATGGTCTATGCCGTCCCGGTGCAGCTGCTCGCCTATCACACGGCCGTCGTGATGGGGACCGACGTCGACCAGCCGCGCAATCTCGCGAAATCGGTGACCGTGGAATAGGCAATCTGGATATCGATCGGCCGCTCTCTTCCAAAACCTGCTAGAAGACTCTAGCTTGTGGTAGCGACCGACCTGGAACCCGAATGACCCCCCGCGACGACGCGCCTGCGCCTCTTGATCCCGTTCCGGAACCGCATACCGGTCTGATGGGCCGTTTCCGCAATTATTTCCTGACTGGCCTCGTGGTGACGGGGCCGATCGCTATCACCCTCTATCTGGTCTGGTGGTTCGTCACCTGGGTCGACGGCGTGGTGCGGCCGTTTGTGCCGCTGGCCTACCGGCCGGAAACCTATCTTCCCTACGTCATTCCCGGCTGGGGACTGATTGTCGCATTCTTCACGCTGACGCTGGTCGGCTTCCTCGCGGCCAATCTGATCGGCCGCACGCTGGTCGATGTCGGCGAGACCTTTCTCGGCCGGATCCCGGCGGTGCGCGCGATCTATCGCGGCCTGAAGCAGGTGTTCGAGACGCTGTTCTCGGGCAAGGGCTCGAGCTTCCGGAGAGTTGGCCTGGTCGAGTTTCCTTCGCCGGGCATGTGGTCGATCGTGCTGATCTCGCAATCGCCGAACGAGGACATCTCGCGCAGCCTGCCGGGGCAGGAGGAGCACGTGTCGGTGTTCCTGCCGTGCTCGCCGAATCCGACAACCGGCTTTTTCTTCTATGTCCCCAAGAGCAAGATCATCGAGGTCGATCTCACCGCCGAGGACGCCGCGACGCTGATCATGTCGGCCGGCGTGGTGCAGCCGGGCTCGTCGCCCGATCCGAAGAAGGCGGCCGCGCTTGCGGGCATGGCGAATGCTGCGCGGATCGCCAATGCCTCCACGCTCCGGCCCGAGCCTGCGAAGGCGGAGTAGGGCCATTCCGTTGCGGGATGGTCGCGTTCACGCGGGCGCATTCGTCCTCTGCTAGGCTCAGGTCGACCGAACCTGCCGCTCGGAATTCGACCTGGAGTGCACGATGTCCAAAACCATTGCGATCCTCGCGCCCGGTGCGATGGGCAGCGCCGTGGCCCGCCGCCTCAGCGAGAACGGTGCGCGCGTGCTGACGTCGCTGCAGGGGCGGAGCGAGGCGACGCGCAAACGTGCGGCGGACGCCGGCATGGTCGGCGCCGAGGACGACGCGATCGCGGACGCCGACATCATCCTCTCGATCGTGCCGCCGGGCGAGGCCGTCGCGCTGGCCGAACGGCTGGCCGCGCTGATCGTCAGGCGCGAGAACAAGCCGGTCGTGGTCGATTGCAATGCCGTCAATGTCGATACCGTGCAAAGAATCGAGGAGATCATCGGCTCGGTGCAGGCGCCGTTCGTCGATGCCGGCATCATCGGCTTTCCGCCGCAGCCAGGTGGCAAGAGCCCGGCCTTCTACATGTCGGGCGAGCACGCCAAGGACGTTGCCGTGCTTGGGGATCTCGGCCTCGACGTGCGGATCGTCCAAGGCCCGGTCGGCGCGGCGTCCGCGTTGAAAATGTCCTATGCCGGCATCGTCAAGGGCCTCGCCGGCATCGGCTCGGCGATGGTGATCGCAGCCACGAGGGCGGGCGCAGTCGATGCGCTCCGCGACGAGCTCGCGCTGAGCCAACCCGCCATCCTGGCGCGGCTCGAGATAGCGCTGCCCGACATGATTCCGAAGGCCTATCGCTGGGTCGCCGAGATGCGGGAGATTTCAGGATTCCTCGGGCCCGATCATCCGGCCAGCCAGATCTACGAGGGCTTTGCGAGGTGGTTCGAGCATCTGGCGGAGGATGCGAAGGGGGAGGCTGTGGATGCGGAGCTGATGAAGGCATTCGCGGCGAGCATCGCGCGGAAGAAGGCCTGATCGCGCGCATTCTCGCTCCCTCAACACGTCATTGCGAGCGCAGCGAAGCAATCCAGAATCTTTCAGCGGAGGCAGTCTGGATTGCTTCGCTGCGCTCGCAATGACGTGGAGGATCCGGTGCCTTTGCGTCTGTCACGAACCTTGCGGCACTGCCTCAAAGTTAACCCGCTCCGATCAGCGGAATCGCTTCGTCTCGTTCATAGAGATACAGCAGGCACCGCAGCGCCTCACCGCGCTCGCCTTTGAGCTTCGGATCCTCTTTAAGGATTCGCAGCGCCTCGTCTCTTGCCTGGGCGATCAACTGGCCATGCACCTCCGGGCGCGCGATGCGGTAGCCGGGCAGGCCGCTCTGGCGCACGCCCAGCACGTCGCCTTCGCCGCGCAGCTTCAAATCTTCCTCGGCGATGCGGAAGCCGTCGGTGGTCTCGCGGATCACTTTCAGCCGCGCCTTCGACATCTCGCCGAGCGGCTCGCCATAGAGCAGGATGCAGGTCGATGCTTCGGAGCCGCGCCCGATGCGGCCGCGGAGCTGGTGGAGCTGGGCAAGACCGAAACGCTCGGCGTTCTCGATCACCATGATGGTGGCGGCCGGAACGTCGACGCCGACCTCGACCACGGTGGTCGCGACCAGCAGGCCGATGTCGTGCGCGGCGAACTGGGCCATAACGCGGTCCTTCTCGGTGCCCTTCATCTGGCCGTGGACGAGTCCGACGCGATCGCCGAAGCGCTTTTGCAGGGTCTCGAAACGCTTGGTGGCGTTGGTGAGATGCTCGGTGCCCTCAGCCTCGGACTCCTCGACCAGGGGGCAGATCCAGTAGACCAGCTTGCCGGCTTCGACCGCACGGCCGACGCCTTCCATGACCTCGCCGATGCGGCTCATCGGCACGGCGCGGGTATCGATCGGCCGGCGGCCGGCCGGCTTTTCGCGCAGCTCGGAGATGTCCATGTCGCCGAAATAGGTCAGCACCAGCGTGCGGGGGATCGGGGTCGCGCTCAGCACCAGCACGTCGACAGCCTCGCCCTTGGACGTCAGCGCGAGGCGCTCGCGCACGCCGAAACGGTGCTGCTCGTCGACGATGGCGAGCGCGAGATCCCTGAACACGACATCGTCCTGGATCAGCGCATGGGTGCCGACGAGCAGGTCGATCCCGCCCTCGGCGAGCTCAGTGATGATCTCGCGCCGCTCCTTGCCCTTCTCGCGGCCGGTGAGGATCGCGACCCGCAATCCCGCGCGCTCGGCGAGCGGCGCGATGGTCTTGATGTGCTGGCGCGCCAGGATCTCGGTCGGGGCCATCAGCGCCGCCTGCTTGCCGACCTCTGCAACCGCGGCGGCCGCGAGCAGCGCCACCACGGTCTTGCCTGAGCCGACGTCACCCTGCAGCAGGCGCAGCATGCGCAGCGGCTGCTTGAGGTCTTCGGCAATCGCCGCCGCAGCGTTGCGCTGCGACGGCGTCAGCGCGTAAGGCAGGGCGTCGATGATCTTGTTGCGCAGATGTCCGTCGCCGGCATTGCGCACGCCGGCGGGGCGGCGCAGCTGCGCGCGGATCAGGGCAAGCGCGAGCTGGCCGGCCAACAGCTCGTCGAAAGCGAGGCGCGACCAGAAGGGACGGTCGGGCAGGATGTCGGTCAGCTCGACCGGCTGATGCACGCGGTTGAGCGCTTCCGTAATCGGCGGGAAGTCGCAGCGGCGCAGCACCTCCGGGCTGATCCATTCCGGCAGTGCGGGAAGCTTTTGCAGCGCCTGCGCGATCGCGCGGCGGAGCGAGCCGAGCGCGAGGCCTTCCGTCAGCGGGTAGACGGGGTCGATCCCGGAGAGCTTTGCGATCGCCTCCTCGTCGAGCACGCGATCGGGATGCACGATCTGCGGGATGCCGTCATACATCTGCAGCGTGCCGGAGACGTAGCGCTTCTCACCGACCGGCAGCAGCTTCTCGACATAGCCCGGCTTGGCGCGGAAGAAGGTCAGCACCACGTCGCCGGTGTCGTCGCTGGCGTAGACCAGGTACGGCGCGCGCGAATTGCGCGGCGGCGGCGGCCGGTGGCGATCGACGGTGACCTCCAGCGTCACCATGGTTCCAACGGCCGCGTCGCGGATCTTCGGTCGGGCCCGGCGGTCGATCACCTGGCTCGGCAGATGAAGCAGCAGATCGACCAGCCGCGGCGTCTCGCTCCGGCTGAGCAGGTACTGCAGCAGCTTGTCCTGCTTCGGACCGACGCCGGACAGGCTGGTCACGGGAGCAAACAGCGGATTGAGCAGGCTGGGGCGCATTTGTGCAGCAATCGTCATGCGCGGGCTCGACCCGCGCATCCATCTATTCAAGAGGATGGATTGCCGGGTCAAGCCCGGCAATGACGAGCATAAACAATTGCAACAACAAAGGGCTGACATGGCCTCTTCGAGTGGCTATATCACCCCCGCCCGGCACGTCCGGGCTTTCTGCGTTTGACTGGATCTGAGACATGACGGGAACGACACGATCGAGCAGCGGGCTGGATGAGCGCCGCAAGCGGCTTCTGTTCCGCTGCTGGCACCGCGGCACGCGCGAGATGGACCTGATCCTCGGCCGCTTCGCGGATGCCGAGATCGGCAATCTGTCCGATGACGAGCTGAGCCAGCTCGAAACCTTGCTCGAGGTCAACGATCCCGATCTCTATGCCGCCATCACGGGCGACAAGGTGCTGCCGGCCGACGTCGCCGGCGCGCTGTTTGCCCGCATCAAGGCGTTTCCGATCGCGGACGGCAACGCATGAAGCAGGGAATGAAATCTCCGGCCGAGCTGCTCGCGCCCGGCCGCGCGCTGACGCTCGCCAATGTCGCGGAAGGTGCCGAAGGCCTTATCGTCTCCGATCTCGCCCGTGCCATCGCGGGGCGGCCGAAGAAGCCGGCGGTCAGCCTTGCGGTCGTCTGCCGCGACGGCGGGCGCATGCAGTCGCTCGAGCGCGGATTGCGGTTCTTCGCGCCCGATCTGCCGGTGCTGGCCTTTCCGGCCTGGGATTGCCAACCCTATGACCGCGTCTCGCCGCATGGCGGCGTTCTCGCCCAGCGCCTGACCACGCTGGCGCGGCTGGCCTCGCTCACCGGCAGCGACAAGCCGCTGATCGTGCTGACGACGGTGAACGCGGTGGTGCAGCGCGTGCCTGCGCGCGAGCTGGTCGCGGCGCAGGCGCTGTCGGTCGCGCCGGGCAACGTCGTGCCGATGGACACCGTTGTCGCCTGGCTCGAGCACAACGGCTACAACCGCTCCTCCACCGTGCGCGAGCCCGGCGAATACGCGGTGCGCGGCGGCATTTTGGATTTGTTTCCGGCCGGCCTCGAGCAGCCGGTGCGCTTCGACTTCTTCGGCGACAGCCTGGAATCAATCCGCTCCTTCGACGCCGAGACCCAGCGCACGCTGCTCGACATGCGTTCGCTCGACCTCGTGCCGGTCTCCGAGTTCCAGCTCGTCACCGACACCATCCGCAGATTCCGCATGGGCTATGTCGCCGAGTTCGGCGCGCCCGAGCGCGACGATGCGCTGTACGAAGCGGTCAGCGAGGGCCGCCGCCATCCCGGCATGGAGCACTGGCTGCCGCTGTTCCAGGACCGGATGGACACGCTGTTCGATTATCTGCAAGGCGCTGCGATCGCGATCGAGCCGCAGGCCGAGGACGCCGTGCGCGAGCGATTCAAGCAGATCCTCGACTATTACGAGGCCAGGCGCGAGGCGATGGAGCATCCCGGCGGCGGCGCGATCTACAAGCCGCTGCCGCCCGACCGGCTGTATCTGACCGAGGAGGAATGGGCCAAGCGCCTCGGCGATATCCCGCTGGCGCGGCTGACGCCGTTCTCGGTGCCGACCGACGGCACCGGCGTCGTCGATGCAGGTGCGCGCAAGGGCCGCGATTTCGCGCCGGAGCGCAACGACAGCAAGGTCAACGTATTCGAATCCGTCGTCGCGCATGTGATGGCCTTGCAGGCGCAGCGCAAGAAGGTCGTGATCGCGCTGTGGACGGAGGGCTCGCGCGACCGCATGACCTCGATGCTGCGAGACCACAAGCTCGCCCACACCACCAGCGTCAATTCCTGGCGGACGGTGCAGGCGACGCCGCGCAACGAGACCATGCTCGCGGTGCTCGGCCTCGAGAGCGGGTTCGAGACCGACGAGATCGCCGTCATCAGCGAGCAGGATATCCTCGGCGACCGCCTGGTGCGGCCGCGCAAGGCCAGTCGCAAGCTCGACAATTTCATCTCGGAGGTGACGAGCCTCACCGCCGGCGACATCGTCGTCCACGTCGATCACGGCATCGGCCGATTCATCGGCCTGCAGACGCTGGACGTCGCCGGCGCGCCGCATGACTGTCTCGAGCTGCATTATGCCGCCGAGACCAAGCTGTTCCTGCCGGTCGAGAACATCGAGCTGCTGTCGCGTTACGGCTCTGATCAAACCACGGTCGAGCTCGACCGCCTCGGTGGCTCGGGCTGGCAGACCCGAAAAGCAAAACTGAAGAACCGCATCCGCGAGATCGCGGGCGAGCTGATCAAGATCGCGGCCGAGCGCATGCTGCACGAGGCCCCGAAGCTGCCGGTGCAGCAGGGCGTCTATGACGAGTTCTGCGCACGTTTCCCCTATGACGAGACCGAGGACCAGCTGGGCGCGATCGAGTCCACTCTGAAGGATCTCGAAAAGGGCCGCCCGATGGATCGCCTGATCTGCGGCGACGTCGGCTTCGGCAAGACCGAGGTGGCGCTCCGCGCCGCCTTTGCCGTCGCGCTCGACGGCAAGCAGGTCGCGGTCGTGGTGCCGACCACGCTGCTGGCGCGCCAGCACTACCGGACCTTCAGCGAGCGCTTCAAAGGCTTTCCTGTCAATGTCGCACAGGCCTCGCGCCTGATCCCGACCAAGCAGCTCAACGAGGTCAAGAAGGGTATCGCCGACGGCTCGGTCGACATCGTCGTCGGCACCCATGCGCTGCTCGGCAAGACCATCAAGTTCCGCGACCTTGGCCTGCTTATCGTCGACGAGGAGCAGCATTTCGGCGTCAGCCACAAGGAGCGGCTGAAGGCGCTGCGCGCCGAGGTGCACGTGCTGACGCTGTCGGCAACCCCGATCCCGCGCACGCTCCAATTGGCACTGACCGGCGTCCGCGAGCTCTCGATCATCGCTTCACCACCGGTCGATCGCCTCGCGGTGCGCACCTTCGTCGCCCCGCACGATCCCCTGATGATCCGCGAGGCGCTCTTGCGCGAGCGCTATCGCGGCGGCCAGGCGTTCTACGTCGTGCCGCGCATCGACGACCTCGCCGAGGTCAAGGACTTCCTCGACAAGAACGTGCCCGAGATGAAGGTCGCGGTCGCGCATGGCCAGATGCCGCCGGCCGTGATCGAGGACATCATGACCGCGTTCTACGACGGCAAGTTCGACGTTCTGTTGTCGACCACGATCGTCGAGTCCGGCCTCGACATCCCCAACGCCAACACGCTGATCGTCCACCGCGCCGACATGTTCGGCCTTGCCCAGCTCTACCAGCTGCGCGGCCGCGTCGGCCGCTCCAAGCTGCGGGCCTATGCGCTGTTCACGCTGCCGGCGCAGCAGAAGATCACGGCGCAGGCCGAGCGCCGGCTCACCGTGCTGCAGTCGCTGGAGACGCTGGGCGCCGGCTTCCAGCTGGCGTCCCACGACCTCGACATCCGCGGCGCCGGCAATTTGCTCGGCGAGGAGCAGTCCGGCCACATCAAGGAGGTCGGCTTCGAGCTCTATCAGTCGATGCTGGAGGAGGCGATCGTCAACCTCAAGGCCGGCGTCTCAGAGCCCGCCGCCGATCGCTGGTCGCCGCAGATCACCATCGGCATGCCCGTGCTGATTCCGGAGGACTATGTCAGCGACCTCTCGGTGCGGCTGTCGCTGTACCGGCGCCTGGCCGATCTCGACACCGAGGCGGAGATCGAGAATTTCGGCGCCGAGATGCGCGACCGCTTCGGCGTGCTGCCGGACGAGGTGCGCTATCTGTTCAAGGTCGCCGCGATCAAGGCGTTCTGCCGCAGGGCCAATGTCGAGAAGATCGACGCGGGTCCAAAGGGCGCCGTCATCGTCTTCCGCGACAATTCCTTCGCCTATCCGGAACGCCTCGTGACCTTCATCCGCAGCTACGGCCAGGCTGCCAAGGTGCGCCCCGATATGAAGGTGGTGTTCCTGCAGGATTGGGAGACGCCGGAAGAGCGGCTCGCGGGCACGACGGAGATCATGCGGCAGCTGGCGCAGCTCGCAGAGAGCAAGAAGGCGGCGTAGGCCCGGCTCTCACCACGTCATTGCGAGGAGCCCTTGCGACGAAGCAATCCAGAGTCTCTCCGCGCAGAGAATCTGGATTCCTTCGCTGCGCTCGCAATGACGGTGCTCGTTGCTGCAGCTCGCGAAAAACTACGACGCCGCCCTCGATGCGTCCGCCGACAGCCGCGCCAGCAAGGACCTTGCCGTGTCCGACGGCGACAGCGAGTCCACGCTGACGACGGGATCGCTGCGCATCTCGTGCTTGCCGTTGGAGGTGTGCCGCATCACCGCCGACAGGCGGCGCGCGATCATATGCGCGGTGCGGAAGTCGGTCTCGGCGAACACGACGATGACCGAGCCGTCCTTCTGCGCGGCGCCAAAATCCATCTGCCGCATCAGGCGGCTGAGGATGCGGGCGGCGTCGAGCTGGGCGCGAGGATTGTTGGGATCGAAGGCGAAGCGCGCGACCGAGAGGCCGCCGCCGCGGGCCAGCGTCTGCTCGACAGCCTTGGCGAAATCGCGGGCGAAGGCTTCCACCGTGAGCAGGCCGCTGCGTGGATCGAGCCAGCCGCCGGCATCGATCGAGCGTAGCGTGCGGCTCAGCTGCGCTTCCATGGCGTGCTGGCGGATCAAGGGCAGCGCGTTGGCCGCGATCCTCGGCGGCTCGCCGGTGATCAGCTCGAGATTGGGCAGGTCGTAGCTCTGGGTGAGGTGGTGGGCGGTGACGACCACGGGCAGGCTGCGGAAGCGGGTGTCCTCGGCGAGCACGGTCAGAAACGCATCGGTCACGCGCGCGGTAAAACCTTCGGCGAGCACGACGCCGTCGAGGTCGCGGGTATTGAGGTGTTTTGCGGCAGCCTCGATCGAGAGCGCACCGACCACGCCGACGCGTTCGCCGAACGCGACGGAGAGCGCAGGGTAAGCCGCGCCGCGGCCGATCAGGAGCACGGTGGCATCGCGTGCGGGATCGCCCTGCGGCAGCGCGATTTTCACTTCGGGCAGCCGGCGCAGAACCGTTGCGTGCAATGTCCGCACGCGCAGCGCCGCCCGGAGCCGCGCGATCAGCCGGTCGGGACTGCCGCCGCGCGAGGAGAAGGGCAGGGCGTTGTGCGGCAGCGTGCCCGCCGCATCCAGGGCCACGAAGGGCAGGTAAAGCGATTGAGCGGCGATCGTCTTTGCGAGCCGCGTCACATGCGGCTCGTGCCCGGCATGGACCGCAGCGAGAACCGCGGCCGGCTGCACCTCTTCGACCGCGCGCGGCGCGCTGGTCCAGTCGGTGTCGACGACGGGAAAGAGCCGGGCCTCGTCCAGCGCCGCCACGAAGGCGGGGCGTTCGGCATCGGACACAAACAGGATCGGGCCCGCCTGGGACATGTAAAAACTCTGATCGCGCAACAATTTGCCGCCGCAATCTAGTTTGGCCGCCTTAATGCTGCGTCAACGCAGGCGCTGAAACCGCGCCTAGACCGGCCCGGAGCGGTCGCGAAAAGCCTCGACCATCAGGGGGTTAAGCCCGAGCTCGCTGAGCGCCTCGCGGGCGCGGGCATTGTCCTGGGCTCGCCCGGCGAGCCGGTGACCGGAGAGGCGGTCGGGCAGCGCCGTGAGCAGGGCGCCCTGGCCGAGCCGGCGCGCCCATTCCTGCAAATCGTTGGAGAGGAAGCGATAGCCGCCGACCGCCATGATGCCGGAGGGCGGCGCGGTGATGCAGATCGCGCCGCTCGGGCGATCGAGCCGCGCGGCATAGCCGGTGTCGACATAGTCACGCGGTGGCTGCGCCGTCAGCGTCTCGCCGACCGGCTGCGGCGGGGCGTAGGCCGCGATCGGCACCATCGCACCGCGCAGGCCGAGCGTGCCCTTCGGCGTCAGCAGGATCTCGCCGGCGATGGAGGAGCCGGACTGCTCGCGCGGAGCGCCGTGCGGCCCGGGCATGACAGGCACCGGCATGCCGTCCTCGCCGCGGCGGGCGCCGAACAATCCGGCCTCGCCGAACAGATAGACGTCGGTCAGCGGCGCATGCGGCGCGATCCAGGCATCGCTCGCCGCGACCTGCTCGGGCGCGCGCCACAGGCCGATGACGTTGCGCAAGGTGGGCATCCGCGCCGCGAGGTCGGCATCGCCGAGCCGCAGCGCGAGCTGCGCCGGCGCGATCAGCACCTCGCATTCGTGCTCGTTGATCTGCTGCTCCAGCACATCGTTCTCGAACGGATGATGCAGCGCCAGCGTGCCGCCCGAGAGCAGCCACACCGCGAGCGAGGAGGCGAGCCCTGCGAACGACATCGGCGTGAACGCCGCCATCACGGTCGCGCCCTGCTTGATGTCGGCTTCGAGCGACATCGCAAGGCCGCCCGCGATCAGGCTGAAATGCGGCCGCGGCACCGGGCGGAAGCCCTCCGCCGTGACGTCGAAGGAGATCATGGCCGCCTTGCGGCCGTCCTGGATCACGGCGCGCGTGGTGCCGGGCGGGCGTGCCAGGACGTCGTCGAGCGAAGCCATGCCTTCGGGCAGGTCGCTTCCGAAGCCGTAGACGTGCCGGATCGAGAACGCCTCGGCCGCGGCGTGCATGGCCAGATCGGCATAGCTGACGCCGTCGACCGTGCTCATGGTAACGATGGCGCGCGCGGCGGTGCGGTTGAGCGCGGCGGTCAGTTCCGCATGGCGCCAGAGCAGCGGCAGCACGGCGACGACGAGGCCGGCGCGATGGGCGGCGAGCACGGTCAGCACGAACTCGACAGTGTTCGGCAACTGGATCGCGATCACGGAATTGGCCGGCAGGCCCGATTCGACGAAATGCGCCGACAGCGCCTCGATGGCGGTATCGGCCTCGGTGTAGGTCATCCGCCGCGGATGGTGCCCGGTGATGCGTGTCTTGTTGAGCGGATCGAGCAGGGCGGTCGCGTGGGGCTGCCGCATCAGCGTGCGCTGAAACAGTGTGTCGAGCGTCGGCGATATTGCTGGCTGGTTCACGGCGTCACTTCGCTTGATGAGCTTGCGGCTGCCCCTTCGACCACCAGGTCTCCGGCAAATAGCCCGAGAGCGAGGTGGTCTTGGGCCGTTCTATCCGATTCCAGCGCGCGATCCATTGCTCCGATACGTTAAACAGCGGGATTGTGTAGAAGCCCGCGATCAGGGCGCGGTCGAGCGCGCGCACCGCCGAAACGAAATCCGTATGTTCACGGGCCTCGAGCAGGGCGGCGATCATGGCATCGACGGCGGGATCCCTGGCGCCCATGTAGTTGCGAGTGCCCGGATTGTCCGCGGCCGCGCTGCCCCAATAGAAATATTGCTCGTTGCCGGGCGACAGCGATTGGTCCCAGCGGTTCTGGATCATGTCGAACTCGTAGGCGAGCCGGCGCTGGTCGAATTGCACGGGATCGACCGAGCGCACGCTGGCCTCAATGCCGGCGCGTCTGAGGTCGCGCTGGAAGGCGAGCGCGATGCGCTCCTGGTCGCGCGTCGTGACCATGATCTCGAAGGTGAAGGGGCTCTTGGTCGCGCGATTGCGCAGCACGGTGCCGTCGAGATCGTAGCCGGCCTCCGACAGCAGCTTCAGCGCCGCGCGCAGCGTGGTGCGGTCGCGGCCTGATCCGTCGGTGACCGGCAGGCGGTAGCTGCCGTCCAGGATGTCGGGCGGAATCTTTGCGGCGAACGGCTTGAGCAGCTCACGCTCGCGCGCATCCGCAGGCCTGCCATAGGCCGACAGCTCCGAGCCGGCGAAATAGCCGGCCACGCGCGAATAGAGGGCGAAGAAATAGCTGCGGTTGACCAGCTCGAAGTCGAAAAGCAGCGTCAGAGCCTGCCGCACGCGGATGTCGGCGAAGACAGGACGGCGGGTGTTGAACACCAGGAATTCGGACGGCTGCGGCAGGCCGGGCTTGACGGTGTCGCGGATCACCTCGCCGCTTTTGGCTGCCGGAAAGTCATAGCCGTCGTGCCAGCGCAGCGGCTCGTGCTCGACGCGGAAATCGTAGAGGCCGCGCTTGAACGCCTCGAACTGCCCGTTGGCCTCGCGAAAATAGTCGAGCCGGATCTCGTCGAAATTGTAGAGCCCGCGATTGATGGCGAGGTCGCGGCCCCAATAATCGGGATTGCGCGCAAGCGTCACGCTGGCGCCGGGCTTCACCGCGGTGACGCGATAGGGGCCTGAGCCAATCGGCGCGGTCAGCGTCGTCTCCTCGAAGGTCGCGACGTCGATGGCGTGCTTCGGCAGGATCGGCATCAGGCCGAGAATCAGCGGCAGCTCGCGGTCGTTGGCGCCTGTCAGGTCGAATCGGACGGTGAGGGGATCGGGCGCTTCGGCCTTGGCGACCTTGCCGTAGTACTGCCGGTGATTGGGGCGGCCGTGGTCGCGCAGCAGCTGCCAGGAGAACAGCACGTCCTCGGCCGTGACCTGCTTGCCGTCGGAGAAGCGAGCGCGGGGATCGAGGTGGAAGGTGACGAAGCTTCGTTCGTCATTGGTTTCGACGGTCCTGGCGAGCAGGCCGTAAAGCGTGAACGGCTCGTCCTGTCCGCGCGCCAGCAGGCTCTCGACCACGTAGTTGCGGACCGGCTGCACCGCCAATCCCCTCACGATGAAGGGATTGAGGCTGTCGAAGGTGCCGAGAATGCCCCAGGTCAGGCGACCGCCCTTGGGGGCATCGGGGTCGGCGTAGGGCATGTGGCTGAAGCCGGCGGGCATCGCCGGCTTGCCGTGCATGGCGATCGCATGGGCCTCCTCGGCCGCGGCGGTGCCCGCCGACAGCATCCCGGCAAGCGCAAGGGCAAGCGTATAGAGGCGGAGGCCGAGGCCGGGGCCCTCGAAGAGGCGCTGGAACATGAACATCGGCACAAGGTGATTCGAGGACCGTCGGGCGAATCTTATCACAGGGAATTTGATGGGGCTTTCGCACCAGACCGGCCAAAGACGCTTGTCGGCATTGATCTTTTCGTCGGCCACGTTAAGAAGGCACCCAATCGCGCAAGAGCGTCGAGCCCGTCACTTATCCGCCTCAATTGACGGGGAGAGAGCCGCGCCCAAGGCGGCCAGGTTCGGCGCTTCGGAGCGGTTCGGGCACTTCCCGTTCAGAAAGGGTTTTCCGCAATGAATTTCCGTTACTTGGCCGCGTCCGTCCGGCCGCGCGGGCGACTTCTCGCCCTGTTGACGGCGACGGCGTTGGCCGTTCCGTTTGCCGCCGAGGCTCAGACCCCTGCGCCGGCCCCAGGCGCCCCCGCCGCGCCCAAGGCCTCCCCGGCCCCGGCTCCGAAGGCGGCTGCTCCCAAGGCAGCTCCCAAGGCTCCGGCGCCCGCAGCATCCCCGCAGGCCCAGCAGGCTCCGGCGCAAGGCGCCCCGCAGCAGGGCGGAGCCCAGCCCGCCGACCAGCAGATCCAGCTGATCTATGCGCCCTGGACCAAGTTCTGCCTCAAGGGCCAGGACGCCAATGCCAAGCAGGTCTGCTTCACCGGCAAGGACGGCCGCATCGAATCGGGCCAGCCGGTCATCGCGGCCGTGATCATCGAGCCGGAAGGCGAACCGAAGAAGATCCTGCGCGTGACGCTGCCGCTCGGCATGCAGCTCGTGCACGGCACCCGCATCATCGTCGACAGCAACGCGCCGCTGCAGCAGCCCTATGTGATCTGCTTCCAGAACGGCTGCATGTCTGACTACGAGGCCACGCCCGAGCTCATCAACAACATGAAGAAGGGCCAGAATCTCGTTGTCCAGGCGATCAATGCCAACGGCGCGCCGCTGACCCTGCCGCTGCCGCTCACCGGCGAATTCCAGAAGGCCTATGACGGTCCGCCGACCGATCCGAAGGTGTTCGAGGAGACCCAGAAGAAGCTGCAGGAAGAGCTGCAGAAGAAGGCCGAAGAGCAACGCAAGAAGCTCGAGCAGCAGGGTGGTGGCGCGCCCGGCGCGGCTCCGACCGGTCAGAAGTAATCGGGAGCAAATCCCGGACGTGAAAAAGGCGCTCGGTTCGAGCGCCTTTTTGCTTGCCGCTCGATGGTGCGCAATTCTCAACGGACGCGGTGCCGACTATCGGGCTCCGTTCACCTCTCCCGAAGGGAGAGGTGAAGCCGAGGCGCCGGCCCGGTTTCTGAAGCTTTAGTTCAGCGAGGGATTGCGCGGGCGATAGCCGCCGGCCTTGTCCTTGATAAAGATCTCGGCGACCTGGGAATGCCGGACCGGCTCGCCGGAATCGTCCGGCAATAGGTTCTGCTCCGAGACATAGGCGACGTATTCGGATTCCGCGTTCTCCGCGAGCAGGTGATAGAACGGCTGGTCCTTGTGGGGTCGCACTTCCTCGGGAATCGATAACCACCATTCCTCGGTGTTGTTGAATTCTGGATCGATGTCGAAAATCACCCCCCGGAACGAGAAGATCCGGTGGCGAACGACCTGTCCGATCTGGAATTTGGCGGTCCGCGCTTTAATCATCCCCCGTCGATAGACCAGGATTGTGGCCGATGCTAGTGCCCTCAGCTGGAATTAACCTTCGTCTCCGGGGCGGATAGCCCCCAAGCCTTCAGAAAAAACTTCAGCAATGGTCGATATCCTCAATCTGGCGCTGCCTTATTTCGGCTTGATCTTCGTCGGTTTTGCCTGCGGCAAGGTCAAGTCCATCCCGGAATCGGGGCTCGCCTGGATGAACTTCTTCCTGCTCTACGTGTCGCTGCCGGCGCTGCTGTTCGCGATCATGTCGAAGACGCCGTTTTCGGAATTGAATAACCCGCCGTTCCTGGTGGCGACGACGCTGTCGACGGTCGCGGCGTTCACGCTAGCGCTCGTGGTCGGCAAGCTGCTCGGACGGCTGACGCTGCGCGAGGCGACGCTCGCGGGCCTCTCCGGCGGCTATGGCAATATCGGCTATATGGGCCCTGGCCTTGCGCTCGCGGTGCTGGGGCCGAAGGCGGCTGCGCCGACCGCGCTGATCTTCTGCTGCGACAGCATCTTCCTGTTCACGATCGTGCCGCTCTTGATCGAGCTTTCCGACCGCGACCATCCCTCGCTCGTCCACGCTTTCGGCGTCGTGCTGAAGCAGATCGTGCTCAATCCGCTGATCATGTCGGCTTGCTTCGGCGCGGCGGTGGCGGCGCTGCATATCGAGCTGCCGGTCGCCCTCGACCGCACCATCACCTTCCTGCAGAACGCGGCCGCGCCGACCGCGCTGTTCGTGCTCGGCGTCACCGTGGCGCTCCGCCCGTTCGATCGGGTGCCGTGGGAGGTGCCGGGCGTGATCGCGGTCAAGCTGCTGATCCATCCGCTCGCGGCGTTCGCCCTGATGCTGGCGTTCGGCCCGTTCGCGCAGCCCTGGGCCGCCACCGCCGTGCTGATGGCCGCGCTGCCGCCGGCACTCAACGTGTTCGTCATCGCCCGGCAGAACGATGCCTGGATCGAGTCCGCCTCCGTCGCAGTGCTGCTTGGCACCTTCGCCTCCGTGGTCACGCTGACCAGCGTGATGTGGGCGATCCAGACGGGAAGGTTGGCGTTTCCTTGAAGGTGATGAGATTGGCTTGATCTCTTCCGCGGGGCCGGTGCGCTCCCTCTCCCGCTTGCGGGAGAGGGTCGGGGAGAGGGCTCTCTCCGCGTCGGGATTGTCGAGAGTGCAGAAAAAATCCCGTCGCGGAGAGAGCCTCCACCCGGCGCTTCGCGCCGACCTCCCCCGCAAGCGGGAGAGGTTGCACCGAGCCCGCGGCATGTCTGTTCAACCTAAAGGCTATAAGGCTACCGCCGCCAGGTCGGCGTCAGGCCTTCGCGCATGGCGAAGCGCCGGAGCGGGCCGATGGCGCCGAGGAGGTGCATGCCGACGGCGCGGACGGGCTGGAGCGGCAGGAAGTCGTTGAGCAAAGAGCGGTTGGCGATGTCGATCGCAAAGGTGCGGCTCAAGATGTCCGGCCGGCGGGCGCGGTCATAACGCTTGAGCACATCGTCCGCGCCCGGATCCTGTCCCGCGGCGATGGCCTCGCCCGCGAGCCGGGCAATGTCGGCGGCATCGCGCAGGCCGAGATTCAGGCCCTGGGCGCCGATCGGCGGCACCACATGGGCGGCTTCGCCGACCAGCGCGATACGGTCGCGGCCGAAGCATTTCGGCCGCTCGATCGCGAGCGGGAACAGGTTGCGCCCAGGCTCCACATTCATCCGGCCCAGGATCGAATGCGACTGCTTCTCGATCGCCCCCGACAGCTCCTCGTCGCTCAAGCCGCGCAGCCGTTCAGCCTGCGCAGGCGCTGCGACCCAGACGATGCTGGAGCGGTCGCCGGGCAGGGGCACGAACACGCAAGGCCCGTGCGGCGTGTGGAACTCGGTCGAGACGTTGCGATGCGGCCGGGCATGGCTGACGTTGAAGGTCAACGCGGTCTGGTTCAACTCGCGCCGCGTCACCTCGATGCCAGCAGCCTCGCGGCACAGCGAGTGCCGGCCGTCGGCGCCCACCACCAGGCGGGCCGAGAGAAACTGTCCGGACGCCGTGCGCAGCGCGACGTCGACGGCTTCGATGACGACGCTTTCGGCCTCGTCGTCGAAGCGGACGAGATTGGGCAGCTCGGCCGCGCGCGCTTCCAGCGCCAGCATCAGCGAGCGATTGTCGATGTTATAGCCGAACGCATCGAGGCCGATTTCGTGACAGGAGAAGCGCACCTCCGGCGCACGAAACAGCCGGCCGGTGTCGTCGACGAGGCGCATGACTTCCAGCGCAGCCGCCTTGTCTCTGCAGCGCGACCAGACGTCGAGGCCTTCCAATAGATCGATGGAGGCGCCGAGCAATGCGGTGGTGCGATTGTCGGCATAGGGAACGCGGCGCGCCACCAGTGCGGTCCGGGCACCCGCCTGCGCCAGGGCGATCGCCGCGGCAAGGCCGGCAGGTCCGCCGCCAATCACGGCCGCGTCATGGAGTGTCGATGCGTCTATCATGGAACGACATTTGACACGCCGGGCGGCAAATTCAAGCCCACCTATATTTCCCTGATTTTATGGCGAATTTTGCGATCGTGCGCCGCAATGGCGGATGTGCAAACCGGTCGCATTCTGATAGCAGAAGCCATGGATACGCAGCAGGATTCCCTGAAGCCGAGACCGGCGATCCGCGCCGCAGCCTTCTCGGTGCACATCTTCACCGCGTTCGGCGCGGCGCTCGCGCTCCTGGCGATGCTGGAGGCCGTGCGCGAGCACTGGGCGGCGATGTTTCAATGGCTGGGCGTCGCCCTGATCATCGACGCGATCGATGGGCCGATCGCGCGCCGACTCGACGTCAAGAACGTGCAGCCGAACTGGTCGGGCGACGTGCTCGATCTCGTGGTCGACTTCTGCACCTATGTCTTCGTGCCGGCCTATGCGATCGTCGCGAGCGGCATGCTGCTGCCGGTCGCGGCTCCCTTGCTCGGCATCGCCATCATCGTCACCAGTGCACTGTACTTCGCCGACCAGCGCATGAAGGCCGACGACAATCATTTCCGCGGCTTCCCGGCGCTGTGGAACGCGGCCGCGTTCTATCTGTTCCTGCTGCATTGGCCGCCGCTGTGGGCGACGCTGCTGGTCGCCGCGCTGGTCGTGCTGACGTTCGTGCCGTTCCATGTGCTGCACCCTGTCAGGGTCGTGCGGCTGCGCTGGTTGACGATGTCGCTGATCGCGATTTGGGCGGTGCTCGCCTTCTACACACTGCAAATGGATTTTCGCGTCGGCACCGGGGTGACCATCGTGCTCTGCGCCATCGCGCTCTGGATCAGCTTCAGCGATGCCTTGATCCGGTTGGCGAAATCCCTGGCGAGATTATCGGCGTGATGGAGCTGCTGACCAGCCCGGAAGCCTGGGCCGCGCTGCTCACCTTGACGGCGCTCGAGATCGTGCTCGGCATCGACAACGTCATCTTCATCTCGGTGCTCGTCTCGCGTCTTCCCGAGAAACCGGCGCAGCGCGCTCGCCAGATCGGGCTTGCGCTGGCACTGGTCTTTCGCCTCATCTTGCTCAGTCTCCTGGTCTGGCTGATCGGCCTGACCGCTCCGGTGCTCTCGATCCAGGGCTATGCTTTTTCCTGGCGCGACCTCATCTTGATCGGCGGCGGCCTCTTCCTGATCGCCAAGGCCACACATGAGATTCACGGCGAGGTCGAATCCGATCACGACGCGAGCGAGAAGGACTCCACAGGCAGCGCCTTCTTCTGGGTGATCGTCCAGATCGTGATCATCGACATCGTGTTCTCGCTGGACTCGATCATCACCGCGATCGGCATGGCCGAGGACATCAAGATCATGATCGCGGCGGTCGTGATCGCATGCGCGGTCATGTACGTTTCGGCGGGCCCGGTGGCGCGATTCGTCGCGGAGCATCCGACCACCAAGATGCTTGCACTGGCCTTCCTGGTGCTGATCGGCGTCGCGCTGGTTGCGGACGGATTCCACTTCCACATTCCGCGCGGCTACATCTATTTCGCAATAGCGTTCTCGGCGGCGGTGGAGTTCTTCAACGTGCTGGCGAGGCGCAACCGCCGGAAAGCCGCCAAGTAGTCGCGTTGGGTCGTTCCAGTCGGCGTCGAGTTGACAAGGCGGGCGCGATGGCTTTCGCTCAGCCGCAAGAAGAGGAGGTCAGGTGATGACGAAAGCCATCCGTGTGCACAAGGTCGGAGGCCCCGAAGCCCTGGTCTATGAGAGCGTCGACGTGCCGGCGCCCGGGCCCGGCGAGGTGCGCATCCGCCAGCACGCGGTCGGCCTCAACTTCATCGACGTCTATTACCGCACCGGCCTCTACAAGGCGCCGGGGCTTCCCTTCATCGCCGGCAATGAGGCCTCGGGCGAGGTCACAGCGGTCGGGCCAGGCGTCACGAATTTTCACCCCGGCGATCGCGTTGCGTATTACCACAATCTCGGCGCCTATACCGGCGAGCGCAACATCCCCTGGGAGAAGCTGGTCAAGCTGCCCGATCACATCACCTACGAGCAGGGCGCCGTGCTGATGTTGAAGGGGCTGACGGTCTGGTATCTGCTGCACAAGACCTTCAAGGTCGAGCCGCATCATCGCGTTCTGGTCCACGCCGCCGCCGGCGGCATCGGCCTGCTCGCCTGCCAATGGGCGAGGGCGCTTGGCGCGCATGTCATCGGCACCGTCGGCTCGCGCGAGAAGGCCGAGCTTGCGGAGGCCAATGGCTGCGATCACGTCATCCTCTACAACGAGGAGGATTTCGTTGCGCGCGTGAAGCAGATCAGCCGCAACGAGGGCTGCGACGTCGTCTATGACGGCGTCGGCAAGGCGACGTTCCCGGGCTCGCTGTCCTGCCTGAAGCCGCGCGGCATGTTCGTCTCGTTCGGCAATGCTTCGGGCCCCGTGCCGCCATTCGCGATTGCCGAGCTCAACAATCACGGCTCGCTGTTCGCGACGCGACCGAAGCTCAACGATTATGTCGGCACGCGCAAGGAACTGCTCGAAGGCGCCGACACCCTGTTCGCCGCGGTCATCAACGGCAAGCTGCACGTGCCGATCAACCACGCCTACGCGCTGAAGGACGCCGCCAAGGCACATATCGATCTCGAAAGCCGCAAGACGACGGGGGCTTCGATCTTGAAGCCGTAACTCTTTCGGCATCGGCGGTTTCGTAGGGTGGGCAAAGGCGCGGAGCGCCGTGCCCACCACTTCATTGCGGTGAAAAAAGGTGGGCACGCTTCGCTTTGCCCACCCTACGGCACTACGCGACGCGTCTCGCCGCGCCGGCCTTGGTTAGGATGCCGTCGAGACATTCGATCATCTCGGCGATCTCTTCCTTTGTGACGTTCAGCGCCGGCATGAAGCGCAAGCTGTCGACTTGCGGCGCGTTCAGCAGCACGCCGGCTTCGAACGCCTGCGCGACGATGCCGGGTGCGATCGGCAGCTTGAGATCGAGCGCGAGCAACAGGCCGCGTCCGCGTACGCTGCCGAGGCCATGCCGGGCCGAGACCTTCTGCAGCTCGCTTTCGAGCAGGAGGCCGGTCTCGGTGACTGCCTTCAGGAAGTCGGGCTTCTTGACCTCCTCGAGCACCGCAAGGCCCGCCGCGCACATGATCGGGTTGCCGTTGAACGTGCCGCCCTGATCGCCGTGCTCGAAACAGGAGGCGCGTTCGGTCGCGAGCAGGGCGGCGAGCGGCACGCCGCCGCCGATGCCCTTGCCGAGCGTCATGATGTCGGGCGCAATGCCGGTGTGCTCGTAATGGAAGAGCTTTCCGGTCCGGCCGATGCCGGTCTGGATCTCGTCGAAGATGAGCAAGAGGCCATGCGCCTCGGTCAGCGCGCGCAGCTGCTGCAGGAACTGATCGGTCGCAGGCCACACGCCGGATTCACCCTGGATCGGCTCGAGCATCACGGCGACGGTGTTGGCGTTGATCAGCCTTTCCACCGAGCCGATGTCGTTGAGCTTGGCCTTCTTGAAGCCCGCGACCTTCGGCTCGAACAGCGGCTCGAACGCCTTCTTGCCCGAGGCCGACATCGTCGCCAGCGTCCGGCCGTGGAAGCCGCCTTCGAAGCTGATGATCTCGAACGCGCCGCCTTTGTGCAGGCTGCCATATTTGCGCGCGAGCTTGATCGCCCCCTCATTGGCTTCCGCGCCCGAATTGGCAAAGAACACCTGATCGAAGGCGCTGTTCTCGACCAGCGCCTGCGCCAGCTTCAGGCTCGGCTCGTTGTAGAAGGCCGGGCTCGGCGTCAGCAGCCGCCTGGCTTGAGCTGCGAGCGCGTCGGCGATCGCGGGCGGGGAATGGCCGAGGCAGTTCACGGCCCAGCCCTGCACGAAGTCGAGATAGCGCTTGCGGCTGTCGTCCCAGAGGTAGGAGCCGGCGCCGCGGACGAACACGGTCTTCGGCCGTGCGGTGATGTCCATCAGCGCGTCATACGGATGCGTGGTCATGTCGTACTCCTCTGGAGGCGGGGTGGAAAAAGGGCGCAAAAAGCAGAAAGGCCGCACCTTGCGGGTGCGGCCTTTCTCGAAAAACTGGCTGAATTCAGTGGTTCAGCGGCGTCCTCGGACATGGCGCACCCTCTCGTCGTCGCGCGAGCGACGGCGGAGCATTTCGGTGCGCTGGTTGGTCCGAGCGTTGATCATGGGGCGCGTCCGTACAGCCGAATGGCAGGACTTGTCAAGCAGGCATTTCGCAAGATGCTCGCCGAGCGTGCATCGGTCAGGTCGGGTGCGCGGCTTCCTCGGCTTCTTCGTCGCCCCAATCCGTGTCATCAGCCCGACGCGCAGCAGCTTGAGCGGCGAATTCCGGACAGCGCGGGCAGAGTTAGGCCGAGTCCGTGACCGCTGCGTGAATGCATTATAGTGTCACATTCCTAACGTGACGCTTACTCCACGCCATAGTGCGAGAACACATCGGCGATGCCGGCGTTGATCGCCTTTGCGGCCGCGATGTCGCGCTCGGCGCCTTCGCTGTCACCCTTCTTGCACTTCGCCAGTCCGCGGCCGTAGAGCGAGCCGTCGAGCCCCGGCTTGATGCTCAGCGCGGCATCGTAATCGGCGATCGCCGCGTCGAGGTTGCCCAGCTTGAGATGGGCGAGGGCGCGGCTGTCCAGCGTGTAGGCCTCGTTGGGAGTCATCTTGAGCGACTGCTCGCAATCGGCCAGCGCCTCCTGCAGGCGGCCGACGATCGCGCGGGTGAAGCAGCGCGAATTGAACACGTCCGCGCGGTTCGCATTCGCTCTGATGGAGCGGTCGTAATCGTCGAGCGCCAGCGCATAATCGTGCGTATCAAAATACATGTTCGCGCGCGCATAATAGTCGCGGTCGTTGTTCGGACTGAGATCGACTGATCTGGCGAAATCGGCCAGCGCTCGGGGGCGGTCGCCGCGGTCGCGATAAATGCGGGCACGGTTGCCGTAGGCCGGCCCGTAGTTCGGGTCGAACTTGATCGACAGATTAAAGTCCGCAAGTGCGCGCGCATCGTCGCCGTGGTTGCTGAAGGCGGTGCCGCGATTGAAATAGGCGAGCGCGAATTTCGGATCGAGCTTGATGGCCCGATCGTAGTCGGCCATCGCGAGCTCGTACGCTTTCTTGTGAATGTAGGAGTTGCCGCGGTTGTTGAAATAGAGCGGGTCGCGGGCGTTCAGCCGAATGGCGCGCGCGTAGTCGGCAATGGCGCGATCGGCCTCGCCGAGATCGTCATAGGCGATGCCGCGATTGTACAGGAGGTCGGGATCCCTGGCACCGAGCTCGATGGCACGGCTGAAGTCCGCCACGGCACGCTCGGGCTCGCCACGTCGCCGAAACATTTCGCCGCGATTGGCGAGCGCGTGCACATCGTCGGGATTGGCCTTGAGCAGGGCCGAGCAGCCGGCGAAGCGCTGGTCGTCGCTGCCTCCGCCGTCGTTTGCGAAGCACCACTGGCGGGCCTGCGCGGCGGATGGTGATCGCGCGTTGGCGGGGGCCGGAAACGCGAGCAGGGTCATCGTCAGGCCGATTGCGGACAGCTTGAGGAGAATCCCTGACGTTTCATCGTGTTTCATTGTTTCCGCGTCGAAACCATTGCGCCTCTAGCGTGTTTGTGATCGAAGGACGCGACTTGGTTCGAACCGAATGCACCACCGCCCAGACCAAGAAGGCGGGACCAACCAGATAGCGCAAAGCCTTGTCCGATACGCCCTATCCGATCGATCTCGACAGCGTCCGCGGTGCGTTTCCGCCCGGCATCGAGGCGCCGCCGCTGCTGGTCGACTTTGCGGCCTGGCTGAAAGGGCGCCCGTGGGGCAGCGTCGGCTGCTTCTCGCTGCAGGGCCAATTCTCGGACTCCGCGCCGATCGTCGACGGCAGTCCCTTGCGCGACAGGTTCTCGCTGTTCATGCGCCTGCCTGACGGCTCGGCCGTCGGCGGCTGGTATGGCGCGGGTCTTGATCGAGACAATCCGCCGATCGTCGGTCTGGGCTCCGAGGGTGATTACGAGCTGCTGGCGCCGAGCCTCGATGCGCTGCTGACGAGGCTGACGTCGCAGCAATTCGACAGGGCCTGGAGCGATCTGAAGCCGCTTGACGACGTCGAGCCTCAGACCGTCGAACTTGCGCAATGGCTCGCTGGCCAGCCCGTTGGCGACAAGGCGGCGTGTGACGACGGGCCCCCGGAGCTGCCTGATTTCCGCGGCTTCATGGAAAAATGGAGCCGGGACCGTGAGGACTATTGGGCGAACCATCGCATGATGGCCGAACTCGGCTGGCGGCTGGCCGCCCATCTGCCCAAGGGCAAGAATGCCTGGGATAAGACGCGTTTCGAGGTCGCGATCGTCGGCAAGCAATACCAAGCGCGCGTGCTGACGCGCGGGCCGCAGCCGTTCGAGGAAGCCGCTTCGATCGAATCCCTGCTGCGCGAGCTGCGCGAACAGATGTGGAAGGCTCAGCCTGAGCTCGGGTTATGGCATGCGATGAGGTTCGGCCTCTACGCCGACGGCCGCGTCATGCCGAGCTTCGAATACGATGCGCGCCCGACCATCGACGGCGAGCCGGCATTGCTCTCCGAGGCGAAAGCCGATCTCGCCCGCGCACCAAGGCCGGAGCGCTGGGTGCCGAAATGGCTGGCGTGATTGTCTCCACACGTCATTGCGAGCGTAGCGAAGCAATCCAGACTGTTCCCGCGGAGGGATTCTGGATTGCTTCGCTACGCTCGCAATGACGGAATGCGGTCAGAACCCGGCGACGCTGCCGTGCAGATCGTATGCGTCGGCGCGCTCGATCTTGGCGGTGACGATCTCGCCGACACGCAAGGGGCGGCGGCTGGAGAGATAGACCGCGCCGTCGATCTCCGGCGCATCGGCCTTGGAGCGGCCCTTCGCCACGGTTGGGCCGACCTCGTCGATGATGACCTGCTGCCGCGTGCCGACCTTGCGCTTCAGCCGCCGCGCCGAGATCTTCTGCTGCCGGGCCATCAGCGCGTTGTAGCGCTCCTGCTTGACCTCTTCAGGGACGGGGTTCTCGATCGCGTTCGAGGTGGCGCCGGCGACCGGCTCGTATTTGAAGCAGCCGAGCCGATCGATCTCGGCCTCCTCGAGCCAGTCGAGCAGATAGGCAAAGTCGGCATCGGTCTCGCCGGGGAAGCCGACGATGAATGTCGAGCGCAAGGCGAGATCGGGACATTCCTCGCGCCAGCGCTTGATCCGCGCCAGCGTCTTGTCCTGCGCCGCCGGACGCTTCATCGCCTTCAGCACCTCGGGGCTCGCATGCTGGAACGGGATGTCCAGATAGGGCAGCACCTTGCCCTCGGTCATCAGCGCAATGACCTCGTCGACATGCGGGTAGGGGTAGACATATTGCAGCCGGATCCAGGCTCCCAACTCGCCGAGCTCGCGCGCGAGGTCGAGGAATTTTGCGCGGACCTGGCGGTTCTTCCACGGGCTCTCGGCATATTTGAGATCGACGCCGTAGGCTGAAGTGTCCTGCGAGATCACCAGGAGCTCTTTGACGCCGGCGCCGACGAGGCGCTCGGCCTCGCGCAGCACGTCATCGGCGGGACGCGAGACGAGGTCGCCGCGCAGCTTCGGAATGATGCAGAAGGTGCAGCGGTTGTTGCAGCCCTCGGAAATCTTCAGATAGGCGTAGTGGCGCGGGGTCAGCTTGATGCCCTGCGGCGGCACCAGGTCGAGATGCGGATTGTGCGCCGGCGGCAGTGCACGATGCACGGCGTCGAGCACGCTCTCATATTGCTGCGGGCCGGTGATGGAGAGCACGCCCGGATAGGCCTGCTCGATCGCTTCCGGTTCCGCGCCCATGCAACCTGTTACGATCACCTTGCCGTTCTCGGCCATGGCCTCGCCGATCGCCGAGAGCGATTCCTGCTTGGCACTGTCGAGGAAGCCGCAGGTGTTGACGATGACGATGTCCGCCCCGTCATGCTTGCGGGCGAGCTCGTAGCCCTCCGCGCGCAGGCGCGTGATGATGCGCTCGGAATCCACCAAGGCCTTGGGGCAGCCGAGTGACGTGAATGAAATGCGCGGCGCTCTGTCCATGTAATCGCCTGGAGCCTATCTGAATTGTGTGGATTTGCGATCCAAGTAATTGAACCGATGGCGAAATTCAACAACTAACGTATGCGGCGCGCGGCTAAAGCAGTACGCGCGCGTAGTTGGCGTGATCGGCCAGTCACCAGCGACGATATTACTGACTGACGGTTCCTGGTCTGGAAGCTCATTCGGATCGAGCGAGTGGAGGATCCGAGGTGAATTGCTCGAACACGCCCGTTTTGGTTGTTATTCGGTTTCTTGCTTGATTTCACGGAGCTTAACCACGATGCGCCGCTTCATCTTCGGCTTGGCTTTCGTCACCGTTTCTTATGGCGCCATGTTTCCGGCCCGCGCTGAAGTCGACAAGATCATCCATGTCTGCGATCGGCAGGAACGATTGTGCCCGGAATTCAGGCCACGCGTGAAAGCACCTCATGGTTGGGCGAGGGACGAGGCCGCGAGTCTCAAATACGGCGCATCGATGTTCGTTCCTAAAGGGAAGACATTCGGTAAAGCAGAAGCAATCATCTATGCCGAGGGCCGCTATAACGAGGACCGGACCGAACTGGTTCAATGGATCGCAACGAGTGATAAGGATTGGGCGACGACATCCGGCGACCATGCCAAGATCACCACGCTTCCCTCGGTCAGCCCGAAGGTCATCATCAACCGCTACGACAATCCATCCTTGAAGGACCAGCCGATCGAAGTCATCGCGCATTACGCCGACCGCGACAAAGACGGCAATTCCTACGTCGTGCGGCTAGCGGTCTCCGGGCGCACTGAGGCGGCGGTGCTAGCCGCGGTGCCACTTCTCGACAAGATGATCGTTGGCGCGAAGATTCCGTGAGAGCATGAGTTCTGCTTCGCAGCTGAAGGCTGACCTGCGCGAGCGTTTCTTGCGGGTGGGTGGCATCGAAAGTTTACATTCGTCGTGTCAGGGACATCCGAGCGACCCGAAGCTGACCTTGGGCGCAGCCGTCTGATCCATGTCTGATCTGCCTGATCGACTGGCCTGAGCTAGTTCCAATTGCGCATAATTACAACCCTTTGCAGGGCGATCCGGCGTGCTATGGATGAATCAGCTGCCGTGAGTGAGCCATGAGCGCCGAACAGTCGCCCAAAATCGTGATCGTCGACGAAAGCCCGATCCGGGCCGCGATCCTGGAGGAGGGATTGCGCGAGGCCGGGTTTACCCAAGTCGTCCATATCAGCGAGATGCAGAGCCTGCTGGCCCGTATTTATGCGGCGGACCCCGACATCATCGTGATCGATCTCGAAAACCCCAGCCGCGACGTGCTGGAGGCGATGTTCCAGGTCAGCCGCGCGGTGAAGCGGCCGGTCGCCATGTTCGTCGACCAGAGCGATTCAGCCTCGATCCAGGCCTCGGTCGAGGCGGGAGTGTCGGCCTATATCGTCGACGGGCTGAAGAAGGAGCGCATCAAGCCGATCCTCGACCTTTGCGTGTCCCGTTTCAACGCCTTCGCCAAGCTCCAAGAGGAGCTGGAGCGCACCAAGTCGCAGCTCGAGGACCGCAAGATCATCGAGCGCGCCAAGGGCATTCTGATGAAGGTGAAGGGCCTGACCGAGGACGAGGCCTATGTGCTGCTGCGCTCCACCGCGATGCGCGAGAAGAAGAAAATCGGCGAGATCGCGCAGTCGATCATCACCGCGTCGGAGATGCTGAAATGACCGTTCCCCTCCGCATCGGGTTCATTCCGCTGGTCGATGCCGCCGCGCTGATCGTCGCGGTCGACAAAGGCTTTGCCGCCGCCGAGGGGCTCGAGGTCGAGCTGGTGCGCGAGGTCTCCTGGTCCAACGTCCGCGACAAGCTCAATATCGGCCTGTTCGACGCGGCGCATCTGCTCGCGCCCGTGGCGATCGCGTCCTCGCTCGGCCTCGGTCACGTCAAGGTGCCGATCGCCGCGGCCTTCAATCTCGGCATCAACGGCAATGCCATCACGGTGTCGCCGGCGCTCCATGCCGCGCTGATGGAGGAGATCGACGGCGATCGCTTCGACCCGATGGCGACGGCGAAAGCGCTGGCGAAGGTGGTTGCCAAGCGCCGCAAGGCGGGGGCCGAGCCGCTCACCTTCGGCATGACCTTCCCGTTCTCCACCCACAATTATCAATTGCGGTTCTGGATGGCGGCGGCGGGCGTCGATCCCGACGAGGACGTGCGCCTCGTGGTGCTGCCGCCGCCCTATATGGTCGACAGTCTGAAGAACGGCCATGTCGATGCGTTCTGCGTCGGCGCGCCCTGGAACTCGGTCGCGGTCGATCTCGGCGTCGGCCATATCCTGCATTTCGTCGCCGACATTCTGGTCCGTGCGGCGGAGAAGGTGCTGGCGATCCGCCAGACCTGGGCCGACAAGAATCCGGACGTGGTCGCAGCCCTGGTGCGGGCAGCCGTGAAGGCCGCCGAGTTCATCGAGCATCCCGAGAACCGGACCGAGGCGGCGCAGATCCTGGCGCAACCCGAACGGATCGGCGTCGACGCCGAGGTCATCCAACGCACCCTCACGGGGCGCCTGAAGATCTCGCCCGATGGCACCTTCCGCGAAAGCGGCCGCTACCTGCTGGTCGGACGCGAAGGGGCAGGGCGGCCCGATCCGGTCCAGGCCGCCTGGCTCTATGCGCAGATGGTGCGCTGGGGCCAGACGGCGCTCACCCCTGACGGGGTCAAGACGGCGATGGCGGTGTTCAGGCCCGATCTCTACGACGCGGCGCTCGGCAACAGGGCGCCGCTTGAGGCTCCCGCAGCGTTCGGCGCCTTTGTCGGTCCGGCCTTCGACCCCGCCGATATCCGCGGGCATCTCCAGGCCTTCGGAGTCGGGCGCTGGAAGGCCTGATTCGCGGTTGCTTCGCTTTTGAGCATCTAAGATCCTTGGCTAATGTTTGAGCTGGCTGCTCGTATTTCGGGAGAGTTCCCAAGCCGGCAGTTTCCGGGTCCCATCCTAATTATCTGAAACTTCATTGGTTTTTATTTCGACCAAGCTGGCACGCAACTTGAATGTTGCGCTGCGGCCAGCTTGTCATAGGTGCCTGCTGAGCCAAGTCCCGCAGCAACGAAGCTGATCGGACCGTGGGTGACGAAGCCGGCTCCTGAGCCAGCCTTCAGTTCCTCGCGGGTCGCGCCAATCCGTCGAAGCCACTTTGGTGGCCGCAGGAGCTTCGTTACCGACCATGAAAATCGATACGCTCTCAGTCGACTTTACCGACGAGCAGAAACGCTATCTCGAAGGCTTCACGACCGGCCTGCAGATCAGCCGCGTCGGCCGCGGCCTCGGTGGCGGCAGCGGCAAGGCGAATGCCGAGCCTGTGGGTCCCGATGCCGTGCACATCAAGGCGCAGGACAAGGTGATCGCGTCGGGCAAGAAGCTCGCCGATCAGGAGAAGTTCAAGCGCGACGAGCATCCCTTCGACGCCTATCCGCGGCTGCGCCAGCAGGCGCTCGACAACACCCCGCCGAGCCCGGCGGACAATTTCCGCTGGCGCTACTACGGCATCTTCTATGTCGCGCCGACGCAGGACTCCTACATGTGCCGCCTGCGCATCCCGAACGGCATCATGAAGCATTGGCAGCTGTCAGGCCTTGCCGATCTCGCCGACGAGCTCTGCGGCCCCTACAGCCACGTGACCACGCGCGCCAATCTCCAGCTGCGCGAGATCCCGCCGAAGCACGCGATCAGAATGATCGAGGGCATCCAGGATCTCGGCCTGTGCTCGCGCGGCTCCGGCGCCGACAACATCCGCAACGTGACGGGGACGCCGACCGCCGGCATCGATACGCAGGAAATCATCGACACGCGGCCCTATGCTCGCGAGTGGCACTACCACATCCTCAACGACCGCTCGCTCTACGGCTTGCCGCGCAAGTTCAACGTCGCCTTCGACGGCGCCGGCCGGATCGCGGTGCTGGAAGAGACCAACGACATCGCCTTCACGGCCTATGAGGTAAAGGACGGTTTCGGCGTCGAGCCGGGGGTCTGGTTCCGGCTCGGCCTCGGCGGTATCACCGGCCACAAGGATTTCGCGAAATATTCCGGCATCATCGTCAGGCCGGAGCAGGCGACCGCCGTCGCCGACGCCATCGTGCGCGTGTTCATCGAGCATGGCGACCGCACCAACCGCAACAAGGCACGGCTGAAATACGTGCTCGACGCGATGGGCCATGACGGCTTCCTCAAGCTGGTCGAGGAGCGCTTGAAGACGCCGTTCACGCGCGTGCCGGAAGAGGCGTTCGCGCCGCGGCCCGCGGCGGATCGCATGGCGCATATCGGCGTGCACAAGCAGAAGCAGGATGGCCTCAACTGGATCGGCGTATCGCTCACGCTCGGCAAGCTCACTTCCGATCAGATGCGGGGCCTCGCCAAGGTCGCGCGCGACCTCGGCGACGGCGAGATCCGCCTCACGGTCTGGCAGAACCTCTTGATCTCGGGCGTGCGCGACGAGAATGTCGAGCTTGCCATTGCCGCCATCAAGCAGATCGGGCTCGCGGTCGAGGCCTCGCACATCCGCGCCGGCCTGATCGCCTGCACCGGCAATGCCGGCTGCCGCTTCGCGGCGTCCAATACCAAGCGCAATGCCGCGGAGATCGGTGACTGGTGCGAACCGCGCGTCGCGATGGACAAGCCGGTGAACATCCACCTGACCGGCTGCCATCATTCCTGCGCGCAGCATTACATCAGCGACATCGGACTGATCGGCGCGCGCGTGCCGGTCAATGAGGAGGACACCGTCGAGGGCTATCACCTCTTCACCGGCGGCGGGTTCGGCCCCGACGCCGATGTCGGGCAGGAAGTCTATCACGACCTCAAGGCCGAGGACGCACCGAAGACGGTCGAGGCGCTGCTCAAGGCCTATCTCGCCAATCGCGCCTCGCCCGACGAAACCTTCCTCTCCTTCGCGCGCCGCCATGACGGCGAAACGCTGCGCAAGCTTGCCGATGCACAGGTGTCCGCATGAACCAGATCACGCCTCCGCCGAAACTCGATATCATCCCCGCCAGCGCGCCATTCTCCGACGCGCAGCGCTCCTGGCTAAACGGCTTCTTTGCCGGACTGCTCTCGCCTGATGTCGCAACGCCGCTGTCGCCAGAGCAGGGCGCCGCGGTCATGCCGGCCGGTGACGGCGACGACGGCGAAGCGCCGTGGCACGATCAGACCATGCCGATCGCCGAGCGGATGAAGCTTGCCGAAGGCCGTCCCCTGCGCCGCAAGATGATGGCGGCGATGGCACAGCAGGATTGCGGCCAGTGCGGCTACAATTGCCACGATTATTCGGAAGCGATCGCGTCCCGCAGCGAAGCGCGGCTCAATCTGTGCGTCCCCGGCGGCAAGGAAACTGCGCGGATGCTGAAGTCGCTGTACGAGGAGCTCGACAAGGCGCCCGCGGCCAAGATCACGGACAAGACCGCTGACAAGGCCGGCGCTCCGGCGCCGGCCGTGACCGTGACGATCGCAGAGCCCGGCCGCTCGCGGGATAATCCGATCCAGGCGACCTTCCTGTCGCGCCGTCTTCTCAACAAGGGCAAGTCGGAGAAGGAGACCTATCACATCGAGTTCGATCTCTCCGAGGGCAAGCTCGACTATGTCGTTGGCGATTCCTTCGGCGTTTTCCCGCGCAACGACGTCGGCCTCGTCGACCAGATCATCGCGCTGCTCGGCGCCTCCCACACGACCAAGGTCAACGGCAAGACGCTGCGCGAGGTGCTGATCGACGACGTCTCGCTGTCGCCGGCGCCCGACACGCTGTTCGAGCTGATCTCCTTCATCACCGGCGGCGCGCAGCGCGAGAAGGCGCGGGCGCTGGCGCAGGGGGAGGATCCCGATGGCGATGCCGCGACGCTCGACGTGATGGCGGCACTGCAGAAGTTTTCCGGCACGCGGCCGCATCCCGAGGCCTTCGTCGAGGCGCTGGAGCCGCTGCAGCCGCGGCTCTACTCGATCTCGTCCTCGCACAATGCGACGCCGGGAAAGCTGTCACTGACGGTGGACTCGGTGCGCTACGTCATCGGCAAGCGCAGGCGGCTCGGCGTCGCCTCGACCTTCCTCGGCGAGCGGATCAACGAAGGCGAGAAGCTCAAGGTCTATGTGCAGAAGGCGCACAATTTCGGCCTGCCGCAGGACCCGAAGACGCCGATCATCATGGTCGGTCCCGGCACCGGCATCGCGCCGTTCCGCGCCTTCCTGTTCGACCGCAAGGCGACCGGCGCGCCCGGCAAGAACTGGCTGTTCTTCGGCCATCAGCGCAGCGATTGCGATTTCTTCTATCAGGACGAGCTCAACGCCATGAAGACCTCAGGGCTTCTGACGCGCCTGTCGCTGGCCTGGTCGCGCGACGGCGAGAAGAAGTTTTACGTGCAGGACCGCATGCGCGAGGTTGGCCGCGAATTGTGGACCTGGCTCGCCGAGGGCGCGCATCTCTACATCTGCGGCGATGCCAAGCGCATGGCCAAGGACGTCGAGCGCGCGCTGGTCGACATCGTCGCCCAGTTCGGGGCACGTTCGACGGATGAAGCCGTCAGTTTCGTCGCCGAGCTCAAGAAGACCGGCCGCTTCCAGGCTGATGTGTATTAGCGGTTGAAACGTCGGATCATCGCGCTTCGGCCTTCGGTGTCATCCGATTGTCATCCGAGTCGGTTCCAACTGGCTCGGACTTTAACGAATAAGATTCTCGGAACCTGCTGGTCAAGAGAATTTGCGTCTGCGATGGGGGCCTCCAGAGAACCCTCATCGCTATTTCCGCCACCGTCTTGCCTCCCGTCCTGGTTGATCCTTCATACTCCCGCAAATGGGGCGTTGGAGATCGACCATGCGCGAACTATCGGCGGAAGCCAGGCTGCACTTCTACGCGCGCTCGCTCTCGCGCCGGACCGGGGCGAGCATGCACCACGTTGCGATGTACAGCGCGTTTGCGGTGATCGCGGCGATCGTGTTCGGGACGCTGTCGGTGCATCCGTTCTGATGTGTCTGCGTAGGGTGGGTTAGCCGAAGGCGTAACCCACCACTTGTATGGATGCAGCAGAAGAGGTGGATTACGCTTCGCTAATCCACCCTACGCTACCGAGCGTTTGTCACGCCCCGCGCTTGAACGGCGCCACATCGATCCCCGCAGCTTTCAACGCCTGCCGCACGCCGCGCGCGATCTCGACCGCGCCGGGCGTGTCGCCATGGATGCAGACCGTATCCGTGCGCATCTTGATGACCTTGCCCGTGACGGACACCACCGCACCGTCCTGCACCATGCGCACCACGCGCTCGGCGATCGCCTTGGCGTCGTGCAGCACCGCGCCGGGCTTCTTGCGTGAGACGAGGTTGCCGTCATCCTCATAGGCGCGGTCGGCGAACACCTCGTGGACCATCGGCAGGTTGGCGTCTTCGCCGGCCTTCACCAGCTTCGAATTGGCGAGCACGACGAAGATCAGGCTGGGATCCACCGCCTTGATGCCGGCAGCGATCGCCTTCGCCGTCATGTCGTCCTCGCAGGCGACGTTGGAGAGCGCGCCGTGCGCCTTCACATGGGTGACCTTGTGGCCGGCCGCAGTCGCGATAGCCTGCAACGCGCCGATCTGGTAGGCGACGAGGTTCTCGATCTCGGAGGCCTTGAGCCCTGCGATCGGATGCCGGCCGAAGCCGTGCAGGTCGCGATAGCCGGGATGCGCGCCGACCGAGACGCTGCGCGCCTTCGCAAGCTCCACCGTCCGGCGCATGATGTCGGGGTCGCCGGCATGGAAGCCGCAGGCGACGTTGACCGAGCTTGCCAGCTCGATCATCGCGGCGTCGTTGCCCATCTCCCACGCGCCAAAACCTTCGCCGAGGTCGCAATTCAGATCGACTGTTTTCATGGGTTGCTCTCCGCCTCTGGTCTTGTTGTCGCTTATGGCTCCGCCGTGACCTGCCACGTCCCGGCATCGACCGCGCTGACCGCATAGCCCGCCACGTTAGCATCGCTGAGCGCCTCGATGTTGAGCGCGACGATGTCGGAGGAGCGCAGGCGATCGGGCAGGCTGCGGATCGCTTGCGCGAACTTGCGCGCCTCGTCCTGCGCTTCGGCCATGCTGACCGCCTTGAAGCGGAACGCGGTTCCTGCCGAGGTCTGGGCGAGGCGGCCGATATCGGCCGTGATCACGGTTGCGATCTTCGGATAGCCGCCGGAGGTGCCGCGATCCATCATCAGCGCGATCGGCGCGCCGTTACCGGGCACCTGGATGCTGCCGTTGACCGTGCCGTCGGAGACGATGTTGTGGCCGTGGAGATGCTTGATCGCAGGGCCTTCGAGCCGGTACCCCATGCGGTCCGAGGTCGCCGAGATCTTCCACTCACTATCCAGGAACAGCGCCTTGTTGGCGTCGTCGAATTCGTCGTCCTGAGGCCCTAGCAGCACGCGGATCGGGCCGCTCGCCGGCTTCGGCAGCTCGATGCGCAGCTCCGGTGCGCCGCTCGCGGCATCGACCGTGAATTCGTCGCCGGCCTGGAGCGGGCGCGGGTAGGGGCTGCCGAGGCCGGCGCGGGCGTTCACGGCAAGGCTGCCGAACACGGCCTCGCCCTTGATGGCGCCTTCGATCGCGAGATAGGTGAAGGCGCCGCCGCGGGCAAAGCCGAGCGTCAGCGTCTCGCCATCCTTGAGCGTCACCGAGGTGTCCATCGCGACCGCGCTGCCGGCGATGTCCGCATTGCGCGGCGCGCCCGATATCGCCACGCGCACGGCGCCGTCGCGGGCGGTGAAGGAGGCACCGAACGGGCCGATCTCGATGGCGGCCGCGAACGGCTCGTTGCCGACCAGAGTGTTCGCCGCCGCAAGCGACAGCCGGTCCATCGCTCCGCTCACGGTCAAGCCGTAGCGCTGCGCGCCGTGGCGGCCGCCGTCCTGGACCGAGCTGGCAGGGCCGATGCTGGCAACGACGAGCCGGCTCATGCGTCCACCTGCTCAGCGACGATCTCGCCGGCTTCCGCAGCGCGGTCCATGTCCTCGAATGTCTTGTGGTCGATCGGGTAGAACGTGACGCGGTCGCCGGGCTCGGTGAGGAAGGTCGGATTGCGGTGGAGCTGATAGGTTCGCACCGGGGTGCGGCCGAGCAGATGCCAGCCGCTCGGGGCGGCCAGGCATTGGATGCCGGCCTGGACGCCGCCGATCGAGATCGTGCCGGCCGGCGTCAACAGTCGCGGCGATTGCCGCCGCGACATGTGCAGGAATTTGTCGAGGCCGCTGAGATAGGACCAGCCCGGCGTGAAGCCGATCATGGCGACCTTGTAATCGCCGCCCGAATGCCTGATGACGATGTCATCCGGCGTGGTGCCCAACGTCTTGGCGACGTCCTCGAGGTCGATGCCGTGCTCGCCGCCATAGGCGACGGGAACGCGCCAGCGGCGCGCTTTCGTGACCGGCGGCAGCGGCCGGGTGGCGATCGGGAGGATCTTTTCGCCCAGCGCATCGAAGCCGATCTTGCCGGGATCGTAATGGACCAGCAGCGAGCGATAGGTCGGCACGGTTTCGGTGATGCCGTCGATGGGCGCAGCTAGCAGCGCCTTGTCGAGCGCCAGCACGCGCTGGTTGGCATCGTCGTCGATGGTGCGGCTGAACTCGACCGTGACGGCACTGTCGCCACTGGGCAGAAGGCGGGGCGGGGGAAGCGTCGCGGCCATTGAGCTGTCAGAGCGCTGTCGGAATCGGGCTTCTCGGGAACGCGGGCTCGACCTTGAGTTCCGCTTGTCCCTGCTTCGCGTAAATGTGCCCGCAAGTCCAATAAATTAATGCAAGGGGAAGCGATAAAGCCTTGTTATCGCATCGCATAACGGCGCTGCGGCCCTGCGTAATTGCTAGCCTCTTGGCCCTTGACGCAAAGCTCGCGGCTCGCAAGATGCGCGCGTTCTTTCCCGCACCTTGGAGCTCGTTCTCGTCCATGTCGCTGTCCCCCGAAGCCCGCAAGACCCTCGCCGGCATCACCACCGCCACCATCACCACGGTCCTGCTGAAGAAGGGCCTGCGCAATGTGTGGATGCGCGGCGCGCGTCCGTTGCGGCCGGGCCTGCCGCGGCTGGTGGGACCGGCCTTCACGCTGCGCTTCGTGCCGGCGCGCGAGGATCTGGCGACACCGGAATCCTGGTCGTCGCCGATCTCGACCCGCACCGCGATCGAGGCGATGCCGGAGGGCTGCATCGCCGTGGTCGATGCCATGGGCATCACCGATGCCGGCATCTTCGGCGACATCCTTTGCGCGCGAATGGTCAAGCGCGGCGTCACCGCGCTTGTCACCGACGGCGTGGTGCGTGACGTCGAGGGCGTGCTCGGCACCAATTTGCCGGTTTGGTGCGACGGCTATGCCGCGCCGCCGTCGGTTGCAGGCCTCACTTTCGTCGGCTGGGGCGAGCCGATCGGCTGCGGCGGCGTTGCCGTCTTCCCGAACGACATCGTGGTCGCCGACCAGGACGGCTGCGTGCTGATCCCGCAGGCGATGCTCGATCACGTCCTCAATGAGGGCGTCGAGCAGGAGCGGATGGAAGCCTGGATCGTCAACGAGGTGAATAACGGCGCGGTGCTGCCGGGCCTCTATCCCATGAACGCCGAAACCAAGGCGCGCTACGCCGCCAGCAAGAAGTAACGGACAAGGAACGAGGACCCTCATGGACATCACGCTCGCCGGCACGCGGCCGACCCGCCGCGCGCCGAAGGAACACTTCACCGGCACCGTGTGGCAGGACCCCATCAACATGGCCCCCGAGCCTGCACGACTGAACGTCTCGCGCGTCGCATTCGAGCCCGGCGCGCGCACCAACTGGCATCATCATCCGCTCGGCCAGACGCTTTACGTGATCTCGGGCGTCGGCCGCGTTCAGACCAAGGGCGGCCCGGTCCAGGAAATCCGTCCCGGCGACACCGTCTGGATTCCACCGGGTGAAGTGCACTGGCACGGCGCATCGCCGACCAACGGCATGTGCCACATCGCCATGCAGGAAGCGCTCGACGGCGTCTACTCGACCTGGCTGGAGCCGGTCACTGACGCGGAGTATGGCGCGGCGGTGGGCTGACTCTCGTGTCCCGGACAAGACGCATCGCCCAAGGCGATGCGTCGCCGATCCGGGACCCAGACCTTCGACCCGCTGAGAGCACTGGGTCCCGGCTCTGCGCGGCAACGCTTCGCGCTGCCGCTTGTCCGGGACACGGCACCTAAATCTTCTCCGCCGTCCACGTGCCCGTGCACATGGCGCCGCGCCAAGTGCCGGAGCCGGACGCGCCGCTGAGCCGGCCGAAGCCGACGGCACGCTTGATGCCGGTGCTCAGGGTGACGTTGACCTTGCCGGCCTCGGCGACGCGCCCCGACGCCGTCACTGCGGCGCTGCTCGAGGCGATCTGACCATTATTGATGCCGATAGAGACAGTCGCGCCGTTGCCGCAGGCCTGGCTTGATGAAGCGATGCGGACGTTCCACGCGCCATCGAACGTGCTTGTCGCAGCGTCGGCCTGCGCGAGCGGGTCAGCAATGACGACGGCGGTGGCGAATAGAGCCTTGCGAAACACGTTCATGACACGCCCCTGTGGTTGACCATGCGGGGGACCGTGACACGTGCGCGGAACCGGCGATGTGAGGGCTGTCACGTGCGCAGGAGGCTGTGTGAGCCTGCGCACGCCGGCACGCCAGGGCGCAAAAGCAAAGGACCCGCATCGCGGGCCCCTTGTCTGCGTAAGAACGATCAGGCGGATCTCAATTCACCCGCGTCCAGGTCTGGCCGCCGCAGAACATGCCGCCGAAGGCGCAGCCCTGCACACGTAAACGGTCGGTGCCCTTCATGGCGATCGTCGAATCGTAGGTCGAGCCCGAGTTCGGATCGAGGATGCGGCCCGACCATTTCTGGTCCTTGCCCGGCTTCATGTTGATCAGCACCTGCTCGCCGTTCTGGTTGGACTTGCTGTCGACCGAATAGCCGCAGAGGTTGGTGCCGCATTGCTCGATGCGGACCTTGCCTTCCTTCTCCTCGGTGAGCCAGACGCCGACCGGCGAATTGAGGTCGCGCGTCGGCGCGGTTGCAGGTGCAGGCGGCACTGCGGCCGCTTCAACGCGAGCGGGAGCAGGCGCAGGTGGCGG
>NZ_LFKZ01000015.1:0-297364 GCF_028128975.1 Bradyrhizobium sp. CCBAU 45321
AGCTTGGTCGGGGCCAGCGCTTGCGGGGTTGCTGCGGCGTTGCCGGCGGGAGCGTTCGCGCTCGGACTGGGCGTGCCGCCGGGCGTCCCCGTCGCGGGCGGCGCTCCGGCCGGCGGGCTGCCCGGAGATCCCGGCACCGGCAGCGTATTGGCCGGCGGCGGCTTGGTCGGGGCCAGCGCTTGCGGGGTTGTAGCGGCGCTGCCGGCGGGAGCATTTGCGGTCGGACTGGGTGTGCCTCCCGGCGTCCCAACTCCGGGCGACGCCGCTCCGGCTGGCGGGCTGCCGGGAGCTCCCGGCGGCACGGTATTGGCCTGCGGCAGCTTGGCGCCGGCGGGCGGCGGCGCTGTCGTGCCAGGGGCGACATTGGCAGGAGCTGGTGTCGCGATACCGGGCCTCGCCGTCGGCTGGATGGTTGCGCTCGGCGGCATCGGCGCCTTGCCCTGCTGGATCAGGGCGGCGCGCTGAACGACCGCCTGCGGCACGGCCGGTCCTGCCGGCGTGGCGCGGCCGGCAACGGCCGGCGCCAGATTGCCAGGTCCGATCCCAGATCCGAGCGCCGGCCCCGTGGCCGGCGGCGGCGCCGGTGGGCGGTTGATGACGGTGTTGATGACCGTGGTGTTGTGGATGTTCTGGTAGATGATGTTGTTCGGTGGCGGCGCGACATAGACCGGCGGCCTCACGAACACCGGGATCGGCACGAACACCGGCTGCGGCAGCACGAACAGGCCGACCACCGGCAGCGGCGGCGGCAACACGACGAAATCAGGCGGCGGCGGCGGCAGATAATAGACCGGTGGTGGCGGTGGCGGCGCGAAACCGAAATCGGGATCGCTGAAATACAGCACCGGGCGATCGACATAGACCACCTCCTCCGGCGGCGGTGGCGGCACGTCGTAGTCGATCATCGCGAAGGTCGGCGGCGGCTCGGGCGGCGCGGTGAGGATCGCAAGGCGGCGCCGCGCATCCGCCGCATGCGGCCCGCGCGGATAGCGGCGCAGATACGACCAATAGGCCTCCGGCGTGTCCGTCCGGTAAGTCCGCCGCCAGGTGATGGCTTCGCGGCGCGCGGCAACGATCGCCATCACGCGCTTGGCAAGCGGATCATTCGGATAGGCCGCGAGAAACTCCTCATAGGCCGCCAGCGTGTCGCGCTCGAGCGCGGCGGCATAGGCGTCCTGCACGCCGAGATCGCGGATCGGCTTGCTCCGGATCGCGGCGACCTGGTCGGGCGCAGCCGCCGGCGGCGCATCGGGCGCGCGCTCGAAGAACGAGAATGGCGCCGAGATCTTCTGCTCGTTCCAGGGCACCTGCGCACCCTTGGAGGCCTCGTTGACGCGCAGGCGGACGCGCTCGAACACCTCGGGCAGCGGCAAGCCGCCGGTGCGGATCATCTCGGCGAGCGACTGCGCGTAGATGCCGTAGGGCCCCGGCTCCTCCGGCGCCACCGTGCCGGGCGCGGCATTGAAGGCGATCAGCATGTTCGCCTCGGGCTCGACCAGCGCCAGACCGCTCGCGATCGGCTGACCGCCCTCGATGAAGGGCTGCGCACGGGCTGCGTCGAGCACGACGATATTGGCCTTGAGCGGAATCGATGCGAGCTGGCGCGCATAGTCGCTGATGCGCAGGGCCTCGGTCGGTATGTCGGTGTCGCGGCTGATGTTGGAATCGACCGGGATGAAATAGTTCTCACCGGCGAGCTGCACGCCATAACCGGCAAGATAGATCATCGCCACGGTGCCGGGTCCGGACGCCTGGGCCTTCTGGATGAAATCGCGCAGGCTCTTGCGCAGCGTGTCGCCGTCGAGATCGCGCGCGCCGACCACGTCGAAGCCGGCGGCCTGGAGCGTCTGCGCGATCAAGCCGGCATCGTTCGCCGTGGTCGCCAGCGGCGATTTGGCATAGGCGCCGTTGCCGACCACGAGCGCGATGCGCTTCTCCTGCTGCTGGGCGCGGGCCTGATGCGGCGTGCCCGCGGCAAGGGCCACCATCGGCAGGAGAAGGCAGAGAAAGACTTTGAGCGTCCCGCGCATGGCTGTGCCCGCTTTTGTCGTTGAGGTGGCCACCGCGTATCAGGCGCGCGGCGAGCTGAATGGCACTTGAACGAGATGACCGGATTGAGGCGACGACATGGCCGCGCCGCTGCCTGCGCGAGCCCAGCGTAAGATGCAAGACGAGGTGGGCTTCCCGCCTTTGGCCCTCAATTCACGCCATGCCGCGATGCCGAAACCAACAAACGCCTCCCGCTCGCCTATTCGGCCAGTCGGAGCTCTGCAACCGTCGTCCGCGCAGCCTGCTCCTCCAGCGGCATGAAATCCAGCGGCCCCTGATTTTTGTACCCAGAGGTGATCGCGAGCGTGAGGCCCCAGCCGAGCAATCCCGTACTCGAATTTGCGATCATCGCGTTTTTTCGCTCGCTGTAGCGCGCAACGAAGAACAAGGTCTGGCCCGATCGCGCGGTGAAGTCAACGCGCGTGACACCGAGCGCCGCCTCTTCCGCCACGAACTGATGCTGGCCTGCGGGCCGATCGACATAGACGTATGTCCCGGTCTTCAGACCTTTGACCGGTATTCCATCGATGCTGAATGCCCAGTCGGAATCGCCAATCCCGCCGAAGCCCTTTTCGCGCAGGACGACCACACGTGCTTGCCCTGCTTTTGGTGGGCCGATCTTTCGCTCTGCTGCCGCATAGTCGAGCCCGCTCCTTGCGGTTTCGCAGCCGCACAGCAACAAGGCGGCCACGAACAGTACCAGTCCACGCAGCAACATCACGCCCCCAGAAATTCCCCGGAAGCATCCTAGTGGGAAACACCACTTGGTTGCAACAGCATCCGGCGACCACTGTGTGGAGCGTCAACGGGATAATCCGCCGGCCGGCCTCTCCCTGGAAGAGGCGCGACCATCCCACGCCCGATGCTCTCAGCCCTGGGCGAGCAACTCGACGGTCCCGGTGCTCAGCCGATAGATGCCGCCGACCACCTTGAGCTTGCCCTGCTCGACTGCCGCGTTGAGGATCGGGGCGGCCGATTTCAGCTTGGCGACATTGTCGACGACGTTCTGGCGGATGGCGTTGTCGAGCGCATTGCCGCTCTGCTGCGCCGCCGCCTTCACCGCCGGCGCGATCGCAGCGACCAGCGAGGGGATGTGTCCCGGCAGCGGCTTGTCGTCCTTCAGCGACTTGATCGTCGCATCGACCGCGCCGCAATTGTCGTGGCCGAGCACCAGGATCAGGGGCGTGCCGAGCACCGCGACAGTGTACTCCATGCTCGCAACGGTCTCGTCGCCAGCGAAATTTCCGGCGACGCGGCACACGAACAGGTCGCCGCGTCCGCTGTCGAAGGCATATTCGGGCGCGATGCGGGAATCGGCGCAGCTCAACACCGCCGCGTACGGATTCTGACCGCCGACCAGCGCCTCGCGCTCGTGCTTGAAGTCGTGGCGGCGCGACACGCCCGAGACATAGCGCGCATTGCCTTCCATCAGCCGCTTCAGCGCCGCATCGGGCGACAACACGTTCTGCGGCTTCGGCGGCGCCTTCGCCTCCTTGGCCAACGCGGAGCCGCCAATGGCCGCGGACGCAAATGCTGAACCGGCCAACAGCATCATGGCGCGCCGGGAGGGAGTAACCGGCTGATGCAGGTCGTCAGAACATTGGTCGCACATGGTGTTTTTCTCCCGTGGTTTCCGGTCCGAACGAGATTGCCGAGACGACAACTGATAGCTGCGCTGGCGCAACTTTGAAACCAAGTGCGGGCCAAATAGTTAAGCTTTGGTTTGCAGCGATGCGCGCAATGTCAGAGCTGCTGCACGTCGACCACGCCCGCCACCGCCTTGATCGCGCCGGCGATCTGCGGCGAGACCTTGAAGCGGCCGGGCAGTTTCATCTCCACCTCGGTCTCGAGGTCGAGCATGAGCACCAGCGAGACCTCGCCGTCGCCGTTTCCGCGCGGTGCGATGCCGGGACTGCCGACCTTCGGCGCGCCGCCGTTCGAAGCTGCCATCTCGGGCCCGGCGAGACGCTTGGCGATCGAGTCCAGCGGCTTGGTGTCGCGCAGGAAGATGCGCAGGCCCTTCTGCGTCTTCGCCGCGGCGTCATCGAGCGGCTCGGCATGCAGCACCCGGGCGCGGACGTCCTCGCCCTGAAGTTCGG
Organism: Bradyrhizobium sp. CCBAU 45321; assembly: GCF_028128975.1. NCBI lineage: Bacteria > Pseudomonadati > Pseudomonadota > Alphaproteobacteria > Hyphomicrobiales > Nitrobacteraceae > Bradyrhizobium > Bradyrhizobium sp. CCBAU 45321. Next base: position 4,149 of record NZ_LFKZ01000015.1, read on the forward strand.
CCCCTAATTGCAGCAGCACGGCCGCGCCCGGCTCCAGCACGTCGCGATATTGCGCAAGGCCTTCCGAGAACAGCACCGCCTCGAAATGGCCGGTGGGATCGGACAGCCCCATGATGCCCATCTTGTTGCCGGTCTTGGTACGCCGCTCCATGCGCGAGACCACGGTCGCGGCGACCTTGCCAGCGGTGGCGCCGGTCTTCACCGCGCGCGAGAACTCGGCCCAGCTCTGCACCCGCAGCCGCTTCAGCACGGTCGCGTAATCGTCGAGCGGATGCCCCGACAGGAAGAAGCCGATCGCGTCGTATTCGCGGCGCAGCCGCTCGGCCGGCAGCCACGGCTCGACCTGCGGCAGCATGATGGTCGGCGCATCCGCCGACATGCCGAACATGTCGTTCTGGCCGATGGTCGCAGCTTCATGCGCGCGCTGGCAGGCGGCGAGGATCGCGTCCGCACCGGCAAAGACGCGCGCCCGGTTCGGCTCGAGCGTATCGAAGGCGCCGGCGGCGGCGAGACTTTCGATGATGCGCTTGTTGATCGCGCGCGGCGAGACGCGCGCGGCGAAATCGGCAAGCGAGGTGAACAGGCCGCCCCGGGTGCGCTCCGCGATGATCTGCTCGATCGCCTGGATGCCGACGCCCTTGAGCGCGGCGAGCGCGTAGTAGATCGTGTTCTCGCCGGCCTCGAAGGTCGCGCCCGATCGGTTGATGTTCGGCGGCTCGACCTTGATGCCGAGCCGCTGCGCCTCCGAGCGGAATTCGGAGAGCTTGTCGGTGTTGTTCAGATCGAGCGTCATGGACGCGGCGATGAACTCCACTGGATAATGCGCCTTCATGTAGGCGGTGTGGTAGGACACCAGCGCGTAAGCCGCCGCGTGGCTCTTGTTGAAGCCGTAGTCGGCGAATTTCGCGAGCAGCTCGAAGATGGTCTCGGCCTGCCCCTTCGGCACGCCGTTCTTCACCGCGCCCGCGACGAAGATGTCGCGCTGCTTGTCCATCTCGGCGCGGATCTTCTTGCCCATGGCGCGGCGCAACAGGTCGGCGTCGCCGAGCGAATAGCCCGACATCACCTGCGCGATCTGCATCACCTGCTCCTGGTAGATGATGACGCCGAAGGTCTCCTTCAGGATCGGCTCCAGCACGGGATGCAGATATTCCGGCTCCTCGTCGCCGTGCTTGCGCGCGCAATAGGTCGGGATGTTCGCCATCGGGCCCGGCCGATAGAGCGCGACCAGCGCGATGATGTCCTCGAAACGGTCGGGGCGCATGTCGATCAGCGCCCGCCGCATGCCCTGGCTTTCAACCTGGAACACGCCGACCACCTCGCCCCGCGCCAGCATCTGGTAGCTCTCGGCGTCGTCGATCGGCAGCGTGGCGAGATCGATATCGATGCCGCGCGGCTTGAGCAGCTTGCAGGCGACGTCGAGCACGGTGAGCGTCTTCAGGCCGAGGAAGTCGAACTTGACGAGGCCCGCCGGCTCGACCCATTTCATGTTGAACTGGGTCACCGGCATGTCGGATTTGGGATCGCGGTAGAGCGGCACGAGCTCGCTCAAGGGGCGATCGCCGATCACGATGCCGGCCGCGTGGGTCGAGGCGTGGCGGGTCAGGCCTTCGAGACGCTGGGCGATGTCGAAGGCGCGCGCCACCACGGGATCCTCGTCGCGGAACGCCTGCAGCTTCGGCTCGCTCTCGATCGCGGCCGCCAGCGTCACCGGCGCCGCCGGATTCTGCGGCACCAGCTTGGTCAGCTTGTCGACCTGGCCATAGGGCATCTGCAGCACGCGGCCGACGTCGCGCAGCACGCCGCGCGCCTGCAGCGTACCGAAGGTGATGATCTGCGCGACCTGGTCGCGGCCGTAGCGCTGCTGCACGTAACTGATCACCTCGCCGCGGCGGTCCTGGCAGAAGTCGATGTCGAAGTCCGGCATCGAGACGCGTTCCGGATTGAGGAAGCGCTCGAACAGCAGGCCGAACCTGATCGGGTCGAGGTCGGTGATGGTGAGCGCCCACGCCACCAGCGAGCCCGCACCGGAGCCGCGGCCCGGCCCGACCGGAATGCCGTGAGCCTTGGCCCATTTGATGAAGTCGGACACGATCAGGAAGTAGCCCGCGTACTTCATGCGCATGATGACGTCGAGCTCGAACGCCAGGCGCTTGTTATAGTCTTCTTCCGTCGTGCCCTGAGAGAGGCCGTGCACGCGCAGACGGTTGGCGAGCCCCTCCTCCGCCTGCCGCTTCAGCTCGGCCGCCTCGACCGCGGCGGCGTCCGAGCTCGCCGCGGCGCCGACGGTGAAGAACGGCAGGATCGGCTTGCGCGTCATCGGCCGGAACGAGCAGCGCTCGGCGATCTCCACCGTCGAGGCCAGCGCCTCCGGAATGTCGGCGAACAGCACCGCCATCTCGGCGCGCGTCTTGAAGCGATGATCCGGTGTCAGCTGCACACGGTCGGTCTCGGCGATCAGCCGGCCGCCGGCGATGCAGAGCAGCGCATCATGCGCTTCGTAATCGTCAGTGGTCGCGAAATACGGCTCGTTGGTCGCAACCAGCGGCAGTCCCTTGGCGTAGGCGATGTCGATCAGGCCGCCTTCGACGCGCCGCTCCTTCTCGGCGTTGTGGCGCTGCAATTCGATGTAGAGACGGTCGCCGAACAGAGCAGCCAGACGCTCGCACCGCGCGCCGGCGAGTTCGGCCATGCCGCCGGCGAGCGCCAGCGAGATCGGCCCGTCCGGCCCGCCCGTCAGCGCGATCAGGCCCTCGGTCTCGCCTTCGAGCCAGTCAAACTTGATGAACGGAGCATGGCTGTCCGGAGATTCCAGAAACGCGCGCGAGTTCAGCCGCATCAGGCTGCGATAACCGCGTTCCTGCGCGGCGAGCAGCACCACGCGCGACGGCCCCATCGCGTTGCGCGCGTTGGGATCCTGATCGCCGAAATCGATGGCGAGCTCGCAGCCGACGATCGGCTGGATGCCGGAGCCCGCCATCTTGTCGGAGAACTCCAGCGCGCCGAACAGATTGTCGGTGTCGGTCAGCGCCAGCGCCGGCTGGTGGTCTTTCTTGGCAAGCTCGGCGAGCTTGGCGATCTTGATCGAGCCCTTGAGCAGCGAATAGGCCGAGTGAACGTGAAGGTGGACAAATCCGGCGCTCGGCATGGTCGCGTGACGGCCTCTTGCAGATGAGATGGAGCGGTCGTCGGCGCCTCAAGGCATCATGCACTCGCGGCCGACTCGCCTCTCAATGGTGGGGTCTCACAGCTTGAGAGTCCACGCCGGAGCGGCCGCTTGGGCGCGTCGTCCCGCTTTTCCCCAAGAGGTCGGAGAAAGCCGGCCTAGAGCTGCGGAATGACCTGGGCCCAGATCGCGATCATCCCGACGAACAGCGTGATGGACGCCAGTGCGGCGGCTTCTTCCACGAAAACCCTGAACATGGCCTGCTCCCTTGTTGGAACGTATGAAGAACATTGTTCTCATTTCGTTCTATGGAGTCAAGCGATCCGGAAGCCGCCGAAAGGAGATGGTTAACTCGCTGAAGACAAACAGCAAAAAAGCCCCGGCCGAGGCCGGGGCTTTCGTCAGCCGCTCACGTGGAGCGGTCAGTCTCAGTAACGGCCGATCATCGGGCCGCCGAACTTGTAGTTCAGGCGGACGAGACCCATGTCGATGTCCTGCCCGATGCGTTCGACAGCGCCACTGGCGAAGGTGACGTTGTGGTCGCCGAGGAAGATGTGGTTGTACTCGACGCCGACCGTCCAGTTCGGAGCAAAACCAAACTCGAGGCCCGCGCCAACCGTGGCACCCCAGCGGGTCTCGTCGGCCCGGTCGAGATTCGCACCCGTCACGACGCTGTAGACGTCGTACTTGTTGCTGACGACCGCCGCACCGCCCTTCGCGTAGAGCAGGACGTTGTTCCAGGCGTAGCCAACCTGACCCGTGATCAGACCGAACGCGTCGACCCGCGTACGATTCCGGAGTCCGGTGAGGCCGCTGATGTTGTCACCCGAGAAGTCGGCCCAGTTGCCCTGGCCCTCGAGACCGAACACGAACTGGCCGGACTGAAAGCGGTAACCGATCTGGCCACCGACGGTGCCGCCGGTCGAGTTGTGGGAGCCTTCCGGACCGAAGCCGACCAGATCCCACGACGTGTCAGCCGAACCGCCGCCGCCGTTGATACCGATGTAGAAGCCGCTCCAGTCGTACACCGCAGCGATCGCCGCCGGCGGTGCTTTGGTGTAGGGCCGTGCCGCGAGATCTGCCGCAAGTGCCGGCGCAGCCGCGCTGAGCGCGACGAGGCTGACAGCTGCAAGCAACAAATTCTTCTTCATTTGATTCCCGTTCCAGTTTCTTCAGTGGGCCCCCCGGCCGTGGTGTCGTCATAACAGCGATCGACGGAATTGCTGTAACCACGAGGCAACAGGTGCGATCGAAAGGACCTTGCTCACTAACAAATGTTTATCGGCACGTGCGCGGAAACCCTTTGAAACAAGGGTCTTCAGCACTTTCAATGTCGCCGAGGCGAGACAAACTGCATGCGCGCGCAACATCGTCGCGCGCACATTCGCGTGATGGGAGAATCGAAAGACACGCTCGAGTTCCGTATCCAAATTGTCGCCATGTTTTCGCTCACTTTCATCACATTCGTCACCACTCGCAAGCTCGCCCGCGCACGTTCGAACGATCACCCCTTCTGCTGCCTCGCTGAGAGCACCGCGCCTCGCTCATGCTCGCCCCCACCGGCATTCTCCCGACGAGCGGAGCTTCACGCGCGAACCTCTGATCCGACCGAACGTCCCCGCCCCTCGCCGCCCGGGCCGCGCCGCCGCCAGTTCCGGGTGATCGAGTTGGCTGCAGCGAGGTGCGAACCGAGGCGCCGGAGCGTTCTCGGCGCAGCATTGCCGGCCGGCTGTCCGAGTAAATGCGCATGGCGAGCGCAAGTTGTGACCGCGCCAGTCATCGTATAGCGTCCGGTCAAACTTTCCTTTCGCGCAGTCGATCCATGCTCGCCCGCATCCTGCTCCTTGCCTCGCTCTTGCTTCCCGGCACTTTGCATGCCGAAGCAGCGCCGGCCGAGAAAACCGGATTTACCTCCAGGCTGACGATCTATCTCGCCAAGGGGCCAGCCGACGCATGCGGCCCGGGCTGCGATCGCTGGATCGCCATCGAGGGCGAGATCGATCGGGAGGCTGCGCTGCGCATTCGCCGCTTCCTCGCCGCCGTCAAGGACCTGCAGCGTCCGATCTATCTCCATTCGCCAGGCGGCAACGTCGAGCAGTCTTACGCGATCGCGCGGTTGCTGCGCAGCCGCAAGGCGGTTGCCAGGGTTGGCCGGACGGTCGCGACCGCCTGCGCCGCGGGCACGCAGGGAGACGCCGCTTGCCTGAAGCTCAAGAACGCGAGCGGCGAGGTCGAGGCCGAACTCGCCACGAACCGTGCCATGTGCAACTCGGCCTGCGCATACCTGTTTCTCGGGGCGGCATCGCGCGAGGTCGCCCCCGACGCCACAATGGCGGTCCATAATTCCAGGCTGGTGCTCGCCTTCGACGGACGGCCCGATCCGGCGGCGGTCGCAGAATACAGGCGTCGCCGGCTCCTGGCGGCCGATCGCGATCGCGCCGCGTTCATCGCGGCGATGGGAATTAGCCGCGAGCTCGACTCCCTCGTCCGGACGGTGAAGTTCGAAAGCCTGCACGTGCTGACGCGATCCGAGCTGTACGGTTTCGGCATTGACACGCGACCGCTCGCTGAGACGAACTGGTCGCTGGAGAAGGAGGCCCGGCCGTTCGTCCGCAAGATCGCGACCGCAAAGAAGGCGAACGGCTCCGCGTTCCGAACGATGGAGCTGCGGCTGTCTTGCGAAAGCAGCAAGGGCGCGCCGCTGACATTTGTGGCCGAGGTCGACGAAGCGGCCGCAAGAGCACGATCCTGATCGCGGCGGATGCCGACAAAGAGAAGACCGCCGGAGGAGCTCCGCTGCGGACCGGCAAGTACGAGGTCTGGCGCGGCAACATCGATGCCGACATGATCAAGGCGATACTGGCCTCCCGCTCCCTGCATGTCCGCGAAAGCACGCCGATCGCGGACGACAAGACGGACGTCATGACATTCGAGCTCGACCTGGCGGGCCTGCCGTCACAATGGGCTCGGCTCAAGGCATCCTGCGCATTGCCGACGCCGGGCCCGACAAGCTCCTGGCCGACGACGCCTGGGAAAGCGGCTCCCTGGCAGGCAGCTCATTGGCCCGAGAGCCCTTGGACGCCCGCCCCCCAACTGACCGTCAGCACAAACCCTCGGCCCGCTCCGTCGCCTTGAAATGACGTCGGACATCGCCCCGCGGGGCGATTCAACGCGCAACATTCATTCACCCCTCGTCGAGCAGCGAGCGGACCTTGGCGGCCAGGTCTTCGATCGCAAAGGGCTTGGACAGCAAATGCTTGCCGGCATCGAGCACGCCATTGTGGACGATCGCGTTGCGCGTGTAGCCGGTGGTGAACAGCACTTTCAGATCCGGGTATCGTCTCGACAGTTCGGCCGCGAGTTCGGCACCGGTCATGTCGGGCATGACGACGTCCGTGAACAGCAGATCCGGAACGAAACCGCCTTCGATTTTGCCGATCGCCTCCCGGGCGCTGGCGGCCTCGACGACGGTATAACCAAGCTCGCGCAGGCTTTCGGAGGAGATGCCGCGGACCCGCTCGTCGTCCTCGACGACGAGGATGGTCTCGCTCTGCAGACTTGCACCGGGATGTGGTACGCCGTGCGACGGAGTTGAGACAGGCTCCTCGCCCGCGAAGCGTGGAAGATAGATCTTCACGGTCGTACCGACATCCACCTCTGAATAGATTTTGACATGGCCGCCGGACTGCCGCACGAAGCCGTAGACCTGGCTGAGGCCAAGGCCAGTCCCCTTGCCGACGATCTTGGTCGTGAAGAACGGATCGAAGACCTTTCCCAGCACGTCCGCCGCAATGCCCGTGCCGTTGTCCGTCACCGCAACGAGAACGTACTGCCCGGGCTGCAGCGCGTATTCGCGGGCATATTTTGGGTCTATCGAGGCGTTGGCGGTTTCGATCGTCAGCCTGCCCCCGTTCGGCATGGCATCGCGTGCATTGACAGCAAGATTGACGAGAGCGCTTTCGAGCTGCGCGGGGTCTGCCTTGACGCGCCATAGGCCGGCCGCCAACACCGTCTCGAGACGGACGAGCTCGCCGAGCGAGCGCTCGAGCAGTTCACTCATTTCACCGACCATCTTGTTGATGTCCACGACCTCGGGCGCAAGAGGCTGCTGTCGCGAGAACGCCAGCAACCTTTGCGTCAAGGTGGCGGCGCGGTTCGCACCATCCATGGCGCTCTCGAGGAAGCGGTCAATGTCGAGCTCGCCCTTGCCGAGCCGCCGTTTGGCGAGATTCAAGCTGCCGAGGATGACGGCCAGCATGTTGTTGAAGTCGTGGGCGATCCCTCCGGTCAATTGCCCGACGGCTTCCATCTTCTGCGATTGCCGCAATTGCTCCTCGGCCTTCATGCGCTCGGCGATCTCGTCGGCGACACGTTGCTCCAGCTCGGCATTGAGCGCTTCGAGCCTGGTCAGCAGCCGGGCGTTGTCGATCGCGGTCGCGGCGTGGCCGGCAATGCCGAGCAATGCGGCCTCGTGCTCTTCGTGGAATCGACCGACCTCCGCATGACCGAAGAAAAGCCCACCGAGCACTTCGCCGCTGCGCGAGACCACGGGGACCGCCAGGTATGACCGGACCGGGAGATGGCCCTCGGGCATGCCTTTCCGCGGCGCATTCTTGCCATAGCGCGGGTCTTGCAGGATGTCGTCCGACCTCACCACGCCCGTGCCTTTGAACGTCGGCTCGAACACGGCGGTGGCGCGCGGCATCGGGAAGTTTTCGAAAGCGGATCGCGGCACGCCGGACAGCGAATACAGCATGTAGCTGCCGCCGTCCGTCGACAGGACGTTATAAAAGAACGCTCCGAACTGGGCACTCGTCAGCTCGACGCCGGCATCGGTCACGATCTGGACGATCTTGTCGAGATCGCGTTCGCGGGCGACCGATGCTCCCGTATCGTTGAGGATTCGCAGATGACGTTCGGTCTTCTTTTGGACGGAGATATCGAGCACAGTCCCGATGAATCGCGTGGCCTGACCATTGGAAAAGATCGTGTGGCCCGTTGCGGCGATCCAGCGCTCGACGCCATCCTCGATGCCGACGGTCCGGTATTCGATGTTGTAGCTTCCCGGAGAATTGGGCTGTAGCGCGTTCGAGACGGCCTCATGAGCGCGCTGCCTGTCGTCGGGATGAATGCCTTTCAGGAATGAGCCCTCATAGCTGACCTCGGCGTCCTGTGAGAGACCGAACACCTCCTTGCAGCGGGCGTCCCATCGAAGGATATCGTTGACCGGATCGTAGTCCCAGGTGCCGATCCCTGCGGCCTTGTTGGCGAGGACCAGCCGTTCGGCAGCTTCGCGCGCCGCCTGCTCCGATCGTACGCGCTCGATGTGGGCCCATGATCGCTCCGTCACTTCGGTGAGCAAGGCAAGTTCGCGCGGCGTCCACAGATGGGGGCCGCGATGATGAATGGCCATCAAGGCGGTCAGGCGCCCCTCCTTCACCAAGGGCATGCAGATCGTCGAACCGATCCCGATGCGCTGGAAAGTGGCGGCTTCCTCGGGAGCGATTTCCTTCAGATTGTCGTTGATGATGAGGGGCCGCCCGGCGCCCAGCTCTCGCACCGCCTTCTCGCCGAAGTCGGCAAGGCTGTAGTGCCCCAATATGTGCATCGCACCGGGGGCCGCCCAATCCCCGCGGATGGTGAAGCCGTCCTGATCAGGATCCATGTCGGCATAGGCGCAGCTGGAGACGCCGAGATACTCACCGACCATTCTCGTCGTCACCGCCATGACGCCGTCCGCATCGCGCGTCTTGGCCGTTTGCTTGTTGAGAGCGTCTAGGAAGAGGAGCCGTGCTTCGTTCTCGCGCACCGCGCTCTCAGCGCGCCGACGTTCGACCGCGGTGCGGGTGCGTTCGGCAACCTCGCGGATGAGCTCCAGCTCGGCTGGGCTCCATTCGCGGAGCGTGGCATTGTTCAGGTACAACAGCGCCACAACCCCGTCGGGCTCGGAGATCGGCATGTTGACGAATGCGCGCGCCGAGATCGCCTCGAGAGCTCGGGCGCGGTCGCCGACGCGAGGGTCCTTTTCAGCATCGGCGCAGACGACCGTCTCACCCCGCTTCAAGTCTTCGATATAGCTGCCATAGTCGCGAAAGCGCAGCACACCGGCCAGGCTCGAGATCCCAGGCGCATTCCAGTCGCGCGCGATCGTAATGGTCTCTGCTGAGGTGTCGACGGTGCCGTAACCTGCCCGGCTGACATTGAGACTGCGGCCCAGCAGCTCCGCCGCCGCATAGGCGAGATCGTCGGGGCTGCCGATCTCTCGAATATGATCGCCGAGGGTAGCCAAGACGGCGTTGCGATCGGCCGAGGCCCCCTCGGTCGCTCTCGTCATCGGTCAACCCCGAACACGTCCCTCGCTCCACCTGCATAATGATGAAACGGTAACCGTAGGATGGCCCTTAGGTTCCCCGGCTAAGGGAGCACCTCGCGGTCCTGCAGAGCGGACGTGGCGTGATACGGCGGAAGCGCGCTCTGAAGCGGGCTTAGACCGGCGTATAGATCACGAGCTTCAGCGCGGGATCGTCGTTGGCCTGGAAGCTGGTGTGCTCGAACTGCAGCACGCCCTTGCTCGGATGGTTCATGGTCTTGCGGCCCGAGATGGTGCTGCGGATGTCGTGGGCCCCCCACCATTTGACGAACTCCGGACTGCCCTCGCGCAGCCGCATCAGCAGCTCCGTGAAGGCGGGATCGCCGGCCCAGACGTCGTGGGTGGCGCGAAACATCGCCACCATGCGCTTGGCAACGTCGGTCCAGCTCGCGCCGTAGAATTTTCGCGTCTGCTTGTTCGTCAACACCAGAAGCAGCGTGTTACGATCCTCCTCGGGGAACTGACCGAAGCCAAAGACCTCCTCGGCCGCCGCGTTCCAGGCCAGCACGTCCCAGCGACGCCCGGTGATGTAGGCTGGCTGCTCTAGGCTCTCGATCATCCGCCGGATGGGCGGCGGCACGATCTCGCGGGTGAACGCGTTTCTCGCACCGTCACGGGCCAACGCTTTCAGATGCGCATGCTCGGTCTTGCTGAGCCGCAGCGCACGGGCGAGCGCATCGATGGTGGCGACCGACGGGCTGACCGTTCGGCCCTGCTCGAGCCGGATGTACCAATCGACACCGATCCCGGCGAGTTGAGCCACCTCCTCGCGACGCAGCCCCGCGGTACGCCGCCTGGAGGTCAGGGGAAGTCCGACCGCTTTTGGCGTGAGCTTCTCGCGGCGGGACCGCAGAAAGTCGCCGAATTCGACGCGGCGGGGGTCGGCCATGACGTGCTCCCGTAGGGAGGGACAAGACAATACTAGGATAATACCAGGCCTTCCTGCCCGCCGACAGCCCTTGCATATTCCGTGCACCTCACAATGAGGTGCGAACGAAGGTCAACATCATGAAGGCTGCCGTACTCAAATCTTTCGGATCCCCGCTGGTCATCGAGGACGTCCCCGAACCGGTGCTGGGCACCGGCGAGGTGATCGTCGATGTCGTCGCCACCCGCGTGCTGTCCTATTCCAAGGAAGTGTTCAGCGGTGAACGCAAGTACGCGTTGGACTTGCCCGTCATTCCCGGAGCCGGCGGGGTCGGCCGGGTACGCGCGGTCGGCCCGGACGCAACGAAACTGTCCGTGGGTGACTGGGTGCTCTGCGATCCCACGGTGCGCTCGCGCGATGACGCGGTCGCTCCCGACATTCACCTGCAGGGTGTGAGCGCGCGCGGCGAAGGCGGCATGCGGCTACAAAAACATTTCCACCACGGCTCCTTCGCCGAGCGGATGATGGTACCGACGGAGAACCTCACGCGGCTCGGCGAACTCAGCGAAGCAGAAGCCACGCAATGGAGCGTGCTCGGCACCATGCTCGTGCCCTATGGCGGCTTCCTTACAGCAAAGCTGCAGGCCGGCGAGACCGTGCTCGTGAGCGGCGCGACCGGCAATTTCGGCAGTGCCGCCGTGGCCGTGGCGCTCGCGATGGGCGCGGCCTGTGTCGTGGCGCCGGGCCGAAACGAGAAGATGCTGGCCGAACTCGTGCGTCGCCATGGCACGCGCGTCAGGCCGGTGAAGCTGACGGGCAACGAGAATGACGACCGCGAACTGATGAAGCGCGCAGCGCCTGGCCCGATCGATTGCGCGTTCGATATCATGCCGCCCTCCGTCGCCACGACGGTGGTGCGCGCCGCGATCATGACGGTGCGGCCCAACGGCCGCATCGTGCTGATGGGCGGCGTCAACATGCAGGGCGGTCCAGGGCTGGAGCTGCCCTACAACTGGATCATGCGCGAATGCATCACAATCCATGGCGTCTGGATGTACCCGCGCGATGCCGCGGCTCGCCTGGTCGCGCTGGTACGCGCGGGACTGCTCAAGCTGGAGGAGTATGAGACGACAGCCTTCGACCTCGATCACGCCAATGCCGCCGTGGAGCACGCCGCGGCCAATGGCGGGCCGTTCAAATCGACGGTAATCAGGCCCTGAGTCCCGAGGCGCGCGGCGCAGCGCCGTCGCCGATTTTTTCGGAAGTCCCACCAAGCACTTGGCTACTGTGCATGGGGTTGTTTTCGCAGTTGTTATTTTGACGTTGAACGCACGCCGCGTCGGGACTGCACCTCTCCCTCCGGAGAGGTGAACGCGCCTGCGACTGGCTTCGGTTAGCTAATCGAGCTCGACCACCTGACCGTGCGACAGGGAGACCCGCCGGTCCATGCGGCCGGCGAGCTCCATGTTGTGGGTCGCGATCAGCATCGACACATGCGTCGCCTTGACCAGCTGCATCAGCGCCTGGAACACGTGCTCGGCGGTGCCGGGGTCGAGATTGCCGGTTGGCTCGTCCGCAAAGAGCACGCGCGGCGCGTTGGCCACTGCACGGGCGATGGCGACACGCTGCTGCTCGCCGCCCGACAGCTCGGCGGGGCGGTGGGTGATGCGGTCGCCGAGGCCGAGATAGCCCAGGATCTCCTTGGCACGCTTGACGGTCTCGGACTTCTTCAGGCCGCGGATCATCTGCGGCAGCATGACGTTCTCGAGCGCCGAGAATTCCGGCAGCAGCCGGTGCGACTGGTAGACGAAGCCGATATCAGTGCGGCGCAGCTGCGTGCGCTCGATGTCGGGCAGCTGCGAGGTCGGCGCGCCCGAGACATAGACCTCGCCGGAATCGGGGGCTTCCAGCAGCCCTGCGATGTGCAGCAGCGTCGACTTGCCGGAGCCAGACGGCGCCACCAGGGCGACGGACTGGCCGGCCCACAGCGCCAGCTTGGCGCCGTCGAGGATCGTCAGCGGCACCTCGCCCTGCAAGTACTGCCGCTTTATCTCGTGGAGATAAATGACCGGCACATCTTCTGCCCCCTGCTGCTGCTCCATCAGTCCCTCACTCGTACCGGAGCGCTTCGACGGGATCGAGGCGCGCGGCGCGCCACGACGGATAGAGCGTCGCCAGGAACGACAGCGTCAGCGCCATGATGACGACGGCCGTGGTCTCGCCGACGTCGATCTCGGCGGGCAGTTTCGACAGGAAGTAGAGCTCCGGCGAGAACAGCTCGGTCGAGGTCAGCCAGGACAGAAATTGCCGGATCGATTCGATGTTGACGCAGATCACGAGGCCGACGCAGAAGCCGACCAGCGTGCCGACGACGCCGATCGAAGCGCCCGTGATCAGGAAGATCCGCATGATCGAGCCCTGCGAGGCGCCCATGGTGCGCAGGATCGCGATGTCGCTGCCCTTGTCCTTCACCAGCATGATCAGGCCGGAGACGATGTTGAGCGCGGCGACCAGCACGATCATGGTCAGGATCAGGAACATCACGTTGCGCTCGACCTGGAGCGCGTTGAAGAAGGTCGAGTTGCGCTGCCGCCAATCGACCAGGAAGATCGGACGGCCCGCCGCCTCCGTCACCGCCTTGCGGAAGGCGTCGATCCTGTCGGGGTTGGTCGTGAACACCTCGATCGAGGTGACGTCGTTGCTGCGGTTGAAGTAGGCCTGCGCTTCGGCAAGCGGCATGAACACGAAGCCGAGATCGTATTCGGACATGCCGATCTCGAACACCGCGACGATCTTGTACGGCTTTATGCGCGGCGTCGTTCCCATGGGCGTCACTGCGCCCTTCGGCGCCACCAGAGTGATGCTGTCGCCGGCATGCAGCGAAAGCTGATCGGCGAGGCGCCGGCCGATCGCAACGCCCTGCCCTTCGTCAAACCCCTCGAGCGAGCCCTGCTTGATGTTCTTGGCGATCGAGGTGAGGTTGTTGAGATCGTCGGAGCGGATGCCGCGCACGAGGACGCCCGAGGCGTTCCATGGCGATGACGCCAGCGCCTGACCGTCTACCACCGGCGCCGCGAGCCGGATGCCCTGGACCTGGCTGAGACGGTCGGCAACGTCCTTCCAGTCGGTCAGCGGCGATTCCAGTGGCTGGACCAGGATGTGGCCGTTGAGGCCCAGGATCTTGTCGAGCAGCTCCTTGCGGAAGCCGTTCATCACGGCCATGACGATGATCAGCGTCGCGACGCCGAGCATGATGCCGAGAAAGGAGAACCCGGCGATGACCGAGATGAATCCTTCCTTCCGGCGCGCCCGCAAATAGCGCGCCGACAGCATCCACTCGAAGGGCGCGAAAGGCGCGGTTTGCACGGTTTCGGTCATGGTCTCATCCATCGCTCGATAATCCCATGATTCGGGGTCAATTGTGGCCGGATTGGCGGCCGCGATATCGCGCGATGAACAATATTCAGCCGACCGGCCTCATCAGCCCACAAGTCTTGCGACCGCGTCGGCAGGCGACATGGTCTCGCGCGCGCCGTCGCTGCGCCGCTTGATCTCGACCTTGCCGTCGGCAAGGCCCTTCGGCCCGATCATGATCTGCCAGGGGATTCCGATCAGGTCGGCGGCGGCGAATTTGGCACCGGCGCGCTGGTCGGTGTCGTCATAGAGCACGTCGACACCCCTGGCCGTAAGATCGGCATAAAGCTTCTCGCAGGCCGCATCGACCGCGGCGTCACCCTGCTTGAGGTTGAGGATCGAGACACGGAACGGCGCCACCGCCTCCGGCCATTTGATGCCGGCATCGTCATGGCAAGCCTCGATGATGGCACCTAGCAGGCGCGAGACACCGACGCCGTACGAGCCGCCATGGATCGGCACGTCGACACCATCAGGCCCCGCCACGAGCGCCTTCATCGGCTCGGAATATTTGGTGCCGAAATAGAAGATCTGGCCGACCTCGATGCCGCGGGTGTTCACCCGCTTGTCCACGGGCACCTCCTGCTCGAACCGCGCGGCATCGTGGACGTCTTCGGTCGCCGCATAGAGCGAGGTCCATTGCTTGATGATCGGCGTCAGATCGCTCTCATAATCCACGTCCTCGCCCGGCACCGGCAGGTCCAGCACGTCGCGATTGATGAACACGCCGGATTCGCCGGTCTCGGCGAGCACGATGAACTCGTGGCTGAGATCGCCGCCGATCGGCCCGGTCTCGGCACGCATCGGGATCGCCTTCAGCCCCATCCGCGCGAAGGTGCGCAAGTACGCGACGAACATCTTGTTGTAGGCGACGCGCGCCGCGGCCTCGTTGAGATCGAAGGAATAGGCGTCCTTCATCAGGAACTCGCGGCCGCGCATCACGCCGAAGCGCGGACGCTGCTCGTCGCGGAATTTCCATTGGATATGATAGAGATTCAACGGCAGGTTCTTGTAGGACTTCACATAGGCGCGGAAGATCTCGGTGATCATTTCCTCGTTGGTCGGTCCGTACAGCAGTTCGCGCTTGTGGCGGTCGGCGATGCGCAGCATCTCCGGGCCGTAGGCGTCGTAGCGGCCGCTCTCGCGCCAGAGGTCGGCGAGCTGGAGCGTCGGCATCAAGACCTCGATCGCGCCGGAGCGATTCTGCTCCTCGCGCACGATCTGCTCGATCTTCTTCAGCACGCGAAAGCCGAGCGGCAGCCAGGCATAGATGCCCGCCGCCTCCTGCCGGATCATGCCGGCACGCAGCATCAGCCGATGCGAGACGATCTCCGCCTCTTTCGGATTTTCCTTCAGGATGGGCAGAAAGAACCGCGACAACCGCATGGTAATACTCTGGGAATCAGTGATCGCCTGCAGTGAAACCGGATTGGGAGCGAAAACACAAGACGGGAATGAGGAAAAGCCGCTAACGCGGCGAAATACCTGTCATCTTTCCGTTGCCTTCAGGTTTGACTTCAGGAGCACCGTGCTCAGCAAAGCCGGTGAGCCTAGGGCGGTGGCACCTCGAGTTCATCCGCCAGCGTGATCTTCTCGAAATCGCTCACGAGCGCCTCGATGCGCACACGCCAGCGGCCGGCGAAGGGCAGCTCGACCTTGCGCACGTGCCAGTAGCCATCCGGCCCGAGCAAGGCGTCCCGTTCCATCGGCTCGATGCCGCGCTCGGGCAGGCTGAGCGTCAACGTCACCTCTTTGGCCGCCAAGGGCGTCCCATCGCCGGTCATGAGCTGGAGCACGAAATCGTCCTTGCCGACCTTTCCGGGCGACACCAGCACCTGGAACATCGCCTTGTCGCCGTGGATGTGGATCGCCAAAGGGATCTCCGGAATGATCGTTCGCGGCGGCGGCGTGAAGCGCCAGCCGGCGACGACGGCGAAGATGGCGAGGGCGATCACGCATTCGAGGAGGATCGAGCGCTTGAGGATGGCTTGGGCTCCACGATCGCGGGCGAGTGCCGGAGTGAGGCGGAAGCGGTTGAGCGCCGCAAGTGTGAGCAGCATGAGAACCAGGCCGAGCTTGATCGAGAGGATGAGGCCATAGCGGGTCTCGACCAGCGCCGAAACTTTTTCGAGCTGAACAATCGCAAGGGCGAGACCCGTCAATGCCAGCACGCCGACCGCCGGCATGGCGATGCCCGAGAAGCGCTTCACGACGGCGAGTGTTGCCGGCGTCGGCTTCGACAGCAAAGCCGCGAGCGGAGCAAGAGCGCCGATCCACAGCGCAACGCAGAGGCCGTGAAGAAACATCGCCGGGCGCATCATCATTCGAGGCGGCGCCGTTGCGGCATGCCCGCTCATGGCGAGCGACAGGCCCACGCCGGCCATGGCAATGATCGCAAGAGCCCGCGAGGACCATGCGCTGCGCAGCGCCAGCAGAGCGAACAGCATCGCGGCGGCAGCAACTAGAAACGCGCGGCCGGCGCTGGTTGCCACCGCGACCTTCCAAGGCGCGGCCGTCGCGAGCGCCGCCGGCGGCAGGCCGAGGAGATCGAGGCCTAGCGCACCAAGGGACACCACCGCGCTCGAAAGGCCGATCGCGAGCGCCACGCGCGGCACGGTCATGCCGGCCAGAGACCATGATATCCAGCGCGCAAACCACACACCGCCGACGCCAACGAACAGTCCGAGATAGAGGCCAACGCGCGCCAGCCAGATCAGCGCGGCCAACCATTGGTCCGTACTCGCGGGCAGCTTCGTTTCCGACGGCATGCCGACTGAAAACATCACCGATCCCACGATCGGATGGCCATCCCGCGAGACCACGCGATAGCTGACGACCGCGGTCCCCTCAGGCAGATCCGCTGGTATCTGGATCGAAATCGTGTCGCCGGACGCACTGACGCGCGTCTCGTCCCGCGCCCTGCCCGTCCCGTCGATCAGCCGGATCGCGCCCGGCGTTACCGGTTCGTTGAACCGCAGCTCGACCACCTTCGGCGCGGTCGCGAGCGTGCTGCCATTCGCAGGCTCGACCGAGATCAGCGCCGCATGCGCGAGCGCACCGCTCGCGAAGCCCGCAGCGAAGAGCAGCGTCGCGAGCGCGGCGAGGAGGCGCATCAGGGTTTCGGCAGGAGCTTGACGCCAGGCGCCGGCGACTTGCCCTCATGCGAATGGCTTGACCCGTCGGTTGGGATCTCGATCCAGCGACGAACGCCGGTCTCGCATTCCTGAACCACTGGGAAGTACAAGGTCGTGTTCGCCTTGAGCTTGTCGGTCAGCACCGTCTGCATGATGAACTCGTCATAGTTCTTGTCCGGCAGCTTGCCGCCGGACCACGCCACCTCCTTGACGCCGGACGAGAGCTTGTTGCCGTGATAGTCGTATTCCCCCGCATATTTGCCCTCGACGACGTCGACGGTCCAGCCGGCCTTCGGCATCGGCTTCACCGCGATCACCCCTTCCGGAATCTGCACGCGGATCTTCACCGTCGGCGAGCCCGCGCAGCCATGCGGCACGGTGAACACCGCCTTGTAGGACGCGCCGATCGTGGCTTGCTTGGTCTCGAGCGAGACATGCGCCGCCGCTGGTGTTGCGGCGAGCGCGGCAATCAGGATCAGACAGGATCGCTTCGACATATTCGGCCTCCCGAGAATCCAGAACAGTCTCATTTCATCTTCATTCCCGAATGATCCGGCATTTTCTTCATGTCCATGTGGCCCGAGTGTCCGCCATCGCCCGGCGCCTGCGCGCCGACGCCCTGGACGGCGAGCGCAACAGTGACCTTCCCGGCCTTCTCGAACTGAAGCGTCACCGGCACCTTGTCGCCCTGCTTGAACGGCCCCTTCAGCTCCTGAAGCATCAAATGATTGCCGCCGGGCGCGAGCTTCACGGTCTTGCCGGGCTCGATCGCCAGTCCCTTGTCGAGCGCGCGCATCTTCATCACGCCATTGTCCATGGCCATCTCGTGAATCTCGGCCTTGCCTGCGATATCGGCGGACACGCTGACCAACCTGTCGGCCGCGTTGCCCTTGTTTTCGATCGTCAGATAGCCGCCGGCGACCTTGGCGCCACCCGGCGTCGCCCGGCTCCAGGCCTGCGAGACCACGAGATCGCCGGCCTTGACGTCCTCGGCTGCGACCGCCGCGCTGGTGCCAAGCATCATGGCGGCGGCGAGAAGTGATAGCTTGATCCTGTTCATTTTGTTCCCTCGGTTTTGATCTGATCGACCACGGTCCGTCTTGGTGGTCTCGGCAGCCTCAGTGCGCTTACCATCGATACCTCATTCCGGTGTAGACCGCCCGGCCGGCACCTGGCTCGAACAAGGCCGACGTCGCCGTGGCGCGATCGATGATACTGGCGCTTGCAATGTAGGTCCTGTTGGTGAGGTTTCGACCCTCGATATAGGCGGAGAACGGCCCGCCATTGTCGAAGCCCGCTTTCAATCCGAGCAGTGCATACGGCTCGGTCGTCAACGTGTTCATACTGTCGACAAAATAGGCCTGCGGCACCCATTCGACGTTCGGACCAGCGTAGAATCCGGTCGGATGCTTGTAGAGCAATTCGGCGCGCAAATAGTGACGCGGCGCGCCGGGCAGCTGGTTGTTGCCGAACGCCGTGTCGCTGTCGAAGCGAAAATCGCTGTAAGTATAAGCGAGGTTGAGCCACACCTTATCGGGCGCGCCTCCTGTCACGAAGATATCGCGGAAGATTGCTGCCCCTGCCCCCGCCTCGACGCCCTGGTGGACGGTTCGGTCGGCATTGGTCACGTTGCAATTGCCGAACGCGCTGTACAGGCACAGCAGCTCATCGCGGATATCGGCACGATAGGCGGTCAACTCCCACGAATAGTCGGGCCGTCGCATGCGGGTCCCTATCTCGTAGGTCGTCGCAATCTGCGGGCGGATGCTGGTGAACGGAATCGTCGGAATGCCAGGACCGCGCGCGCTCTCGCCGAAGCTCGGCACTTCGGCGCTCCGCGAGACATTGGCGAAGGCCTGCCACGTCGGGTCGATCTGCCACAGCAGGCCCGCCTTCGGCGACCAAAGATCAAAGCGGGTTGCTCCCGACTGGTCGCCGTCGCTAAGAAACCGGTCCCGCCGATTGCGGGTCGCATGCAGAAATTGCGTGCCGGCAATCGCGGCGACGTTCGGCAGAAAATAGAAGCTGTCCTCCACGTAAACCGAGGTGTTCTCCGAGCGATCGAACGACGACGACAGCAATGCCCCCTTCTGTCCGGCAATGTTGGCGAATTGCTGGTTGTCGATGCTGCCATTCAACAGGTTGACGCCCGCGACCAGCCTGTTGCGGTAACCGCCGATCATGCGGTCGTCCGTGACCTTCGCGAAGCCGCCGTAATCCCTGTAGCGATAATCGAGCCACTGGAAGATCGGATGCATGAGGTGCCGGTCGAGGCCGAAGGCGCCGAACTCGAACCTGGTGTCGTCGAATCGGATCGTCGTTTTGTTTGCCAGCCTGACCGTGTCGATGTTGCGCTGCTGGTCCAGCGCAACGTTCGCCGGAGCCGCGGCCTCCGGATTGCTCAAGGCAGACGCCTTGGTGACGGTTCCTGGAATGCGTTGCCGCACCTCGTTGGCATTGAGATAGAATCGCGTCTCGAAATCCGGCGAGAACTGGTAGCCAACATTGCCGCTCACGCGGTTGCCCGAGCCGAAGCTGTGATCGCGGAAGCCGTCCGTGGCCTGCGTTGATGCGGTGACGAAACCATCCCACGGCCCGTTGGCGCCTCCTGCATTGGCCTGCAGTCGCCTGAACCCGAAGGCTCCCACGTCGAGCGAGACGCCATTCGGAAATCGGTCGCGCCCCGATGGCGTCACGAAGTTGACGGCGCCTCCCAGCGAATTGGCTCCGAACTGCAGCGCGTTCGCGCCCTTGTACACCTCGACATATTTGTAGGCGGTCGGGTCGATCTCCTGGAAATCGCCGTAGCCGTCCGCCGTATTGATCGGGATGCCGTCCATGTAAAGCTGCACGCCGCGCAGATGGAAATTGCGCGACAGGCCGGATCCGCGGATCGAAAGCCGGGTGTCGTCGCCCCATTTCGGTTGCGCAAATACGCCGGGCACGTAGTCCAGGACATCCTTGATCGTGCTGGCGGGAGTCGAGTTCCGGTAGGCCTCCGCTGTGACCAGCGCTACGCCGCCCGGCGTCTGGTTGATCTCGCTCAGCGCCTGCTGGGCGGTGAGAATCGTCAGGGCACCAGGGCCGGGGCCCCCTTCGGAAGCTGCCGTCGGTTGCGGACGCGCAGTTGCGGGCGCGCGGGCCCGCGTTGATCGCGCGGCGGTTCGCTGTGCGCGGGCTGGTGAGGCCCGTTTCTCCCGCGGCGCGTCGACCGTGACGGGAGGAAGCTCGCGTCGGTTTTCCTCGGCGATTGCATTGGACGGCACGACGAGGGCAGAAGCTGAGGCAAGCAGAATCTTACGTGCGGAAAGCAGTCGAAAGAAGCCTGAACGAGGCATGAGGTCATTCCTGATGCCGGCAGAGAGCCGGCGCATTGCGATCCCGGCACGGCGGAAGCCGGCGCGGAGCTGAAGGTTTCGCGGATCAGGAAATGCGAGGGGGAGCGCGCGCCCAAGCGCTCGAACCGTCGATGGCGGCGAGGACCGGCGCGTTCGCCACGTGCCAGACGATGCGGGCGATGGGGCGGACGGGCGTTGAGAACGCCGCATGGGGCGGCGCGTCAAGCGAGGCGTCAGCGTGCGCGAGGCAACAAAGCGCACATGCCCCAGCTTTTGCGGCCGGTGTCCCGGTCTCGTCGACCGGACCGCCCTGCTCACTTGCGCTGTGGCAGATGAGGCCTGCAGAGAACGGATCGGCCGCAGCCTGGCCGGCCGCGAGACAGGCGGCGATCGGCGCCAGCACCTGCATCACCAGGGCGAGCAGGACCAGAGGCAGGAATTTTTGCAGGCGTGCGCGCATCCGCCGGACCATTCGTTCGTGCGCTAACTAATCACTCGGGCGCAGCCGAGTCGAGGCCAGTTCCGCCGCCCGCTTGGTCCCGCGCAAATTGCTCGAAAGCTGTGGCCGGACCGCCCTACGCCCGAGCCCGGCCGGTATCTGAGGCAGGGAAACCTGCCCGGCCACCCACAAATTTCTTATATCTGTCATATGTTTAGGTAGGCAGAAACCCGATCGTTTCGTCAGCTGCTCCTATTTTGAACATTCGTTGCCGAAAATGATGACAAGTGAGAAAAGTTGATCTAGCATCCCTCTTGCTCAGGCGCTGACCGCGAGGTCGAGGCCTGGTGGTCCAAGTCTCGGGAGGAGCCCCTGGCGCGCAAAACGCAGCGTCGCCCCGTCAATCAAGATCAAATCTTAAGATCGGGGATAATAGGGTCGACACAATTTTTGAGCGGGGCCAGGGCCCCGCTCTTTTTTTGCCCGCGGCACTGAACTGTCGATGAACGCGGCCTTTCATCCCATCCACGACAGCTTTGAACGTGCGGCCTCGCGTTGCGCCGACCTCACGCCGCTCGTCTATCGACGTCTGTTCGAACTCCATCCGGAAACGCAGGCGATGTTCCGCGCGGATAGCGGTGACCTCGTGAAGGGGTCGATGCTGGCGCTGACGATCGAGGCGATTCTCGACTTCGCCGGCGAGCGCCGCGGGCATTTCCGGCTGATCGCGTGCGAGGTCGCCTCGCACGATGCCTATGGCACGCCGCGCGAGCTGTTCATCGCGTTCTTCGTCGTCATCAGGGACGTGCTCCGCGATCTGCTCGGCGATGAATGGACGCCCGAGATCGCGCGGGCCTGGGATACATTGCTCGCCGAGATCGACGCATTCGCCGCCGCGGCCAGCTGACGCTTTGCGCTGCACCAACGCGCGGGCTGCGACGACGCTGCGGCTGAATGCAGATTGAGTGCGAACAACTCTTGTGAGAGACTTTCGGAGATCGGTAGCGCTACCAATGACGCGCCGACGACAAAATATATGGGAGCGAGCGATGTCCGGGACGAAAGATTTCTCGACGACCAGGCGCGATCTTCTTCAGGCGGCTGCGGCCGCCGGCGCCGGAGCTGCCATCCTCGGCAGCATGGGCATAAACCCCGCACTGGCCGCAGTCGGACGCAGCGAGAAGCCGTTGAAGGCGGCCTTCTCCAACGCCGGCCTCCAGGCCACCTGGTGCGCGCAAGGCAAGCAGGCGGCGGAATTCTGGGGCAAGCTGTTCAATGTCGAGGTGACCTGGTTCGACGGGCAGCTCGATGCGGTGAAGCAGCGCGCGGCGATCGACAATATGGCCTCGCAGAAATGGGACTTCGTCGCGATCCAGGCCTTCGGCATCGGCACCCTCACCCAGCCGGTGCAGAAGATGATCGACGCCGGCACGCCCGTGATCGACATGGACACGCTGATCGCGCCGCTCGATCAGATCAACGTCCATTCCTTCCTCGCTCCCGACAACGAGTTCATGGGCGCTTCGGTGACGCAGGCGCTGTGCAACGCCATGGGCGGCAAGGGCAAGATCATCATGACGCAGGGCGCGCTCGGCCACACCGGTGCGCAGGGCCGCGCCAAGGGCTTCAACTCGGTCGTCAAGCAATTCCCGGGCATCGAAGTGCTGGACACCCAGCCGGCCGATTGGGACGTGTCGAAGACCGCCCGTCTCTGGGAGACCTATCTGACCAAATACCCGCAGATCGATGCGGCCTTCTTCCACAATGACGACATGGCGCTGGCCGCCGCCAACATCATGAAGGCGCGCAATCGCACCAACATCCTGATCGGGGGGGTCGACGCCATGCCGCCGGCGATCCAGGCGGTCAGCGAAGGCCGCATGTTCGCGACCGTCCGCAATCCGTCCTGCCGCATCCATGGCGGCGCGATCGTCGCGGGCGTCTCCGCCGTGATCGGTGGCGAGAAGAGCGGACAGGGCATCCCGAAGAACGTCGTCACCGACGGTCCGGTCGTGACCAAGGCCAACGCCGCCGGAATGCAGTGGATGCAGGATCACTTCCTGATCTGAGCCTCCAGATTTTTCATGAGCGTGGGACAACAGCCCATCCTGGAACTGCAGGGCATCACGAAGAGCTTCGGCGGCGTCGAAGCGCTTCGTGGTGTCGACTTCGCGCTTTATCCCGGCGAAATCCACGGTCTCGTCGGCGAGAACGGCGCCGGCAAGAGCACGCTGATGAAGATCATCGCCGGCGTGCACACCGAGTTCTCCGGCCGCTTCCTGGTCGACGGCCAGGAGATGCATTTTCGCTCGGCGCGCGATGCGCACGCCGCCGGCATCGCCATGGTGCACCAGGAGCTCAGCGTCGCGCCCGACCTGACGGTCGCGGAGAACGTCTTCCTCGGCAACCAGCCGACCAACGCCTTCGGCCTCGTGCAATGGCGGCGGATGGCGCGCGAGGCGGGCGAGCAGCTTGCACGCTTCGGCATCGACGTCGATCCGATGGCGCGGCTCGGCGACCTTCCGATCGGGCTGCAGCAGCTGATCGAGATCGCGCGCGTGCTGTTCTCCGGCGCGCGCATCGTCATCCTGGACGAGCCGACCTCCGCCCTCTCCCCGCCCGAGGTCGAGCGCCTGTTCGCAACGCTCCGGCGGCTGCGCGAGGAAGGCACGGCGATCGTCTTCATCTCGCATTTCATCGAGGACATCCTGCTGGTGTCCGACACGGTGACCGTGTTCCGCAACGGCCGCAAGGTTGCGGAGACGGCGAGCGCCGCGACCAGCAAGGGCGCGCTGATCGAGGCCATGATCGGCCGCGGCGGCGAGGCGCTCGAGCATAGCTATACCGACGACCTGATGCTGCCGCAGCCGAGCGACAGCAAGGTCATTCTCAGGGTCGACGAGCTGTCGCTGTCCCGCAGCCTTCAGGACGTCTCGTTCGAGGCCCGTGCCGGCGAGGTGCTCGGTATCTACGGCTTCATGGGCTGCGGCCAGCAGGAGCTGTCGCGCATCCTGTTCGGCAAGCTGAAGCCGGACGGCGGCACGCTTGCAGTCGAAGGCGTGCCGAAAACTTTCGCCAGCACGGCGGCGGCGCGGCGCGCCGGCGTGGCGCTGGTGCCGGAGAGCCGGCGCGACATGCTGTTCCACCAGGAGCCGGTCTACAAGAACATCTCGATCAGCATTCTCGACCGCATCTCCTCGCTGCTGCTCAAGCCGGCGCAGGAGCGCGACATCGCCAAGCGCCAGGTCGAGCAGCTGCAGATCAGGCCGCCGGTGGTCGGCCTCGATCTCGGCATGCTCTCGGGCGGCAACCAGCAGAAGGTCGCGCTGGCGAAATGGCTGACCTACCCGCCCAAGCTGCTGGTGCTGTGCGAGCCGACCCGCGGCATGGATGTCGGCGCCAAGAACGACGTCATCAACATCGTCCGAGACCTCAGAACAAAGGGGCTCGCGATCATCGTGCTGTCGACCGAGCCGGAAACGGTGCTGTCGCTGGCCGATCGCATCCTGGTGCTCAAGCGCGGCGCCTTGGTGCGTGAATTCAAGAACGAGCCGGTCAGCAAGGACCGCCTGCTGGAAGCGGCGTGACGGAGAAGCACATGAGCAGCGAGACGGCTTTGGCGACAGGACAACGGGCACGGGGCCTTGCGCCCTTCCTGCGCTCGCAGATGCGCAACATCGCCCCGTTCCTGACGCTGATCTTCCTCACCGCCTTCTTCGCCTTCGCCAGCCCCTCCTTCGCGACGCTCGATAATCTCGGCAATATCCTGACCCAGGTGTCGGTGACGGGCATCATCGCCGTCGGCCTCACCTTCGTGATCCTCTGCGCCGAAATCGACCTGTCGGTCGCCAGCATCGCCAACGTCACCGGCATTGCGGTCGCCTACTTCACGCTGCAGGAATCCTACGTCAACATCGCCAACATTCCCCTGCCCGGCGCGGTCGCGATCATCCTGTCGCTCCTGCTCTGCGCCCTGCTCGGTCTCGTCAACGCGGTGGGGCTGACCGTGATCGGCATCCCCTCCTTCATCATGACGCTGGCAATGATGCAGATCGCCGCCGGCATCTCCGCGCTGCTGGTGCGCGGCCAGATCGCCTACAAGGTGCCGAGCCTGATCACGACGCTGGGCTCCGGCTCGATCGGCGGCATCCCCTGGATCGTCATCGTGGCCGCCATCATGCTGCTCGGCGGCCATCTGGTGCTGACCTACACGCGCTTCGGCCGCTACGTCTACATGGTCGGCGGCAATCGCGAAGCGGCCGAATATTCGGGCCTCAACGTCAAGCTGATCCTCGGCGCGGTCATGGTGATCTCGGCGGTGTGCTCGGGCCTCGGCGGCATGCTCGGCGTTGCCCATTTCGGCAGCGCGCAGCAGAACGAGTTCGACACCTACCTGCTCGATTCCATCGCCGCGGTCGTGGTCGGCGGCACCAGCCTGTTCGGCGGCCGCGGCGGCATCGGCAACACCATCGTCGGCCTCTTCGTGCTCGGCGTGCTCAACAACGGCCTCGACCACGTCAACATCGACAGCTTCCTGAAGATCCTGATCCGCGGCCTGATCCTGCTGGCGGCGCTGGTCATCAACGTTTATGCGCAGCGGCTGAGGGAGAAAGCGGCGGAATAGACGGCCGGCAAGACAAAAGTTCGAAAACAACCCCATGCACAGTAGCCGGGGCCAGCGGAATCAATGACTTGCCGACGGGTGTCGTGAAATTGCGGATTTTACGAATTCGATTTGCTCCGTCGGGCAAAACAGGGGTATAGTGGCATCATCGGCAGCCGGCTTTGAAAGGCCGGTGCACGCCCGTCCCCCGTCATTGCGAGCCACCGGGTCCGCGCGAAGCGCGGCCCGATGACAGGCTCCGCGAAGCAATCCAGGACTCTCTCCGCGGATGCATTTCTGGATTGCTTCGCTGCGCTCGCAATGACGACGTGGATTCGGGATCAGCTATATCGCGGTCAGCGGGTGCGGTCTAATCGCGAAAATCGAAAATTGCAGTGGCTGGCGCCGCCCGCGAGCGTCTGGGTCCGCTCCAGGCGGATGCCTCGCGTGGCGTAGGCGACAAAGTCGAGGCCGCAGATGTTCGGCAGGATCTCCGTGTCGCCACGGCGCGCCGCGAGCTTGCAGAAGCCGCAGGCCTTGTAGTCGATGCCGAATTCGAAAGTGTCCTCGGGACCCGGCTCGACGAAATCGTAGACGAAATCTTCCGGAAACTCCGCTTGGTGAGCCTCTGTGACGCTCCTTGCCGCCTGCTCACGCATCAAGGCCTGGTTCTCCGGCGACATGAACTGACGCCCTGCGGCGAGACGCTCGGCTTCGGGAATCGTCAGCAGCTGCGCCTTGTAGATTTCCCGCTCGATCTCCCCGATCACGGGTACCGGCACGCCGTGGCGCCGCAGCACCCGACTGATGGCCATGAAGCCGGTCAGGCGCATGAAGAAATCGCTCATGCGGCTCGCCGCGCCGCCGACATAGGGCATCTGGGTGAGGACGATCTCGAATTCGTCCATCACCTCCAGCCTGATTGCGTGGATGTCGGAGAGATCCGTGCGCTCGCGGAGCATCGCTTCGGCAAGGTCTAGTCGCTCGCGCATGGCAGCCTCCATCGCGTGGCGGTGCGTCTGGTAGAACGGATGGATCTCAGCCATTGGACACCTGATATGATTGGCTCATTGCAACATCGACGAGCCGCCTCATTCCGCGGCGATCGCCTCGATCTCCAGCAGCCAATTGCTGTCGACGGTCTCGACCACCACGACGGTCAGTGCCGGCTGGTGCTCCCCGAGCATCGCGCGGCGAATGGCGCGATTGGCGACGACTTGGCTGCGATCGGTCAGGAACGTCGTGACCTTGACCAGGTGCTCGACGCCAAGGCCTGCCGCGGCGAGCACCTCCCTGACATTGCGCCAGGCCTGCTCGCATTGCGCCTCGAAGCCGTCAGGCACGGTGCCGTCGGACTTTTGAGGGACCTGTCCGCTGATGAACAGCAGGCGGCGATGCTGCTGCAGCTCGAGTCCCATGCAGTAGCCGCCGGCGGGCGGATGAACCGTTGCGGGATTGTGGCTGACGACGTGAGCTGATGGCATGGCGTTTCTCCGGATTTGCGCGCCAACCTAGCCGGCGGCATCAGCGCTGCGCAAAGCATACTTCCTGCGGTTCAGCGCAAGAAAATCTATTGCAAGGCCGCGGCCTATCGGTGTCAAAGTGCACTCGATGACCTACGCTCTTCCCCCACTCAACGCGCTCCGCGCCTTCGAAGCCGCCGCCCGACACCTCAGCTTCAAGCTGGCCGCGCACGAATTGCACGTCACGCCCGCTGCCGTTGGTCAGCAGGTGAAAGCGCTGGAGGCGCGCCTCGGCGTGCAGCTGTTCGAGCGTCTGCACAAGCAGCTCATCCTCACCGAGGCCGGCCGGGCCTATCTGCCCGGGATCTCCGAAGGCTTCCGCCACATTGCCGAGGCGACCTCGCAGCTGAAGCCGGCAGGCACGGTGCTGCTGCAAGTGGGGATCCACGGCAGTTACGACCTGCGCCGCCTCGAACTTGCGGGGTTTCGCAGCGCACATGCAGAGATCGGTTTGAGCGTGCTGCAGCCCGCCGGCCTGCACGAGCTCGTCGAAGGCAAGGTCGACCTCTTGATCGCCCGCGGCGTGAGCCACCATCCAGGCTATCGCTGCGAGCGGATCAATGAGGGATCGGGCCCGGGTGATTGGCTGGTTGCGCCGGAAGGCACGGCAGATTGTCCGGAGATCGTGCGTTTTCGGGCATGGCTGCGCGCGCTGCCCGCGGCGAAAACGCTCGCAAATCGTCGCCCGCGTCTGGTTGGCGGTGTCGGGAGCTGAGGGGGCACAACGTTGCGCGTCGAGGCCCGGACTTTCTTTCAACTCAACGCCCTACCCGTAAAGAGAAAATCGCGATGACCGTCTATGGCGCGTCGTCATAAACCCGCGCCCTAGATGAGGTCCGCTGTGCAGGGCCAGGAGCTGAATTGCGAGAAGTGGCAGCTGCTGACGTAAAACGGACATCGGCCGGCGAGTTGGCTTCAGCAATAGGACAAAGGGACCATCCTTTCTCTACCCCAGCAGTTCCTTCTGCGGACCGCATTTTCTTGATGCGGAGGTTTGTGGGCGCTTCTCATCCGCGAGACATTCTGTCGCAGAACCATTCGATTTGCCGGAGGACTAATCTCTAGGCGGAAATCTGTCGTTCGCAAGCCGAACGGCATGCAACGGGCGATCTGCGCCGTCAAGGTTGCAAGAGCCGTGGGCGTGGTCGCCCCTTTGCCGATCTGTCCAAGAGCGTGAAGTGGACTGCCGCAATACTGACCACTAGTCACGGAGGAGATACCATGACGGAGATCCGGCTGGCCTCGCTGCAGGGCGGGGCGATTACGCTTGAAAGCGATGCAATTGCTGCCTTTCGTCAAACCTTGCGAGGCAACGTCTGTCTGGCCGAGGAGCCGGGCTATGATGAAGCACGTACGATCTGGAATGCAATGATCGATCGCTACCCGGGCGCGGTCGTGCGCTGCAGAGGGGCCGCTGACATCATTCGTGCTGTACGCTTTGCCCGTGCGCATGGCCTCTTGATCGCCGTGCGCGGCGGCGGCCATAACATCGCGGGCAATGCTGTTTGTGACGGCGGGCTCTTAATTGATCTTTCCCTCATGCGCTCCGTCAGGGTTGATCCATTTCACCGCACCGCGCAAGTAGAGCCGGGCGCGACGCTTGGCGACTTCGACACGGAGGCGCAGGCTTTCGGCCTTGCGACCCCGCTCGGGATCAACTCGACGACCGGCGTTGCGGGATTGACACTGGGCGGCGGCTTTGGGTGGCTCAGCCGCAAGTTCGGGCTTGCCGCTGACAATCTGATCTCGGCGAACGTGGTGACGGCCGAAGGCGAGCTTGTCCGGGCGAGCATCGCCGAGAATACCGACCTGTTCTGGGCGCTCCGCGGAGGCGGAGCCAATTTCGGGGTGGTGAGTTCGTTCGAGTTCCGCCTGCATCCTGTTGGCCCAATGGTTCTGGCCGGACTCATCGTCCATCCCTTTGCGCGGGCGAAGGAGCTGCTCGCGGGCTATCGCGACGTCGCCGCCAAGGCGCCGGACGAACTGACGGTGTGGGTGGTGCTGAGGCAGGCGCCGCCGCTGCCGTTCTTGCCAGCCGAGGTTCACGGCAAGGAGATTGTCGCGTTCGCCGTCTGCTACACGGGAGAGGAGAACGAGGGCAAGCGCGCATTGGAGCCGCTGCGCGCGCTCGGAGAGCCGATCGCGGACGTGATCGGCATGCAGCCCTTCGCGGCTTGGCAGACCGCCTTTGACCCACTGCTTACGCCCGGCGCCTACAATTACTGGAAGTCGCACAATTTCGTTGAGCTCAACGACGGCCTTCTCGATACGCTGGAGAGCCATACGACCAGCCTGCCGACCGGAGAGTGCGAGATTTTCATTGGTCAGCTTGGTGGCGCCACCAGTCGCATGGCCGTCGACGCCACGGCGTTCCCCCACCGCGACGCGAACTTTGTCATGAACGTTCACACGCGATGGCGCGATCCGGCAGATGCGCAACGTTCGATCGCCTGGGCGCGCAGGCTCTTTACCGAGACCGCACCTCACGCAACGGGCGGCGTCTACGTTAACTTCATGCCGGAGGACGAGACCGATCGCGTCGCTGGCGCCTACGGCGCCAATTACGCTCGTCTTGCCGCGCTGAAGGCCAAGTACGATCCCGGCAATCTGTTCCGGTTAAACCAGAACGTCAGGCCGTCCACCGCACAGCGACCGGCCGCCTGACGGGCTACGGAGACGAAGTTGGACATCGGAGAATGGCTGCGCAGCCTAGGCCTCCAATCCTATGAGCAGACATTCCGCGACAACGGAATTGATCTCGAGATCCTGCCCCAACTGACGGTTGAAGATCTCAAGGAGATTGGAGTCCAGGCCGTCGGCCACCGTAGGAAGCTTCTCGATGCAATCGGTCTACTACCAGCGAACCTGGCGGCGCGGCCGCCCGCGTTGGTGGAGCGCCGTCGGCTCACGCTCATGTTCGTCGACCTCGTCGGCTCGACCGACCTCAGCCGCCGACTCGATCCCGAGGAGCTGCGCGAGGTCATGCGAGCCTACTCGAACACAGTGGCGGCAGAGATTGTGCGACTGGAGGGCCACGTCGCGAAGTTTCTGGGAGACGGTGTGCAGGCCTATTTCGGCTGGCCGCGCGCAAGCGAAGATGCAGCAGAGCAAGCAGTCCGGGCAGGACTTGCGGTCGCAACAGCGGTCAGCGGCATGTCATCAGGCGCGGGAGGTCTGCTGGCAGCACGCGTCGGCATCGCCACCGGCCTGGTCGTGGTAGGTGATCTGCTCGGGGAAGGTGCTGCGAAAGAGGAAGCGGTCACTGGAGAGACCCCTAATCTCGCGGCCCGTCTGCAGCAGGTTGCGGAGTCTGGTACGGTCGTTATCGCCGACAGCACGCGCCGGCTGGTCGGCGATCTCTTCGAATTTGTTGAGCTCGGGTCCCTTCAGCTCAAGGGCTTTGCGGAGCCGGTGCAAGCGTGGCGGGTCATCGGCGAAGGCAGGGCAGAGAGCAGGTTCGAGGCGTTGCACGGCGCCCACGTCACGCCACTCGTCGGGCGCGGCGAGGAACTCGATTTGATGATGTCACGGTGGCGGCTTGCAGAAGGAGGGGCTGGACAGGCCGTCCCTATTTTTGGCGAGCCGGGAATCGGAAAATCACGATTGGTGCGCGCGCTGCGCGAACGGCTACAGGCCGAACAAATCACGCTCGTTAGCTACGCCTGTTCGCCGCATCACCTGAACAGCTCGCTCTTTCCCTTCATCTCGCAGCTCGAGCGGGAGGCGCGGTTCGCACCTGAGGATGCTGCGGAAAAACGGCTCGAGCGCCTCGAACTACTCCTTGGCGAAAACGGCGAGGGGCTATCTGGCGATGCAATCCAGCTCCTTGCCGATCTGCTCGGCATTCCAACTGAGAGGCCGAGCACCCAGCCAGAGATGTCGCCGCAGCAAAGGAAGGCGCTCCTGTTTCGCACGTTCGTGGCCCGGCTCGATCGACTTGCCGGTCGTGGCCCGGTGATGATGGTGCTTGAAGATGCGCACTGGCTTGATCCGACCTCGCGCGAGCTGTTCGACCAGATCGTGGATCGTATTCAGGACCTGCCAGTGCTGCTCGTCGCTACATTCCGCCCGGAACTCCCGCCGCCATGGACCGGTTTTCCTCACGTCACGTTGCTCATGCTGAATCGCTTGCCAAAGGCGCAGGTGGTTGTACTCGTCGACCGGATCACCGAAGGCAAAGCGCTTCCCGCCGAGGTCCTCGACCAGATTCTGGCGCGGACGGAGGGAGTGCCGCTCTTTACAGAGGAGCTCACGAAGGCTGTTCTTGAAGCCGGGATCCTCCGCTACACCGGCGCTCGCTACGTCCTCGCGGGCGTATTCCCGTCGTTGGCGATCCCCGCGACGCTGCACGATTCATTGATGGCGCGGCTTGACCGTCTTGCTCCAGTCAAGGAGGTCGCCCAGATCGGAGCCTGTATCGGCCGCGAATTCGATCACGAGTTGCTTGCTGCGGTCGTATCGATGCCAGAGGTGGAGCTCGCCGCGGCGCTTGATCGCTTGGTAGCGTCGGAGCTCGTTTTCCGGCGGGGCCTCGCACCTGCCGCCACCTATGTTTTCAAGCACGCCCTTGTGCGCGACGCCGCCTACGAAAGCCTTCTCAAGCGGCGCCGCCAGGAGCTGCACGCACGGATTGCCACATCGATCGAAGCGCTCTTTCCGCAACTTGTCGAAGCGCAGCCGGAGCTGGTCGCCCGTCACTTCGGCGAGGCGGGCTTGGCAGAGAAGGCCATTCCATACTGGCTGAGGGCGGGGGGACTTGCGGCCGCCCGATCCGCGAATATGGAAGCAATTGCCCATCTGAGATCGGGGCTAGAGTGCGCCCAGACACTTCCTTCCGGAGCATCACGCTCGCGCTTCGAGCTTGATTTACAGCTCGGACTTGGAGGACCGCTGATTGCAACAAAAGGGTTTGCTTCAGGCGAGGCAGAAGCGGCATTCCAGCGGGCGCAGGAGCTCAGCCGTGAGCTGCAGAGCGAGGCCGATCTCTCCGCCGCGCTGAAGGGGCTCGGCCACGTCTACCACGTGCGCGCCAAATTGCGCGAAGCCGCGAGCATCGTCGCGGAGACGGAGGCGATAGCAAAACGAAGCGGTGATCCGGTACGCCAGGCCGAAGCCGATCATCTTGCGGGCGTGCTCTCATTCCACCTCGGCCAGTTTCAATTCTCGCGCGACCAGCTTGAGAGAAGTGCGCAAGCCGGCGAATACCGCGGCCGCTATTATTCCGAGGTGTACGGAATCGACATGAGCGTATTCTGCCGCGCCTACATGAGTCATTGCGACTGGCATCTCGGTTATCCGATTCGTAGCCTTAAGATTGCTGAGGAAGGGCTCGCCATCGCGCGCGAGATTTCACATCCATTCAGCATCGCGCTCGCGCTCAATTATCTGGCCATGCTCTGTCAATTCCGGCGAGAGCCCGATGCCGCACTGAAAGCCGCGGCAGAGTCGCGCGACGTCTGCACCGAGTACCGCTTCGACTACTATCGTGCATGGGCCAGCCTCGTTCGCGCCTGGGCGATCGCTGAATCCGGCAGGCTTGAGGAAGGTCTGGCGGACTTTGATACTGGGCTTGAGGATCTCCGGCGAACCAGCGCGGGACTACGCATTCCGCACCATCTTGGGTTGCGCGCGGCGCTTCATCGCAAGGCCGGAAACGCCATGACCGGGCTTCGGATCATCGACGAAGCGGTCGCAATTGCGGACGCAAGTCTCGAGAGCTGGTGCGCCGTCGAGCTTCACCGGGAGCGCGGTGAACTGCTGTTGCTGACAGGCGGGGAGCAGGCGGAAAATCAAGCGGACGCGGAGTTCGAGACCGCGATCAAAATTGCCGCCGCCCAGGGAGCAAAGTTGCCCGAGCTTCGCGCAAGCATTGCGCGCGCCAAGCTGCAAGCGTCACGCGGCATGCGGCGAGAGGCGCGCGACGTTCTTGTGCCGATCTACAGCTGGTTCAGCGAAGGCTTAGAAACGCTCGATCTCGTGGAAGCCCGCAAGATGCTAACAGACTTGTGACGAAGTTACCGCCATAACCGTGCGATCAGGTTCCGGACAAGACTGAGCTTTCGCATGCTTTGGAGTCAAAGTGCTACCTGGCCCACCCGGCCTGTAATGGCGCCAAGCGGACATCCTGCTGACGCGCCACTTCTGCTGCGTAATTAAAACGCGAAGAACTCAGATTGAGCAAATCTGGTTCGCTCTGGCTCAACGAGCGGACTACCTACTGCCGAGGCGCAACTTCGGGGCATCAGCCCTCGGTCGATGCTAGCGCCGTCCGCCCCGCAATCTCCTCGCTCCGCCAGCACCGCACCACATGCCCATCGGGTCGCGTTTCCAGCGTTGGCCCCGGCTCGCTCCGGCACACCGCCTCCGCGTAGCGGCAGCGCGGGCTGAAGGCGCAGCCGTTCGGCGGGTTGAGCGGGTTGGGCAGGTCGCCGCCGGTCGTTGCCAGCGGAGCGTGGCGCAAGGGATCGGGGATGGCCGCGATCAGGGCCTGCGTATAGGGGTGCGCCGGACGTTCGAAAATCTCGCGCCAATCGCCGTTCTCGACGATGCGGCCGAGATACATCACGGCGACGCGGTCGCTCATGTGCTCGACCACACCGAGGTCGTGGCTGATCATGATGTAGGACAGGCCGAGCGTGTCCTTCAATTCCAGCAGCAGGTTGATGATCTGGGCGCGGATCGAGACGTCGAGCGCCGAGACCGGCTCGTCGCAGATGACGATCTTCGGGTTGAGGATCAGCGCCCGCGCGATGCCGATGCGCTGGCGCTGGCCGCCGGAGAATTCATGCGGATAGCGGTCGGCCTGCTCGGGGCGCAGGCCGACATGCCTCAGCATCGTCGCGACGCGGTCCTCGATCTCGCTTTTCGCGGTCACGCCGTGCACGCGCAGGGGATCCTCCAGCGTGCGGCGAACGGTCTGGCGCGGATTGAGCGAGGCGTAGGGATCCTGAAATACGATCTGCACGATGCGGGCCAGCGCCTTCCGGTCGCCGGATTGCCGGTTCGTGACGACCTGTCCGTCCAGCACGATGCGGCCGCGCGTCGGCGTGAGTAAGCCGAGGATCGACAAAGCGACGGTCGACTTGCCGGAGCCGGATTCGCCGACGAGGCCGAGGCATTCGCCGCGCTTCAGTTTGAGGTCGACGCCGTCGACGGCGCGGAGCAGCCGACGGCCGCGGCCCAGCAGGCCGCCGCCGAGCGGAAAATGCACGGCGAGATCCTCGACGCTGAGGATCACATCGTCATCCGCTCTCCCCTGCGGTTCATGCATGGTGGTGGCACCGGACGAAGCCGCCCGCCTCCAGCCGATCCGTCTGCGGCGCATTGGTACGGCAAATATCCGTCGCCTGCGCGCAACGCGGATTGAACCGGCAGCCGTCCGGGAAGCGCGTAATCGCCGGCACGACGCCCGCGATCTCCTTCAGCCTGCTGCGGCCGAGCGCTGCGCGGCTGCCGAGCCGCGGCAGCGAGTCGACGAGGCCCTGGGTATAGGGATGGGAGGGCGCGCGGAAGATGTCGGCCGAGCCGCGCTCCTCGACGATGCGGCCGGCATACATGACGGCGACGCGGCGGCAGACGTTGGCGACGAGGCCGAGATCGTGACTGATCATCAGGATCGCCGTTCCGCGCTCGGCGCATAGATTGCGCATCAGCTCGATGATCTCCGCCTGCACGGTGACGTCGAGCGCCGTCGTCGGCTCGTCCGCGATCAGCAGGTCCGGACCGCAGGCCAGCGCAATGGCGATCATTACGCGCTGGCGCATGCCGCCGGACAGCTGGTGCGGATAGTCCTTCACGCGCCGCTCGGGTGCGGGGACGCGGACGCTCGCGAGCGCCTCGACAGCCAGCTGGTTGGCCTCCCGCCAGCTCTTGCCCTTGTGCAGCACGAACATCTCGGCGATCTGCCGCCCCACCGGCGAGACCGGGTTCAGCGCGGTCATCGGCTCCTGGAAGATCATGGCGATGCGATTGCCGCGCAGCTGCCGTTGCCTGGCGGCGGACAGGTGCTGGATCTCCTGGCCCTGGAACCGGATGACGCCGCCGGCGATCGACAAGGGTGGCCGCAGCAGGCCGATCAAGGCGAGCGCGGTGATGCTCTTGCCGCAACCGGACTCGCCGACAAGGCCGAACGTCTCGCCGCGATCGATGCGGAATGAAACGCCTTCGGCCGCCGCAACGCGCCTCGCTCCGTCATCGAGATCGATGCGGAGATCCTCGACCTCGAGCAGCGGCGCGCCGGTCATGTGCGCCGGCTCCGCGATTGCGGATCGAGGATGTCGCGCAGACCGTCGCCGAGCAGATTGAGGCCGAGCACGGTGAGGAAGATGGCAAGGCCCGGGAAAATCGAAAGCCACGGCGCCGTCGTGATCTGCTCGCGCGCTTCCGACAGCATGCTGCCCCAGCTCGGAAAGGGCGGGCGGACGCCGAGGCCCAGGAACGACAACGCGGCTTCCGAGAGGACCGCGCTGCCCATGCCCAGCGTGCCGATGACGACGATCGGTCCCAGCATGTTCGGCAGGAGCTGCGTGATCATGATGCGCACATCACCGTAGCCGAGCACGGTGGCCGCCTGCACATAGCCCTGGCTCCGCAGCGACAGTGCCGAGGCCCGTGCGAGGCGGCAGGTGAACGACCAGTTGGTCAGCCCGAGCGCGATCAAAAGGCTGGTCAGGCCGGGACCGAGCACCGCCATGATGGCGAGCGCGAAGATCAGCGAGGGGATCGCGAGCATGAGATTGGTCAGCGCGTTGACGACATCGTCCCACCAGCCGCCGAAATAGCCGGCGCTGAGGCCGAGCGCCACGCCGATGACGCTGTTGATGAGCTGCGAGACGATGCCGACCGTCAGCGAGACGCGCGCACCGTAGAGGACGCGGGAATAGATGTCGCGGCCCTGCGCGTCGGTGCCGAACCACCAGGTCCAGCTCGGGGGCTCCTCCGCATTCATGAGGTTGGCGTCCATCACGGGATCGGTATGTGCCAGCCATGGCGCGAGCAGGCCGACGACAATCGCCAGCGCGAACAACGCTCCCCCGATGACGAGATTGGCGCGCAGCTTCATGCGTATCTGATCCTGGGATCGATCACGCCGTAGAGCATGTCGATCAACAGATTGATCGCGAGAAAGAACAGCACCACGACGAGGATGGAGCCCTGGACGGCGGGAATGTCGCGCTGGAGCACGCTGTCGACCAGCAGCGAGCCGATGCCCGGCCAGGAGAACAGTTTCTCGACCACGACCGCCTGTCCCATCAGCGCGCCGAATTGCAGGCCCATGGTCGTGAGGATGAGGACGAGCGCGTTGCGCATGACGTGCCACTTGACGACCCTGGTCTCGCTCATGCCCTTCGAGCGCGCGGTGCGGACGAAATCCGCGGTCATGATCTCGAGCACCGCGGCGCGCGTCGTCCGCGCCAGCAGCGCCATCGGCGAGACACCGAGCGTCACGGCGGGCAGGATCAGATATTTGAGGCCGCCGTCGCCATAGCCGAAACTCGGCAGCCAGCCGAGCTTGAGCGCGAACAGGTACATCAAGAGCAGTCCGAGCCAGAACTTGGCCAATGACAGGCCCGACACCGCCAGCATCATCGAGACGGTGTCGACGAGGCTGCCCGGCCGCAAGGCCGCGACGAAGCCGAGCGGCACGCCGAGCAGAATCGCAAACGCCATGGACGCCAAGATCAGCTGCAGCGTCGGCCAAGCCCGCTTGGCGATCATGGTCGTGACAGGCTCACGGGTCCGGAACGAGGTTCCGAAATCGCCGGTCGCGAGCCCGGCGATATAGGTGCCGAAACGCATATAGACGGGCTGATCGAGGCCGAGCTGCTTCTTCATGCGCAGCTCGACCTGCGGATCGCTGTCGTCGCTCATGCTCGAGACGATGCTGCCGGGAACGACGCTGAACAGCACGAACACCAGCAGCACCACGGCGAGCACGGTCGGAATGGTCTGCAGGACGCGGCGGATCAGGAACGCGAGCATCTCAACTTTTCCCCGCTCCCTCCCTCGCCGGGTCGCGCCGGAGGGAGCGCGCGTGTCACTTCGCGGGCGAGGTCTCGTCGACCCAGAGGTCCTCGACGTTCTGGTGGGTCAGCTCCGTCGCGTTGAGCTGAATTCCCTTGAGCCAGGGCTGCACCGCCATGACAGCCTTGTTGTAGTTGAAGAACCAGACCGGCGCCTCCTCGTAGAGCAGCGCATTGGCCTTCTGCATCAGCTGGATGCGCTTTGTGGGATCGTCGGCCTGTCCGGCTTCATCGAGGATCTTGTCGAAGTCGGGATTTTTGTAGGTCGTGTAGTTGCAGGCCGCCTGCGGCGTCGCCGAATGGAAGCATTTGAGCGCGGCCTGAGGATCGGGGCCGCTCGCCTGAGAATAGATGAAGGCCTGATAGTCGCCGGTGCGGACCACCTCCGCCAGCACCGCGGTTTCGACCTGCTTGACCTTGGCCTTGATCCCGACCTTGTCCAGCATCGGGATGACGGCCGAGACGATCGGCAGGCCCCAGCTTTCATTCTGGCTGGTGGTCCATTCGAACTCGAAGCCGGATGCGTAGCCCGCCTCGGTGAGCAATTGCTTGGCCTTGGCGGGATCGAAGGGGTAAGGCTTCATCGCCTTGTCGTAGGCCGGCGAGGTCAGCGGCAGCCAGCTGGTGGCGCGGTAGGCCTTGCCCTTGACCAGCTTGTTGATGATCAAATCGGTATCGATGGCGTAATTGATCGCCTGCCTCACGCGCTTGTCGGAGAACGGCTTGACCGCGGGATTCATCCCCATGTAGCGCGTGAACACCTCGGCGACCTCGACGATGGTGCCCTTGAGGTCGGCGTCGGACTGGTAGGCGACGTACTGCGCAGGTCCCAGCACCGAGGTGTCGATCTCCTTGTTGCGGAAGGCGACGTCGCGCGCCGCGGCCTCGCCCATGACCGACACGACGATCTTGTCGGCATAGGGCTTGCCTGGCTTGTAGAACCGGTCCCAGCGTTCCAGGACGATGCGCGATCCCGGCACATGCTCGACGAACTTGAACGGACCCAGTCCGATCGGCTTCTGGATGAAGCTTTCCTTGGCGGCCTCGTCGGCGGGATAGATCGAGGTCAGCGCGGTGAAGAAGTAGAAGCCCGGATCGACCTTCTCGGTCAGCTTCATCTCGATGGTGAAGTCGTCGATCTTCTTCAGGCCGGAGATCTCCTTGGCCTGGCCCTTCTCGACTGCGGCCGCGCCCTCGATGACGCGAACGTAACGCGCGCCGGGATAGGCTTTGCTGCCGTCCATGATGCGGTTGTAGGACCAGATGATGTCGTCGGCGGTCATCTTGCGGCCGCTATGGAAATAGGCGTCGTCGCGCAGCTTGAAGGTGTGAACGAGGCCTCCGCCCGAGACCACGCTCTCCTTGGCGAGCTCAAGCACCGGCTTGCCCTCCGCCGAATTCCAGATGTAGAGCGAACGGTGCAGGGCCTTGGCGTAGATCTCGTCCTGGGCCCGCTGCGTGGTGTGAATGTCGAGGCTGGTGAAGCTCGAGCCGTAGGGCGCCGTCATGCGGATGGTTCCGCCCTTGCGCGGTGTCTGCGCCTCGGCTGTGGCGGCGAGCGCCAGTCCCAAACCGGCAACGATCGCGATGGTCTTGAACATCATGTGTCCCCCCGACGCAGGCGTATTCCGATGAGTGATTTGATCATTCGTCGCCTGCCGAAAGCAAGCTTCGTTTTGACGGCAAATGATGCCGGTTCCTGAGGCAGTCCGCAGGGGCATTGACGCGGTGCGTCATGCGGCCACCGGGATCGGTGAACATTTTTCGTGATCGACGCGACCAAGCTCAGAATCATTATCTGAGCCCCAAGGGATGGCGCAAAAATGAAACGCCGAACGCTAGCTGCCCTGCTCGCCACCGGTCTGGTCGCCGCGACGGCCGTGTTGGTGCGCCCGGTCGGGGCCAGCCTCGGTGGCGAGAGCGCGACAGACACTATCCAGTTCGGCTGGAGTAGCACCTCCGGCTTGAACGACAATGTCGACCAGACCTGGTGGGCGGTCCGGAGTCGTGACACTCTGGACAATTTCGTCGAGCGACTGCTCAGCATCCCCGTCGGGATGATGGCACGCGGTGCGGGAGCGCGTTTCGAAGCCAAGCTCTCCGAGCATACCGGCCTGCCGCTGCCCGAAGGCTGGGCCCTCACGACGGCGAAGGATTCGCCGCAGATCCAGTCGATCTACGCCGAGACGCCGCGCGATTTCGCTTCTGTGATCGGCTTCTATCGCGACGCACTCGGCAAGCGTGGCTGGACGGAGAAAGACGGTGCGCTCGAAGAGCCGGACCGGGCCGTGATCACGTTCCTGACGAGAGAGGGACCGCTCCTGCTCCGGCTCTCACGTCAGGACGGCAAGACAATTGCCGAGCTGTCGAGGCGCAAATTCGCTCCGGCGACCATCGGCCTGCTGCCGAAGCCGGGGCAAGTGAGGCTGATGCTCGGCAACAAGACGGATGAAGCGGCGGTGATCACCGTCGCCGACCAGGCCGTCCATCTGGCGGCGCACGCCGGCGAAGAACTGGCGAACTCCGACGGTGCCGCAGGCAAATTGCCGGACAGCCAGAAGCTCGATCTGCCGCCCGGCAGGTACAAGGTCACCCTCAAGGTGGATGGCGGAGCGGCAGTGAGCCGGGAGTTCGAGGTCGCGGCCAACGAGACCTGGGGTTTGCTGGCCGGCGCGGACGGCGTCCTGCTGCCGATGCGGCTTTACTAACGTTCCGGGGACGATCTCTCATCTCGTAATGACGGAGCGTGGGGCGGGCGCGTCATCATGTGGCTGGTTCAGCCCGACAATTCCGGCATCCAGTCCCGCAGTTTTCGCGCGGCATTCGTCACATCCGCGATGGTCCGGAACGACGCCGTCTCCACCATCATCGCCCTCGCCAGCCGCACGGCACGGGCTTCGCTGACCGCCCGCGTGCGCGGGTCCTCGATCAGCTCGAAATCGATGTTGTGGGCGAGGCCGAAGATGCGGCGGATGATTTTTGCGGCTGCGAAGCCGACAGCGTCGGCGAACAAGCGTTGCATGTAGCTTTGTCGCTCGGCTTCCAACCGCGCGGCACCCTGTTCGCCGGCGAAAAGCGAGACTGGATAGGCATCGCCGGTGCCTCCCGCCCGCCAGAGATCGAGGAACTTTCGGGTAAACTCGGTCCAGACCTGCTCGACCGTCTCCAGCACCCAGGCCTCGAATGCCGCCCGTTCGCCCGGCGCGCGCTCGTGGCCGGCGGAAGCGAAATAGGCCATCAGGAGATTGGCCAGCACCGCGCCGACGTCGAAGCCCATCGGACCGTAGAACGCGAATTCCGGGTCGATCACGCGGGTCTGGCTATCCGTGACCATGATCGAGCCGGTGTGGAGGTCGCCATGGATCAGCGCTTCCGGACCCGCCATGAATTTCAGCTTCAGCCGGGAGACAGCGACATGCAGCTCCAGGTCCTCGCGCAAGCGCGCGGCGAGGCCGTCGAGATGGGGCGCGGTCCAGCGGTTCTGCTCGGCGATGCGGTAGGGATCGGTGAAGATCAGGTCCTCGGTGATCTTGCAGAGCGCATGGTTGCCGGCAAAGGCCGCGATGGCCTCCTTCTTCTCGGCCGCTGACAGCGCGAGGTCGGAGGTGAAGAACAGCGTCCGCGCCATGAAGGTGGTGATGTCGTCCACGAAGCGTGGATAGCGCGTTGCCGCGACCAGGCCCTTGCGCATGATGATGTGGGGCTCGAGCAGCTCCATCACGGTCAGCGCCAGGGTCTCGTTGTGATGCAGCACGGCCGGCACCAGGCTAGGCGCGAGCTGGGCCTGGCGCGACAGCGCCAGATACTCGTAATGGGCGCGCGACAACGGCAAGGGCCAGCTCTCGCCGACGAGGCGGACGTAAGGCAGCGCCTGCTTCACGGCGATGCCGCCGCGTGCGCCCTTGACGATGAAGACGAGGTTGAGGTTGCCGTCGCCCACCTCGGTGATCGCCCAAGACGCCGGTTCGCCGCCAAGGAGCGCGGAGATATCAGGCAAGCCTGCGAGATAGTCCCGCAAGTCCGCCTCGTGCAAAATCCGATAGTCCCCTGCCCGGTCCCCGGTCATTGCGATCCCATCCCATGTCTGGGCCGGATCGCTACTCCCGATGCTGGCAAGCTCGAGCCGATCCGGCCATTCTTTTCATCGGATCGTAGCCACAATGTACGCTGTCTGCCACCCGCTGCTTTGGTGGCGGCCAAGCTGGGACGCTTGGTCGCGAGCTCCTATTGGTCGATTGAGGAACCCAAGCAGGCTGAGACGGTTTTGGGTTTCTGACCTTCTAAAAGGAGCTAGCGATGAGCCGCGGAATGCCTTCCATGACTGCCCTGCTGGCGATGCTGGCCATCGCCGGGTATCAAAATCGCGACAAGCTGGCGGAGCTGCTGAAAGGCGCCGGCGCCGGCTCGTCCACGGGCGGCCAGCAGCCGCTCGGAGGCATGCTCGGCAATCTCGGCGGCATGCTCGGCGCTGGCGGAATCGGGGGCCTGCTCAATGGCGGGATTGGCGAGCTCCTGGAGAGGTTCAACCAGAATGGGCAGGGCGAGATCGCCGATTCATGGGTGAAGCCAGGCCCCAACAAGGAGATCTCCCCGCCGGAGCTCAAGCAAGCCATCGGCAGCGACGTCCTTGAGAAGCTCGCGCAGCAGACCGGGCTTTCCCAGGAGGAGATCGTCTCACGGCTAACCCGCGAGCTTCCTTCCGCCATCGACAAATACACGCCGGATGGACGCCTGCCCGACGCATAGAAGCAGCGGCTCAACTCGAAAAGGTGTACTCATGAGCATTCTCTGGACCATCATCATTGGCTTTCTCGCCGGCGTGATCGCCAAGTTCATCATGCCGGGCGACAATGAACCGTCCGGGTTCATCCTGACGACCATCCTCGGCATCGTCGGCGCCTTCGTCGCTTCGTATCTTGGGCAAGCGCTGGGCTGGTATCGCCCTGGCGAGGGTGCGGGCCTGATCGGTGCCGTGGTCGGCGCGATCATCGTGCTGTTTGTTTACGGTCTCTTCGCCGGCCGGCAGCGCCGCGCGATCTAGCTAGAAAGTCTCCCGCTCCAGGAAGCTGGAGCCGATGTCGGCCTTTCTCTTGATCGGATCGTAGTCGCAATAGACGCTGTCCGCGACCAGCGTGTAGCTGGCGCTAACCGTGTATTTGTCCGTCTTGACCGAGTTCAGGCCGATCACCGAGGTGCTCTTGCCGCCGTTCCATTTGAACGGCGTCGAGCTTTTGGCCTGCTCGCAGGCCAGCACGGCCTCGTTGAAGACATAGCCCTCAACGAACGCCTTCAGGGTGCGCACCTGCACCGCCATCCGCCATTCGAAATAGCCGATGGCACCGAGCCCTGCGACGATCAGCACCAGAAGCGCAATGACGATACGCTGAAATGTCATTTTTGACCCCATAACAACGCCAATCAAAACTTAAAATGGCATTCCCATCATCTTCGACAGGCGCTCGATCGAGAGATAGCCGGCATGATAGGCCGCAAGGCCAATGCCGAACACGATTGCCGAGATGATCGTGGTCCAGATCAGCTTGTGCCCCATACGGGTGAGGATGGGAGCACCGGGATCGGTGCCGGGCGCGCCAACACCGTCCTCGTGCTGGCTGCGCACGCCGAACGGCAGCGTCACGAACAGCATGACCCACCAGAGTACGAAATAGATCGCGAGCCAGGTTGAAATCTGGATGGCCATGACGCGGCCCTATGCCTGCTCGATCTCGACGAGGGCGCCGGAGAAATCCTTCGGGTGCAGGAACAGCACCGGCTTGCCGTGGGCGCCGATCTTCGGCA
Source organism: Bradyrhizobium sp. CCBAU 45321 (assembly GCF_028128975.1). Classification (NCBI taxonomy): domain Bacteria; kingdom Pseudomonadati; phylum Pseudomonadota; class Alphaproteobacteria; order Hyphomicrobiales; family Nitrobacteraceae; genus Bradyrhizobium; species Bradyrhizobium sp. CCBAU 45321. The sequence continues at coordinate 46,825 of NZ_LFKZ01000015.1, forward strand.
CGCCGTCGCCGAGCACCCTCGCGCCCTCCTTCACCAACGTGTCGCGCGAGGCGATGATGTCGACGACCTCGTAGCAGACGTGATGGATGCCACCGTCGGGATTGCGCTCGATGAACTTTGCGATCGGCGAGGCCTCGCCGAGCGGCTCGATGAACTCGATCTTGGTGTTGGGCAGGGTCGCGAACACGGTGGTGACGCCGTGCTCGGGCAGCGGCACGGCCTCGGAAATCTGGGCGCCGAAGGCCGCACCGTAGATCTTCGCGGCCTTGACCGCGTCCCTGGTCGCGATCGCGACATGGTTGAGCCGGCCCAACATGTTCCCCTCCCTATACCGTCAGTACATGTACCAGACAGGGGGGCTTTTTGCCCCAATGTTCGTTGATCACGGCCCGGACAGCGCGTCGCACCGACTCGGCCAAGGCGTCCGGATCGCGCCGGCGCGCCCTCGGCAGGCCTTCGATGGTCGACATCACGGCATCGAAGACGATGTCGTCGAAGGTCTCGCCGGCCCTGTTCTTCTCGGGGATGCCGACCAAATCGAGCTCGGGATCACCGGCGAGCTCACCCTGCGCGTTCATGGCGATGGCGACGAAGGCGCAGCCAGAAAAGCCCATGCGGCGCCGCTCCACGACGGCACGGGACTTGGAGTCTTCCAGGATCGTGCCGTCCTTGTACAGACGTCCCGACGGCACCTCGCCGACGATGCCGGGATCGCCCGGGCCGAGCTTGACGAGGTCACCGTTGCGGCAGACCAGCACGCGCGGCACGCCGGCGGCGCGGGCGAGCTTGGCGTGCTCATGCAAGTGCAGGGCCTCGCCGTGGACCGGGATCAGGATCTGCGGCTTCACCCAGGAGATCATATCGCGCAGCTCGTCGCGACGGGGATGGCCGGAGACGTGGACCAGCGCATCGCGGTCGGTGATGACCTCGACGCCCTGCAGCACCAGATTGTTGATGATCGAGCCGACCGCCTTCTCGTTGCCGGGAATGGTGCGCGAGGAGAAGATGACGCTGTCGCCGCGGTTCAGCGTGATTTCAGGATGGTCGTCATTGGCGATGCGGGCCAGCGCGGCGCGCGGCTCGCCCTGGCTTCCCGTGCACAGCGCCAGCACCTTGTCCTGCGGCAGGTGGCCATAGACCTCGGGCGAGCGGAAATTCTGCACGCCCTCGAGATAACCGGTCTCGCGCGCGACCTGCACCACGCGCTCCATGGCGCGGCCGACCACGACGACCTCGCGGTCCGCGGCCCTCGCGGCGTCAGCCACCGCTTTGACGCGGGCGACGTTGGAGGCGAACGTCGTCACCGCGACGCGGCCCTTGGCGGATTTGACGAGGTCGATGATGGTTCGGGCGACCTCGGCCTCGGAGGGCGAACGGCCGTCGCGCACGGCATTGGTGGAATCGCCGATCAAGGCGAGCACGCCCTGCTCGCCCAATTCCCGCAGCCGCTTCTCGTCGGTCGCGGCTCCAAGCGTCGGGGTCGGGTCGATCTTCCAGTCGCCGGTGTGCAGCACGATGCCGGCGTCGGTGTGGATCGCCAGCGCATGCGCTTCCGGAATCGAATGCGCGACCGGAATGAACTCGACGTTGAACGGACCGATATCGACACGGCCGCCTGAGGGCACCACGGTGACCGGAATCTCGGGCGCGTTGCGCTCGGCGGCGCATTTGGCCTCGAACAGCGCGGCGCTGAACCTGGTGGCGTAGATCGGGCATTTCAGCTTCGGCCAGAGGTCGATGATGGCGCCGAAATGATCCTCATGGGCGTGGGTCAGCACGAGGCCCATCAGGTTCTTGCGCTCCTTCTCCAGGAAGGAGATGTCGGGCATGATCAGATCGATGCCGGGCAGATGCTCCTCATCGCCGAAGGAGACGCCGAGATCGACTGCAAGCCAGGCGCGCTGGTGACGGTTGCCGAGGCCGTAGATCGACAGGTTCATGCCGATCTCGCCGACGCCGCCGAGCGGCGCAAACACCAATTCGTCCGGCCTTGCCATCACGCTGCTCCCACCGAGGCGACGGGGCCGAAGAACACCTCGCCGGCCGCCACCGGCACGAGGCGGCCCTCCGCGGTGCGGACGATCAGGCAGCCGGTGTCGTCGATCGTGTCAAAAACACCTTCCAGCGTCATGGTTCCCGTGTGGATGGCAACCTTTTCGCCGAGGCCGGCGGCGCGCTCCAGCCAGAGCCTGCGGATCTCGGCAAAGCCGCGGCCATTGTCCCAGATGCCGCGGAACTCGACCCAGGCATCCGACAGCGCCATGAATAGCTCCTCGGCGCTGATCTGGACGCCGAGGGCGGCCAGCGACACCGCGGGCGTCGGGGTGCCCTCGGGCGCGGCGACCACATTGGTCCCGATACCGACCACGACGGCAAGGCCGCCACCGACGGCCTCGGCCTCGAGGCCAATGCCGACCAGCTTCTTGCCGCCGGCGAGCACGTCATTCGGCCATTTCAGCGCGTAGCGGGGCCGGCCTTCGCCGAGACGGAGCGCGGCCTCGAGGCTCACCTTCTCCAGCGCCGCCTCCTCGGCCAGCCCCGCGGCAAAGCCGAGCGTGGCGGCGACGGCGGGGGCAACGTCCATGACTTCGAGGATGCTGGCAGCGAGATTGCCGCGCGGCGCGATCCAGGCGCGCTGGCGCCGGCCGCGGCCGGCGGTCTGCTCGGACGTGACGAACCACATCGGGCCGCGCTCGCCGGCCCTGGCGTGTTCGATCGCCTCGGTATTGGTCGAGCCGGTCCGTTCGAACGCCGCGAGCCTGTAGCCCGCAGCCGATGCGCGAGGACCGAGCGCGAAGGCCATCCTAGAACAACGACTTTGCCGCGGCGGAGGCGACGCTCACCACGGGCCCCGCGAACAGCGCAAACAGCAGGTTGAACAGGCCAGCGACCGCCAGCACCGTCCGCACTTCGATGCGGACCGGATCGACCCGGCCCGCCGGCTCGTCGAAATACATCGTCTTGACGATCGCGAGATAATAGTAGGCGCCGACAACGCTGGTCAGCACGCCGATGACGGCAAGCGTGAACAGGTTCGCCTTGATGGCGGCGACGAAGACGTACCATTTGGCGAAGAAGCCGGCGAGCGGCGGAATGCCGGCGAGCGAGAACAGCAGCATCGCGAACATGAAGGCGAGCAGCGGATTGGTGCGCGACAGGCCGGCGAAATCGCTGATCTGCTCCACGGCCTGACCGTTGCGCTTCATGGCGAGAATGATCGAGAACGAGCCGAGCGTCATCGCGACATAGATCACGATGTACATCAACACGCCCTGTGCGCCTTCCACCGTGCCGGAGGCAAGGCCGACCAGCGCAAAGCCCATGTGGCCGATCGACGAATAGGCCATCAGGCGCTTGATGTTGCTCTGGCCGATCGCGGCGAAGGAGCCGAGCGCCATCGAGGCGATCGACACGAAGACCAGGATCTGCTGCCATTGCGAGACGATGCCGGGGAATGCGGTGAGCGTCACGCGGGTGAAGACGGCGAGCGCGGCGACCTTCGGCGCGGACGCGAAGAAGGCGGTGACCGGGGTCGGCGCACCCTCGTAGACGTCAGGCGTCCACATGTGGAACGGCACGGCCGAGACCTTGAAGCAGAGGCCGACGAGCAGGAAGACCAGGCCGAAGACGAGGCCGACATTCGAGACCGTCGCGGCCGCGGCAATGCCGGTGAAGCTCACCGTGCCGGTGAAGCCATAGACCAGCGACGCCCCGTACAGCAGCATGCCCGAGGACAGCGCGCCGAGCACGAAGTACTTCAGGCCGGCTTCGGTCGACTTGGCGTTGTCGCGGTTCGAGGCCGCGACGACATAGAGCGCCAGCGACATCAATTCGAGGCCGAGATAGAGCGAGATCAGGTCGCCGGCCGAGATCAGCACCATCATGCCGAGCGTCGAGAGCAGCACGAGGATGGCGTATTCGAAAATCCGGCGCGACGGGTCTGACAGGAACTCGGTCGACAGGACGAGCGTCACGGCCGAGCCGATCAGGGCCAGGATCTTCATGAAGCGGGCGAAGTCGTCGACGATGAAGCTGCCACCGAATGTTACCTGCTTTCCCGCGGGCTGCATGTAGACGAGCGCGCCGACCACGATCAGGAGCACCACCGCCAGCGACGTCACGGTCCTGGTCGTCTCCTGCCCGCGATAGGCGCCGAGCATCAGAAGCGCCATCGCGCCGACCGCGAGCACGAGCTCGGGCAGCACCGGCGCCAGTTGATAACCTGCAGTCGAAAAGCTCATGGCGATATCCTGACCTGCCCGATCACTGGAGCAGTGCGGCGGCCTTCACGGCCGTCACGGCGGTGTTGTAATTGTTGACGAGTTGCTGGACCGAGGCGGCCGACATGTCGAGCACCGGCTTCGGATAGACGCCGAACAGGATCGTCAGCGCGATCATCGGGAATAGAATGACGCACTCCCGCAAGGTGAGATCCTTCATGCTCGCCAGCTGCGGCTTAACCAGCGCCCCGAACACGACCTTGCGATAGAGCCATAGTGCGTAGGCCGCCGAGAGGATCACGCCGAAGCTGGCGAAGAACGCGGTCGGGATCGAGACCTTGAAGGTGCCGAGCAGCGTCATGAACTCGCCGACGAAGCCGCTGGTGCCGGGCAGACCGACATTGGCCATGGTGAACACCATGAAGGTCATCGCATAGAGCGGCATCCGGTTGACGAGGCCGCCATAGGCCGCGATCTCGCGGGTGTGCAGGCGGTCGTAGACGACGCCGACGCAGAGGAACAGCGCGCCGGAGACGATGCCGTGCGAGATCATCTGGAACACGCCGCCGGCGACGCCCTGCATGGTGCCGGCGAAGATGCCCATGGTGACAAAGCCCATATGCGCGACCGAGGAGTACGCGATCAGCTTCTTCATGTCCTCCTGCATCAGGGCGACCAGCGAGGTGTAGATGATGGCGATGGCCGAAAGCGTGAAGACCAGCGGCGCGAAGTCGTGCGAGGCCAGCGGGAACATCGGCAGCGAGAAGCGCAGGAAGCCGTAGCCGCCCATCTTCAGGAGGATCGCGGCGAGGACCACGGAGCCTGCGGTCGGTGCTTCGACGTGCGCATCGGGAAGCCAGGTGTGCACCGGCCACATCGGCATCTTCACCGCAAAGGACGCGAAGAAGGCGAGCCACGCCCAGGTCTGCAACGACCGCGGCACCGCGGTGTGCATCAGGGTCGGGATATCAGTGGTGCCGCCGTTCCAGTACAGCGCCATGATGGCGAGCAGCATCAGGACCGAGCCGAGCAGCGTGTAGAGAAAGAACTTGAACGAGGCATAGACCCGGCGCGGACCGCCCCAGACGCCGATGATCAGGAACATCGGGATCAGGCCGCCCTCGAAGAACAGGTAGAACAGCACGAGATCGAGCGCCGAGAAGGTGCCGATCATCAGCGTTTCCAGGATCAGGAACGCCATCATGTATTCGCGGACGCGGTTGGTGATCGCCTTCCAGCTCGCGACGATGCAGAACGGCATCACGGCGGTGGTGAGGATCACGAGCGGCAGCGAGATGCCGTCGACGCCCATGTGGTAGGTGATGCCGGTGGCGAGCCAGTTCGCCTTCTCGACGAACTGGAAGTCGGGGTTGCTGGGGTCGAAGCGCATGACCAGGATCACCGACACCGCGAAGGTGATCAGCGTGGTCCAGAGCGCGATCCAGCGCGAATTGCGCCGCGCCGCCTCGTCGTCACCGCGGCTCAGATAGACGATCAGCGCGCCGACCAGGGGCAGGAACGTCGTGACCGAAAGAATGGGCCAGGTTGTCATTTACTGGCCTCCAAAGCCGAACATGAACCAGGTGATCAGGCCGGCGGCGCCGATCAGCATGGCGAATGCATAGTGATAGAGATAGCCGGTCTGGATCTTGACGACGTTGCGGGTGACGTCCAGCACGCGGGCCGAGACGCCGTCGGGGCCGAAGCCGTCGATGATGAAGCCGTCGCCCTTCTTCCAGAGCTGGTAGCCGATCCACTTCGCCGGACGGACGAAGATGATGTCGTAGAGCTCGTCGAAGTACCATTTGTTGAGCAGGAACTGGTACAGCATCGGCTGGGTGTTCGCGAGCTCGACCGGCAGATAGGGCCGGCGGATGTAGAACAGGTAGGAGACGAGGAAGCCCAGCACCATCATCACCGTCGGCAGGAAGGCGATGGTCTGCGGGATGTGATGCATCTCCTCGATGATGTGCGGGTTCATCTTCACGGACTCGCGGAAGAACTCCTCGACCCCGTGACCGGCGAACAGCTCCTTGAACGGCAGGCCGGCGACGAACGAGCCGACTGCGAGCACGCCGATCGGGATCAGGATCCAGAGCGGAGCCTCATGCGCGGCCTCGTAATGATGCTCGTCATGCGGCTCGCCGTGGAAGGTCTTGAAGATCAGGCGCCAGGAGTAGAACGAGGTCAGGCCGGCGGCGATGATCGTCATCAGGAAGCCGTACACCGCGAACGGATTGTGCGAGGCGTAGGCGGACTCGATGATCGCGTCCTTGGAGAAGTAGCCGGCGGTGAGCGGGAAGCCGGTCAGCGCCAGCGTGCCGACCACCATCACCGCATAGGTGTAGGGAATCTTCTTCCAGAGGCCGCCCATGTTGCGGATGTCCTGCTCGTGGTGCATCGCGTAGATCACCGAGCCGGAGCCTAGGAACAGCAGCGCCTTGAAGAAGGCGTGGGTGAACAGGTGGAACATGCCGACCGAATAGGCCCCCGCCCCCATCGCCACGAACATGTAGCCGAGCTGCGAACAGGTCGAATAGGCGACGATGCGCTTGATGTCGTTCTGGACGAGGCCGATGGTCGCGGCAAAGAACGCCGTGGTCGCGCCGAAGAACATCACGACGGCCTGGGCATTCGGAGCGAGCTCGAACAGCGGCGACAGGCGCGCCACCATGAAGACGCCGGCGGTAACCATGGTCGCGGCGTGGATCAGCGCCGACACCGGGGTCGGGCCTTCCATCGCGTCCGGCAACCAGGTGTGCAGCAGGAACTGGGCGGACTTGCCCATCGCGCCCATGAACAGCAACAGGCAGGTCAGGGTCAGCGCGTCGGCGTGCCAGCCGAGGAAGTTGATGGTCTTGCCGGTGAGGCCGGGCGCGGCGTGGAAGATGGTCTCGAAGTCGGTCGAGCCGACCAGCATGAAGACCGCGAAGATGCCGAGCGCGAAGCCGAAGTCGCCGACGCGGTTGACCACGAAGGCCTTGATGGCGGCGGCGTTCGCCGACGGCTTCTGGTACCAGAAGCCGATCAAGAGATAGCTGGCGAGACCCACGCCTTCCCAGCCGAAGAACAGCTGCACCAAATTGTCCGCCGTCACCAGCATCAGCATGGCGAAGGTGAACAGCGAGAGATAGCCGAAGAAACGCGGCCGGTTCGGGTCCTCGTCCATGTAGCCGATGGAATAGAGGTGCACGAGCGAGGAGACGGTCGTCACCACTACCAGCATCACGGCCGTGAGCGTATCGACGCGCAGCGTCCACCAGACCTGGAGATCGCCGGAGAAGATCCAGGGCAGCAGCTGGATCCTGTAGTCGTGATGCATGAAGCCGACGTCGACCAGCGTCATCCAGGACAAGGCCGCCGAGACGAACAGCAGCCCGGTGGTGATCAGCTCGGCTGCGCGCGAGCCCGCTGCCGGCGGCTCGGTCGGGGCATGGCCGTGATCGTCGTGAGCGTCGTCGTGATGGCTCTCGTGGATGACGGAGGCATCCTCGTTGATCTTGTCGGACGCATGGGCATGAGCGCCATGGCCGTGGTCGCCGTGATGCTCGAGCTCGTCGCCCGAGGGGTTGCGGGCATGCGCGCCGAACAGCGCGATCAGGCCAGCCAGAATGGCGCCCAGCAGAGGCAGAAAGACAATTGCCTGAACCATGACTTACTCTTTCCGCATGATCTGATCGGAAAACCGGCGTCCACTTTTCCGGATCATGCGCTCAGCCCTTCATCAGATTGACGTCCTCAACCGCGATCGAGCCGCGGTTGCGGAAATAGACCACCAGGATGGCGAGACCGATCGCAGCTTCGGCAGCCGCGACCGTCAGCACCAGCAGCGCGAAGACCTGGCCGACGATGTCGCCGAGGAAGCTCGAGAACGCCACGAGGTTGATGTTGACCGAGAGCAGGATCAGCTCGATCGACATCAGGATGACGATGATGTTCTTGCGGTTCAGGAAGATGCCGAGGATGCCGAGCGTGAACAGGATCGCGCCGACCGCCAGATAATGTCCGAGCCCGATCGTCATTTCACCCACTCCGCCGCATCCGCGTCCGAGAGCCCCTGCCCCGGCGCCACCTTGCGCACCGCCATCGCGATGTCGGGCGTGCGCGCGTTCTGAACGTTGATGTCCTGCCGCTTGACCTTCTCCTTGTGGCGCAGCGTCAGCACGATGGCGCCGATCATGGCGACCAGGAGCACCATGCCCGAGAGCTGGAAGTAGTGGATGTACTTCGTATAGAGCACGAGACCGAGCGCCTCGGTGTTGCTGACGTTGGCCGGGATCGCCGCCGTGATCGTCTTGGAGACGCCGGGATTGATGACCCAGAAGCCGACGGTGAGCAGCAACTCGAACATGAAGATGCCGCCGATCACGAGGCCGACTGGCAGGTACTCGATGAAGCCCTCGCGCAGCTCGAGGAAGTCGACGTCGAGCATCATGATCACGAACAGGAACAGCACCGCGACCGCGCCGACATAGACGACGATCAGCATCATGCCGAGGAACTCGGCGCCCATCAGCACGAACAGGCCAGAGGCGTTGACGAAGGCCAGGATCAGGTACAGCACGGAGTGCACGGGATTGCGCGAGACAATCACCATCACGGCCGAGGCGACGCAGACGCCGGCGAAGAGATAAAAGAACAGCGCGGGAAGGATCATGCCCTCACCTCACCGGTACGGCGCGTCGAGCTCGATCGCCTTGGCGATCTCGCGTTCCCAGCGGTCGCCGTTGGCGAGCAGCTTGGCCTTGTCATAATAGAGTTCCTCGCGGGTCTCGGTCGCGAACTCGAAGTTCGGGCCCTCGACGATGGCATCGACCGGACAGGCCTCCTGGCAGAGGCCGCAATAGATGCACTTCACCATGTCGATGTCGTAGCGCACGGTGCGGCGGGTGCCGTCGTTGCGGCGCGGGCCGGCCTCGATGGTGATGGCCTGCGCCGGGCAGACCGCCTCGCACAGCTTGCAGGCGATGCAGCGCTCTTCGCCGTTCGGATAGCGCCGCAGCGCGTGCTCGCCGCGGAAGCGGGGCGAGATCGGGCCCTTCTCGAACGGATAGTTCAGCGTCGGCTTCGGCTGGAAGAAATAACGCATGGCGAGGAAGAACGCCGAGACGAATTCCGACAGCAGAAGCGAGCGTGCAGTGGCGTTGACGTTGATACCCATGACGGCCCTCACTTCGGCGCGATGCCGGCGAAATGCAGCACGCCGGCCACCACGATCACCATCGCCAGCGACAGCGGCAGGAACACCTTCCAGCCGAGGCGCATCAATTGATCGTAGCGGTAGCGCGGCACGATCGCCTTCGCCATCGCGAACAGGAAGAACATGAAGAACAATTTCAGCGAGAACCAGATGATCCCCGGCACCCAGTTGAAGGGCGGCAGGTCCACCGGCGGCAGCCAGCCTCCGAGGAACAGGATGGTCGCCAGCGCACACATCGTGACGATTGCGACATACTCGCCGAGCATGAACAAGAGGTACGGCGTCGAGCCGTACTCGACCATGAAGCCGGCGACGAGCTCGGATTCGGCTTCGACGAGGTCGAATGGCGGACGGTTGGTTTCCGCCAGCGCCGAGACGTAGAACACCACGAACATCGGGAACAGCGGCCAGACGTACCAATTCAGGATCGTCAGCTGCGGCAGCCCGATCAGGCTGGCGAGGCCACGCGCGTGCTGGGCCTCGACCACCGCCGTCAGGTTCAGCGTGCCGGCGCAGAGCAGCACGGTGATGATGACGAAGCCGATCGAGACTTCGTAGGACACCATCTGCGCGGCCGAGCGCAGCGCGGCGAGGAAGGGGTATTTCGAGTTCGACGACCAGCCGGCCATGATGATGCCGTAGATCGACAGCGACGAGATCGCGAAGATGAAGAGGACGCCGACATTGATGTCGGCGATCACCCAGCCGAGATTGGTCGGGATCACGGCCCAGGCGGCGAGCGCGAGCACGCATGAGACCAAGGGAGCAAGAAGAAACACGCCCTTGTTGGCGCCGGCCGGGATGATCGGCTCCTTCAGCACGAACTTCAGCAGGTCGGCGAAGGACTGCAGCAGGCCCCACGGGCCGACCACGTTCGGGCCGCGCCGGATCTGCACCGCCGCCCAGATCTTGCGGTCGGCGAGCAGGATGTAGGCGATCGCGACCAGCAGGACGACGAGCACGAGAACGCTCTGCGCGACCATGATGATCAGCGGCCAGAGGAACCCGGTCCAGAATGCGCTTTCGAAGAATTCCATCAGATCACGCTCACTCCGCTGCGGTCAGCATCTGCCCGGAGGCGAGGCGCGAGCATTCCGCCATCACGGCGGACGCACGCGCGATTGGGTTGGTCAAATAGAAGTCCTCGACCAGAGGCTTGAACGGCGCCTTCTCGGGCGAGCCGCCCTTCCCCGCCAGCTTCTTGATCTGGTCGGCCGAGCCGGCCTCGATCTGGTCGAGACGGATGAGATGCGGCACGGCCTTGAACATCGCCTGGCGCAGCTGCGCAAGCGAGTCGTAGCCGAGCTTCTTGCCGAGCGCTTCCGACAGCGCGCGGATGATCGCCCAGTCCTCGCGGGCCTCGCCCGGCGGGAACGCGGCGCGGCCCGTCATCTGCACGCGGCCTTCGGTGTTGACGTAGATCGCGGATTTCTCGGTGTAGGCGGCCGCCGGCAGGATGACGTCGGCGCGGTGTGCGCCGCGATCACCATGGGTGCCGATATAGACGACGAAAGTGCCGTCCGGCGCCTTGATCTCGTCGGCGCCGAGCAGGAACAGCAAGTCGAGCGTGCCGAAGGTCGTCATCTGCGCAGCATTGAGGCCGCCGCTGGTTGCGGCAAAGCCGATGTCGAGCGCGCCGACGCGCGAGGCGGTCTCGTGCAGCACGCCAAAACCGTTCCAGCCGTCCTTGACTGCGCCGACATCGAGCGCGAGCTTGGCGCTGGCGGCGAGAATGGCGGCGCCGTCGTGACGGGCGGCCGCGCCCGCACCGACCAGGATGATCGGTTTCTCAGCGTTCTTCAGCACGTCCATGAAGGAATGCTTGCCGGCCGCGAGCTCGGCCAGCGTCTCGGTACCGGCACCGAGATGGTCGAAATCATAGGTCAGGTCGGCCTTGGCACCGATCACGCCGACCTTGAAGCCGCCGGCGCGCCAGCGCTTGCGGATGCGGGCGTTGAACACGGCCGCCTCTTTCCGCGGGTTCGCGCCGATGATGAGCAGCGCGTCGGCCTGCTCGACGCCGGCGAGCGTCGGATTGAAGATGTAGGAGCCGCGGCCGAGCGCGGGATCGAAGGCATCGCCGCCTTGCACCGCCAGATTGCTCGAGCCGTATTTGCCGAGCAGGTCCTTCAGCGCGAACATCTCCTCGACGCCGGCGAGATCGCCTGCGATCGCGCCGATGCGCTTGCCGTCGGTGCGCGCCGCCTTGGCGGCGATCGCAGCGAAGGCCTCGGTCCAGCTCGCTGCGCGCAGCTTGCCGGCTTCGCGGATATAGGGCCGGTCGAGACGCTGGGTGCGCAGGCCATCGACCACGTGCCGGGTCTTGTCGGAGATCCACTCCTCGTTCACGGCCTCGTTGATGCGCGGCAGGATCCGCATCACCTCGCGGCCGCGGGTGTCGACGCGGATCGCAGAGCCGACGCCGTCCATGACGTCGATCGACTGGGTCTTGCCGAGCTCCCACGGGCGCGCCGCGAAGGCATAGGGCTTCGAGGTGAGCGCGCCGACCGGGCAGATGTCGACGAGGTTGCCCTGCAATTCGGACGTCAGCGCGTGCTCGAGATAGGTCGTGATCTCCATGTCCTCGCCGCGGCCCGTGGCGCCCATCTCGGGCGCGCCGGCGACTTCCGCCGAAAAGCGGACGCAGCGCGTGCACTGGATGCAGCGGTTCATCGAGGTCTTGACCAGCGCGCCGAGATATTTGTCCTCGACCGCGCGCTTGTTCTCGGCGAAGCGGCTGGTGTCGACACCATAGCCCATCGCTTGGTCCTGCAGGTCGCACTCGCCGCCCTGGTCGCAGATCGGGCAGTCCAAGGGATGGTTGATCAGAAGGAATTCCATCACGCCTTCGCGTGCCTTCTTCACCATCGGCGAACGCGTCGAAATCTCCGGCGGCTCGCCCTTGGGGCCCGGACGGCAATCGCGCACGCCCCAGGCGCAGCTCGCGACCGGCTTCGGGCCGCCCTTCACCTCGACGAGACACATCCGGCAATTGCCGGCGATCGACAGCCGCTCGTGATAGCAGAAGCGCGGAATCTCGGCGCCGGCCGCCTCGCACGCCTGAAGCAGCGTGTACTCGGCGGGGACATCGATCTCTTTGCCGTCGATGATGAGCTTGGTCATGTCTCTTACTCCGCCGCGACCATGTTCACGGGATCGCGGACGCCGATGTCATCGACATCGGCCTTGTGCGAATATTGGTCGATGCGCGCTTCGATCTCGTGGCGGAAGTGCGTGATCAGGCCCTGGATCGGCCAGGCCGCGGCGTCGCCGAGCGCGCAGATGGTGTGGCCTTCGACCTGCTTGGTGACCTCGAGCAGCATGTCGATCTCGCGTTTGTGGGCGCGGCCTTCGGCCATGCGGGTCAGCACGCGCCACATCCAGCCCGTGCCCTCGCGGCACGGCGTGCACTGGCCGCAGCTCTCGTGCTTGTAGAAATAGGAGATGCGGGCGATCGCACGGATCAGGTCGGTCGACTTGTCCATTACGATCACCGCGGCGGTGCCGAGGCCCGAGCGCAGCTTGCTCAAGCTATCGAAATCCATCGGCGTGTCGATGATCTGCTCGGCCGGCACCATGCGCACCGACGAGCCGCCGGGGATCACGGCCTTGAGGTTGTCCCAGCCGCCGCGAATGCCGCCGCAATGCTTCTCGATCAGCTCACGGAACGGGATGCCCATGGCCTCTTCGACGTTGCAGGGCCGCTCGACATGGCCGGAGATGCAGAACAGCTTGGTGCCGACATTGTTCGGGCGGCCGATGCCGGCGAACCACGCCGCGCCGCGGCGCAGGATATCGGGCGCAACGGCGATGGACTCGACGTTGTTGACGGTGGTCGGGCAGCCGAACAGACCGACATTCGCCGGGAACGGCGGCTTCAGCCGCGGCTGGCCCTTCTTGCCCTCGAGGCTTTCGAGCAGCGCGGTCTCCTCGCCGCAGATATAGGCGCCGGCGCCGTGGGCGACGTAGAGGTCGAACGGCCAGCCGTTGAGATTGTCCTTGCCGATCAGCTTGGCCTCGTAGGCCTGGTCGATCGCGGCTTGAAGGCGCTCGCGCTCGCGGATGAACTCGCCGCGGACATAGATGTAGCAGGCATGCGCATTCATCGCGAAGCTCGCGATCAGGCAGCCCTCGACCAACAGATGCGGATCATGCCGCATGATCTCGCGGTCCTTGCAGGTGCCGGGCTCGGATTCGTCGGCGTTGACGACGAGATAGCTCGGACGGCCGTCGGTCGATTCCTTCGGCATGAAGGACCACTTGAGACCGGTCGGGAAGCCGGCGCCGCCGCGGCCGCGCAGGCCCGAGGCCTTCATCTCGTTGATGATCCAGTCGCGGCCCTTGTCGATGATGTTCTTGGTGCCATCCCAAGCGCCACGACGCCGCGCACCCTCGAGCCCCCAATCATGGAGGCCGTAGAGGTTCTTGAAGATGCGGTCCTTGTCCTCGAGCATATCAGTGCTTTCCGATCAACGAATGGACTGCTTGTAGGCAAGTCCGGCGGCGCAGACGGCGAAGAACAGCGCCCAGAGCAGACTGGTCTCCTGCGAGGCGTTCATGAAGAAACGCTGCAGCAGGAACATGAAAGCAGCCGCGATCGCGGCGTGCATGGCGACAAAGCCCCATTTCTTCACGGCCGCGGTCCCTCCGGTTATGGCGAGATCACGCATCAGGTGATCTCCTTGAGCGTGGTCGGTCCTGATATCGGCGCCGAGAATTGGCGGCCGTTCTGCGGACCGGGCTTGGGCGGATTGCCCGAAGCGAAGCCATCGAGCACCTTGCCAAAGCTTTCCTTGGTCAGGTCCTCATAGGTGTCCTTGCCGATCAGCACCATCGGCGCGTTCACGCAGGCGCCCAGGCACTCCACCTCCTCCCAGCTGAAATTGCCGTCCTTGGAGAGATGGAAGGGCTCGTGATGGATGCGGTGCTCGCAGACGTGGATCAGATCCTCGGCGCCGCGTAGCCGGCACGGCGTGGTGCCGCAGACCTGGACGTGGGCCTTCTTGCCGACGGGGGCGAGCTGGAACATGGTGTAGAAGGTCGCGACTTCCAGCACGCGGATATAGGGCATGTCGAGCATGTCGGCGATGACGCGGATCGCGGCTTCCGACACCCAACCCTCGTTCTGCTCCTGCGCACGCCAGAGGATGGCGATGACGGCGGAGGCCTGACGGCCTTCGGGATATTTCGCGATCTGCTGCCGGGCGAATGCGAGGTTCTCCTCCGTGAACGCAAAGCTCGCGGGCTGGACTTCCTTCGGTGCTAATCGGCGAACGGACATCTCTTCAATCTCTCACTGCATGCGGCGCGCGGACTTGGCATTCAGATTCTTGGCATTCAGATTTTTGGTATCCAGGTTCTTGGCGTTCATGGCCTCGATCCTGTCCTGCCAGAATGCGCTTGCGGTGCCGAAAACGTTGTAGCCGACGTGGGTCGAGACCTTGATGCGGTCGAGGATCGACAGCTCGGTCACGGTCTCCATGCGGTTGCTGCGCGGATCGAACACGATCAGCTTCAGCGGGGTCTGTTCGAGGATGAAGCGCGACACGGCGTGAGAACGGTCGCTGCCGTGCTCCTCGCACATGATGACGCTGTCGGCCTGCAGCAGTCGCGCCCCGCCCTTGATCGCCTCGATCTCGACGCCCTCGACGTCGAGCTTGATGAGGTACTTGCCGCTCGCAGCGATCTTGCCGTCATCGATCAGATCGTCGAGCGCGATCACCGGGACCTCCTCGCCGCCCACCGACTGATCGCCGGCGATGCTGAAGGCCTCGTGCTTGGTGCCCGACAGGCGCGCGGTGCCGCGCGCCGCGCCGATGGCGCATTTCATGGTCTCGAAGCGGCCAGCGTTGATGCGGGCATTGTTGGCGAGCTTCGAATAGTTCTGGCCCGACGGCTCGATCGCAATCGCCTTGTGCGCGCCGAACGGCTTACTCGAGACCAGCACCGACCAATAACCGTAATTGGCGCCGCAATCGAGCAGCGTGTAGTCGACGTCGATAGAATCGGCGAACAAGAGCTCGAGCTCGTCCTCGTAAATGTAGGAGCGGTTGAGCAGCTTGCTCCAATAGCCGTCGCCGTAAGGGAATTCGAACACCGCGTCGGGATTGAGCCTGATCGCGATGTTGCGCTCGGGCAGCGTCTTGCGCAGCAAATTCGCGCAGGCGATGTAGCCCATGTGCGAGAAGTGCGAGGAGATCTTCGATCCCGTCACCAGCGCCAAGGCAGCCGTCCGCTCCCACAGGTTGGCCCCTTCAAGGGCCCCCGAGGCACGGTCAAACTGGATCGGCGCCTGCGCCATCACCGATCGACCTCTCCGAACACGATGTCGAGCGAGCCGAGGATCGCCGAGACGTCGGCGAGCAGATGGCCGCGGCAGATGTGGTCCATGGCCTGCAGATGCGCAAAGCCCGGCGCGCGGATCTTGCACTTGTAGGGCTTGTTGGTGCCGTCGGCGACGAGATAGACGCCGAACTCGCCCTTGGGCGCCTCGACCGCGGCGTAGACCTCGCCGGCCGGCACGTGGACGCCTTCGGTGTAGAGCTTGAAGTGGTGGATCAGCGCTTCCATCGAGCGCTTCATCTCGCCGCGGCGCGGCGGCGCGACCTTGTTGTCTTCGACGACGACCGGGCCCTTGCCGTCGGGCGCGTTCAGCTTCTGGATGCACTGCTTCATGATGCGCACGGACTGGCGCATCTCTTCCATGCGGATCAAATAGCGGTCGTAGCAGTCACCGTTCTTGCCGATCGGGATGTCGAAATCCATCTCGGCGTAGCATTCATAGGGCTGCGACTTGCGCAAGTCCCAGGCCGCACCCGAGCCGCGCACCATCACACCCGAGAAACCCCATTCCCAGGCTTCCTTCAGCGGCACCACGCCGATATCGACGTTGCGCTGCTTGAAGATGCGGTTGGCGGTGAGCAGACGGTCGAGATCGTCGACCACCTTGAGGAACGGATCGCACCAGGCCTCGATGTCGTCGACCAGCTTCTGCGGCAGGTCCTGATGCACGCCGCCGATACGGAAATAAGCCGCATGCATGCGGCTGCCCGAGGCGCGCTCGTAGAACACCATCAGCTTCTCGCGCTCTTCGAAGCCCCACAGCGGCGGGGTCAGCGCGCCGACGTCCATCGCCTGCGTGGTGACGTTGAGCAGATGCGAGAGGATGCGGCCGATCTCGCAATAGAGCACGCGGATCAGCTGGCCGCGGCGCGGCACCTCGATGCCGAGCAGCTTTTCTGCGGCGAGGCAAAAGGCGTGCTCCTGGTTCATCGGCGCGACGTAATCGAGGCGGTCGAAATAAGGGATCGCCTGCAAGTACGTCTTCTGCTCGATCAGCTTCTCGGTGCCGCGGTGAAGCAGGCCGATATGCGGATCAACGCGCTCGACGACTTCGCCGTCCAGCTCCAGCACAAGGCGCAGCACGCCGTGCGCCGCCGGGTGTTGCGGTCCGAAGTTGATGGTGAAGTTGCGGAGGTTCTGCGGTTGCTCGTTCATGATCAGACCTTCGGCCCCGCTTTTTCATCGCCCGGAAGCACCGGATAGTCGGCTCCTTCCCAAGGAGACAAAAAGTCGAATTTGCGGAATTCCTGGTTGAGCCGGACCGGCTCGTACACCACCCGCTTCTCCTGGTCGTCGTAGCGGACCTCGACGAAGCCGGTGAGCGGGAAATCCTTGCGCAGCGGATGGCCCTCGAAGCCGTAGTCGGTGAGGATGCGGCGCATGTCGGGATGGCCGACGAAGAACACGCCGTAGAGGTCGTAGGCTTCGCGCTCGAACCAGTCGGCGCCCGGGAAGACGTCGATCAGCGAGGGCACCTGCGTGGTCTCGTCGGCTTGCGCCTTGAGCCGGATGCGCGCGTTCAGCGTCGGCGACAGGAAGTGATAGATCACGTCGAAGCGCTTCTCGCGATCCGGATAGTCCACCGCCGTGATGTCGGTGATGTTGACGAACCGGCAGTTCGGGTCATCGCGGAGGTACTTGACCACCTCGACGATCCTGGCGGCCTCGACGTCCACGGTGAGCTGGTTGAAGGCCACCGAGTGACCGGTCGCGGCGCCCGGAAGCGCGCTAACGATCGTCTGCCCCAGGGCGTCGAGCTTGGCGTCGTCCATGACGTAAAACCTTAGCGTTCGATGGTGCCGGTGCGCCGGATCTTCTTCTGCAGCAGCAGCACGCCGTAGAGCAGCGCCTCCGCCGTGGGCGGGCAGCCCGGCACGTAGATGTCGATCGGCACGATGCGGTCGCAGCCGCGCACGACCGAGTAGGAATAGTGATAATAGCCGCCGCCATTGGCGCAGGAGCCCATCGAGATGACGTAGCGCGGCTCGGGCATCTGGTCGTAGACCTTGCGCAGCGCCGGCGCCATCTTGTTGGTCAGCGTTCCCGCAACGATCATCACGTCGGACTGACGCGGCGAGGCACGCGGGGCGAAGCCGAAGCGCTCGACGTCGTAGCGCGGCATCGAGACCTGCATCATCTCGACCGCGCAGCAGGCAAGACCGAAGGTCATCCACATCAACGAGCCGGTACGCGCCCAGGTGATGAGGTCGTCGGTCGCCGCCACGAAGAAGCCCTTGTCGGACAGCTCGGAATTGACCTCGAGGAAGAACGGATCATTGGCCCCGACTGGCTTGCCGGTCGACGGATCCAGAATGCCCTTCGGGGCCGGTGCGATCACCGGACCTGCGGACTGCGTATTCGGGTTCAATCCCATTCGAGGGCCCCTTTCTTCCATTCATAGGCGAACCCGACCGTCAGTACGGCGAGGAACACCACCATGGACCAGAAGCCGGTCGCGCCAAGCTTGCCGAACGCCACCGCCCAGGGAAACAGAAACGCCACCTCGAGATCGAAGATGATGAAGAGGATGGCGACGAGATAGAAGCGGACGTCGAACTTCATGCGGGCGTCGTCGAAGGCGTTGAAGCCGCACTCGTAGGCCGACAGCTTTTCGGGATCCGGCTGCTGGAACGCCACGATGAACGGCGCGATCAGCAGCACGAGGCCGATCAGGCCCGCTACCCCTATAAAGACGACGAGTGGAAGATAGTTCTGCAGAATGCCGCTCATTGGCGAGCCCTTTTCCCGCAGCCTCGGGACAGCCACGGATTCGTCCGATTTGGAATTATTCTGAGCCTTAGCGCAGTGCACCAATGGGCGCAAGACACGCTCTTTTCAGGCCCTTTGCCGCCCCCAGAACGGTGAAAATCCCGGAATCACCCCGCGGCTGGTATGGAGCAGATCGCCCCACCCAGCAAGGGCTGCCACGGTCTCGCAGGTCAGCCGTTCTGAGATTGCGGCACTCGGGCCGAGGCAGCTACTCGCTGCGCGCTGACCGACCAAATGCTCGGGTTTTCGGTGCGGCAGTGCAGCGCCGTAGGGGCAACTTCCCCCGTTGTCGCGGCGACAGATTTGCCGATCGGCGCGGCCCCGACACCAATGCTGGTGCCGCCGCCTCAGGTGCAGGAAAGACCTGTCCACAGCTCAGAGTAATCAGAGGAGCCATGCGTCATCACGGGACCGGGGCTCGTCCGGCGAATGTGCCCGCGATTGGCTCCCAGCCGGCCGCGAGCGCGGCGGCGGCGACCTGCCGGTCGCGCGCGCCGCGCTCGGATGAGCTTTGGACCGGGGGGCATGGCCCGCGAGCTCATCGTGACGGCTGATCAGCGGACGGCGAGACGGAGGCAGGCGACCACCACGATCGGTTGCTCGAAGTCGCAGAGCCTTCCCGCCCTGCCCTCGTCTGTCCTCACCATTTGTAGGAGACGCTGGCGGTGACGCGCCGACGGTCGCCGTAGAAGCAGGACGTGGCCGACGCGCAGCTCGCGACATAGACCTTGTCAGTCAGGTTGATGACGTTGAGGGCCGTCCGCCAGTTCTGCCATTCATAGTGGAGCGCGAGATCGCCGAGCACGACCGCGGGAACCTCGAGGGTGTTGGCGGTATCGGCCCAGGACGAGCCGATGTAGCGCACGCCACCTCCGAAGCCGAACCCTGCGAGCGGACCATCCTTGAAGGTGTAGTCGGCCCAGCCGGACACCAGGAGTTCGGGCGTGTTGGTCGGCGTCTTGCCGACGAGCGTCGGATCGAGATCCTTGCTCACAAAGAGATTATAGGCCGTGAAGGCACCAATGAATTTCAGCTCCTTCGTGGCGTTGGCCACCGCCTCAAGCTCGATGCCGCGCGACGTCACCTCGCCAGTCTGATTTTGCAGGAGCGGAACGCTGCCCGGCACCGTTGTCGGGACATTCTGACGGACAAGGTCGAACGCCGAGACCGTGAAATAGCCGTCGAATCCGACCGGCGCGACCTTCACGCCGATTTCGGCCTGCTTGCCGGTCTCCGGCAGGAACAGCTGGTTCGTCGCATTGAGGCCGATGATTGGATTGTAGCTGGTCGAATAGGAGATATAGGGCGCGATGCCGTTGTCGAAATTGTAGATCAGCCCGGCGCGACCACTGAACCTGCTGTCGTCGCGGCTGGCGAGGTTGGCGCCGGTGTCCCGAGCCTCCTGCGTCGTCTCGACCCAGTCATTGCGGCCGCTCAGCACCAGCGTGAAATTGCCGAGCTTCATCTGGTCCTGAACGTAAGTGCCAGCCTGTTTCTGCGTGATGAGGAAGTTGCGGAACGGCGAGCCGGGTAGCGGAACCTCAGCTCCTCCATAGGCCGGATTGAAGACGTTGATCGAGGGCACACCGAACCCGAAGGCCTGGTAATCGTCGATTTGATAGCCCCGCAGATCGACACCGAACAGCATCGTGTGCCTGACGGCGCCGGTGTTGAAACGATACTCCAGCTGGTTGTCGAGATTGGCCTGGTTCGCGGTGTTTTTCGCATACCAGTTATAGCGGCCCATCGTCGCCGTGTTGATGTTGTCCCAGCCGTTGCCGACATAGCCGCGATAGGTGATGTCGACATGCGCGAAGCGAGCGTTCTGCCGGAACGTCACATCGTCGGTGAGATGGCGCTCGAACTGATAGCCGAGCATCTCCTGCTCGCGCGTGAACTTGTCGACACTGGGATCGCCGACGAAGAAGCTGGTCGGGATCTTGCCGAACGGCGCGCTGGTCACTGTGCCCTGATACGGCAGGAAGTTGATGCCGCGGGTATCCTGCTTCGAGGCCGAGGCCAGCACTGTGAAGGTCGTGTCGGCATCGGGCTTCCACGTCACCGACGGGGCGATGAAGTAGTTGTTGTCAGGCGTGAAGTTGACCTGCGTACCGCCGTTCTGGACCTGGCCGACCACGCGTGCGAACAGCTTGCCGTTGTCAGGGCTGGTCGCGACCGGGCCGCCCATGTCGAAGCTGACATAGGCGTTGCCGAAATTGTTGACGCCCGCCTCGATGTAGCGGATCGGCTCCGCCGGCGGCATCTTGCTGATGACGTTGACGATGCCGCTCGGGCTCGATCCGCCGTAAAGCACTGCCGACGGACCGCGCAACACTTCGACCCGCTCCATGTTGGGGGTCTGCAGCTTCCAGCTTGCGTAAGACGTATAGAACAGTTGCATGCCGTCGAGGAACAGACCGATATCCTCTGACTTGAAGCCGCGGATCAGCCACCAATCGTTGCGCGTGTCCGTGCCGAAAGTCCCTGCGCGCACGCCGGCGGTGTAGCGCAGGACCTCGTCGAGCTTGTTCGGCTTCTGGTCACGGATCTGCTCGGCACCGATGACGGACACCGCCTGCGGCGTCTCCATGATCGGCGTGTTGGTCTTGGTGCCCGACGAGCTGCGGCCGGCGACGTAGCCGTTCACCGGCCCGCGCGGCGTCTCGACGAAGCCGACGTCGCGCCGCGGCTGCGGCCGGTTCGTGGCGGGGGTCTGCACCGAGATCCGCGTTGCGCGGCGCTGAGGCGTCGCCGCGGTGCGGCGGCGCGCTTCCGGCGCCGTGACCGTCACCGGCGGAATGTTCTGAGCGCCACTCTGCGCGGAAGATTGTGCAAGCGATGCCTGAGGCATCAAGACCCAAGCGGAAGCGGTCGCCAACACGGCCGACCGCAGCATTCCAAGACTGTTCAACGCGCCACCCCAAAGCTGCATGTTCGATGCGTCATGCCGCCTGTTCCCCAACGGCATGCGCTTGTGGTGACGCTTATGTGAGGGCGCGCGATTTCCCTAATTGAAAGCTTCTTAGAAAGACTCTTAGAAGCACTCCAGATGAGCTTGGCGTCCGCGCCTCCGGGGCCCCCTCGCTCCGGATCGACATGCCAGGCCTCGGAAAGGGCGCCGCCTCCAACCCCCACTCCGGGCGAGCCCCGCCAAGCAGGAGATGAAACCATTTTGCGGAACCCGCGAAACCATCCGGAAACAGATGGCCCGTAGAAGATAAGCCCATAGACGGCGGCAAAGCCCGTCGGGAGGCTCAGATGAACCACTCAATTCATTCTGCTGATCGTGCGACCCACCTGAAGATCGTGGTGGTGGCGCTGGTGGCCGGCATTGCGGTTGCCGGCTTCGGGATCGCGGCCCGCACCCATGCCGATTACAGCCAAACGGCCCAGTCCACCCAGGTCATCAAGGCCGGCAAGCCGGTGGTCGTGACCAGCGCGGGGACGTCGGAGATTCGCTGACCTACCGGAAAAGGTCCGGTTTGACACCAAACGGCCGCCTTCGGGCGGCCTTTTCGTTTGGTTTCGCCGATGCGACGGCGCCGTGGGGGATGTTGCCTCCGCCAGACGCGAGAGGAGCGCAACAAGATGCCCGCCGGGCACGGCGGGCATCTGTCTTTGAGATCACTTACCAGGTATAGCGAAGGCCGGCCTGAGTACCGGCGATCGAGGTTCCGAGTCCGCCAACCCCGGGCAGAAGCGGGTCCGGCACGGTGATGCTGCTGCCGTGAACCTCGAGGTAGGACGACAGCTGCGGCGTCCAGAGCACGTTGACCTTTGCGGAACCGCGAAGGCCATTGGTACCGATCATGCCGGCCGCAACGGGGACCGCACCTCCAACGGCGCCGGCGCCGCTCGCGTCGACGATCCTGTAGTACTGACCCGAGATCGACGGCTGGACCTTAAAGCCCAGCCAGTCCGCCTCGAATCCTACGCGCATGCCACCGTG
The DNA here is from genome assembly GCF_028128975.1 of Bradyrhizobium sp. CCBAU 45321. Lineage (NCBI taxonomy): Bacteria > Pseudomonadati > Pseudomonadota > Alphaproteobacteria > Hyphomicrobiales > Nitrobacteraceae > Bradyrhizobium > Bradyrhizobium sp. CCBAU 45321. The sequence goes on from NZ_LFKZ01000015.1 coordinate 69,305, forward strand.
AAATTCGGTTGAATCGCCCGTCTTGCTGCCGAAATTGGCGGTATAGCTCTCCGAATAGGTTACGCCGACCGTCGGCTCGAACCACACGGTGTAGGGGAAGTCGAACCGGTATTGGCCGTTCCAGGTGTAGGCGATGCCGCTGCCGTCCGCGGTCGCGGCAAGGGGCAGATTGGATGTGCTGCGAGTCCAGCTGGCAAGCGCGGTGAAGTCAGTCGAGAATCCGCCGTTGAGATACGACAGGGTGCCGGAAGTCGATGGAATTGATCCATCGGTCGTCAGTCCGCCATTCGTGAAGGTGTGCGCCCACGAATGGGAGCCAGTCCCGATGAAGGTCAGCGCGTCGGTTGCAGTGAAGATACCGATCTTGGTCACATCGACTGCGCCGGTCACCGTCGCAACGCTGACCTGGACCCCGCTCGATTGCGCACTGTCGCCACTGCCGACGAGGTTCGCGCCGTAAAGCCAAGCCGCCGGGGGCGGCGCTGCAAGTGCCGGAGCCTTGGCGTAGGCCAAGGCACCGAACGGATTGCTGACACCCCTTGCGGCGAACGGATTACGACGGTCGAAATCCGACTCCTCGCCGCTGAAGCGCAGCATTCCAGGAGGAGCAACGACCCTGCGATGCTGGACCTGGTCGCGGACGTTCTGAATGATGTTCTGGACGGTGTTGTTGATGACTTGCTGCGGAACATTGACCTCCTGTGCCGAGGCCGGTCGCGTCGCAAACAGACTAAGCAAAAAAGGTACGGCAACGGCAAAGCCGCGGCGGAGAACTCCTGCCCTCATGGTCTTCGATCAGCCCCCTGCTGGTTCAGCCCGAGCCTTGGCGGGAGACAAATCCCGCAAGCTTCTGGCGCAGAGTTTTATTGGCACAGCACCCGCCGCGTCTTCACCCGATTGGCTGAATTGTGGGGGCGGGTCCATCAAGCGCGCCCACCTGATGCTCATTTGCAACACTTTCCCGGGCCACGGGGGTGCGCGCCGATCTCCGTCTACTCCGCCCTCGCGCGGTTTCGCTTCTTCGTGGCGCGAATCTGCGTTGCCGCTTGGCTCTCTTCCGGACGTTTCGTGGCCTTGCCTGCATCGCGTGCCCGGATGTGCCGCCGCACGTCCTCTCGAACGTTCTGAATGATCGAGTCGCGTGACGATTCGGCCGGATCATTGCAGCGGGCCACGCTGCACAAAGCGACGAGCAGCGGCAGGGCCAGAATCGGCGCACGGGCGAACTTGACTGTCCTGGTCATCCGCAGTCTCCGAAGATGTCGCCGGCCTCGGCCGCCTGCGCCATCAACACCAGCGCAGCGCGACTGGTTTCACCGCTCGCGATGTGCAGCCTTTTGGTCGAAGCATCGCCACTCCCGGTTCACGAAATCCTGAACACCGAGGCCTTTGATGTCGTCATCCAGCATCCCCTGATGTAAAATCGACGAACAAGCCGCCTTAGCCCACCTCTGCGATTTTTCATTTTCTGAGTTTCTGCCGATGCCTGCCCATTTCGGGATTTTCGTTCTCGCGAGCTCGCGTCCCGTCTTCATGTTGCAGGATCTGGCACGCCGGATCGCCGTTCTCGGCTGCGTAGCGTTGTCGCTGCTCGTTTCGACAATACTGCAGGCGGCCGCCGGAGACAGGATCGCGCTCGTTGTCGGCAACAGCAACTATCGCAAGGTCCCAAAACTCATCAACCCGGCCAACGACGCCGCCGACATGGCGACGTCGCTGGGTCGTCTGGGATATTCCGTCAGGCACCTCGCCGACCTCGACTACAATCATTTCCGGCAGGCCCTCATCGAATTCGGCAATGCGGCGAAGACGGCCGACAAGGCGGTAATCTTCTTCGCAGGCCATGGCGTCGAAATGGACGGAAAGAACTGGCTGATTCCGGTCGATGCCGAAATCAAGTCCGAGATCGATGTCTATGCCGAGGCGATCAATCTCGAGACCCTGATCGATATCTCCGTGATGCCGAAGATCATCGGCCTCGTGGTTCTCGACGCCTGTCGCAACGACCCGTTCGAAACGACGAAGGTCGCCGCCGCGGGACGCGCGCTGTCGTCGCGGCCATCGAAGGTGGCCGCGCCAGTGTCCGGCACACCCCGTTCCCCGACGCCTTTCGCGGCCGACACGCGCGGTCTTGCCCCTGTCGAGGTGAGCGACAACGTGCTCGTTGCCTTTGCGGCCGCTGCCGGCACGACGGCGAGCGACGGGGCCGGGCGGAATAGCCCCTACTCCGGCTCGCTCCTGCGCCATGTCGAAACGCCGCAACTCGAGATCAACTATCTCTTCCGGATCGTGCACGACGAAGTCTGGAAGGAGACCGGGACACAAGAGCCGGCAATCTACGGGACGCTGCCGAAGGGCGACATCTATCTCAACGGCGAAGCCGCCATCGCAAGCGGCGATGGTGGAGCAGATGCCGAGCAGCTCGCCTGGGAGTTCGTCCGCTCGACCAACGAGATCGCGACGTTGCGCCGTTTCGCCCAGCAATTCCCGGCGAGCGCGCATACGGCCGAAATCGACCAGCGCATTGCGCAATTGCAGACGGCTGAAACGAACGCCTGGAAGATCGTCGAGCGACAGAAGTCGCTCGCGGCCTACCGCGCCTATTTGGATCTCTATCCGTTTGGCGAGCATGTCGAGAGCGCCCGGGTCGCGCTGGCTTCGCTCGAGAAGTCGGCTAAGCCGGGCCAAGCCACCGGGCAGATCGACATGCCCGGTCCGCCACCGGCGAGCTATCAGCTCGCCTCGGCCGAGACAACCACCGGCAATTCGGAGGCAGTCGAGAAGGCATGGGACGTCCTCAAGGAATCACGCGACAAGAGCGTGGTTGGCAGGTTTGCCGAGCGCTATCCGAGCTCGCGCCATAACCGCCTGCCGCCGGGCAGCGACCTTGCCCTGCGACCGGTCAATTCCACCGAACTGATGCTGCAATCAGCGCACGATAGCGACGTGAACGCCTGCTTCGACGGCGATTCCGGGGCGTGCGCCAGATCCATCAAAAAATACCCCGACTACGTCCAGCTTCAATTCCAGCTTTGCCGGTCCAAGGGCAATCCCAAGGGATGCATGATCAACGCGGTGACCGAGGCGCGCAGGCGCGGGCTCCTGGTTTCCGCCTACACCCGCTCGGAACAGGAAAAGGTTCGCAATCGCGAATATCGGCGAGTGGTTGCACGCGTGAACCAGAATGTCGGCAATGTGGTCAGCGGCGTCGTCAGCAACGTCGTCGGCAACGTAGTCAGCAATGCCGTTTCGACTGCGGTCAGCAATGCCGCGTCGAGCGCAGCAAGCCGGGCGGCATCGCAGGCGGCATCATCCGCGGCGTCGAGCGCTGCCAGCCGATCAGCCTCGAGCGCCGCATCGAGCGCGGCCAGCAGAGCGGCCTCCACCGCCGCTTCGAATGCCGCGAGCCGCGTCACCATTCCATCGGACATCCGCCTCAAGGAAGACATCACGGCACTCGGCTGGACCGATACTGGCCTCCGCCTCTATCGCTATCGATACAAGGGCGATGCGAGGTTCTATGTCGGCGTGATGGCGCAGGAGGTCGCGCTGCAGACTCCCGCGGCGGTGTCGTCTGGAGTGGACGGGTTTCTGCGCGTCGACTATGGTCTGCTCGGCCTCGATTTCCTCACCGACCGCGACTGGATGAGGCGGCAGCTCCGTTCGGGCATCGACTAAGGGACGCGACTCCATCTTGCGCTGGCTGGCACTGTTCATTGCCATCGGGCTTCTCTTCGACTGCGAAGCGGAAGCTTCCAACCGTCGTGTCGCCTTGGTCATTGGAAACGCGAGCTACGCGAACGCGCCGCCGCTCGGCTCTCCCGTCAACGATGCCGAGGACATTGCCGCGGCTCTCGCCGGCCTCGGCTTCGACGTCGATCTGCGCAAGAACACGACCATCGACGATCTGCGCGTGGGGCTCGTCGCCTTCACCGAGAAGTCCGCCGCTGCGGACATCGCGGTCTTCTATTTTGCCGGATACAGCGCAGCTGCCGGTGTCGGCAGTTACCTGATCCCCGTGGATGCGCATCTTGCGACACCTGAGTCGGCCAACGCAGAGACCGTTCCCCTGGCTGCGGTGACCGCTGCCGCAGGGCGGGCGCGCAGGCTGGGTCTGGTGATCCCGGATGCCATGCGGGAGAACCCGTTCCCTGCGATACCGAATGGCCGCAGCAGCAGCTCTTCCCTGACCTCAGCCGGAAGCGCACCGATCCGCAACACGCTCGTGTTCTTTCCAGCGGAGCCGGGGCGGACCGCGGAAGAAGGCGAAGGCCGCAACAGCCCTTTCGCTGCGGCGCTGCTGAAATACCTCCGGCAGGCCGACCTCGAGATCAACTTCGTGTTTCGCAACGTTCGCGACGAGGTTCGGCAGGCAACGCACCGGAAGCAGACGCCCTACATGTATGGTCAGCTTTCCAAGGACAAGATCTATCTCCATCCCGTCAAGCAAGTCGTCCAGGACGGTACCGCCGTCATGCAGCACTGCGACAGCGCCGTTGCCGGGCTCGCGGATTTGAGGGCAGCCGGCGCCGACCAAGGCGAGACGCGCGACGATACAAAGGTGGCGGGCGCGGTTGCGGCGTGCGCGGAGGCGGTCAAGCGGTCGCCAGGGGTGGACCGCCTGCACTACCAGCTCGGGCGTTCATTGTTCGCCATGCGCGATTACGCGGGAGCCGTGGCGAGCTACAAGGCGGCATCCGAGCTCGGCAACGCACGCGCGCTCTACGAGCTCGGATTGATGTATGAGAACGGCAACGGCGTCGAGAAAGATCCGGCCCGCTCGCGCTTCTACTACGAAATGGCCGCCGAGAAAAAGATTGCGCCAGCACTCGTCAGCCTCGGCCTACAGCAGGAGCGTGGAATCGGCGCGGCCAGCGATCCCGCAAAGGCCTATGCGTTGTATCAGCGGGCCGCCGAGCTCGGCGATGCGACGGCCATCAACAGGATGGGGGAGCTTGCCGAGAAGGGACTGGGAGCCAGGCGAGACCTGAAATTGGCTCGGGCGCTGTACCAGAGGGGCGCCGCGATGGGCGGGCTCGAAGCCCTGGTCAATCTCGCCCGGTGCAACGCCAACGGAATCGGCGGCCGACGGGACCTTGCCGAGGCCAGGCGGCTCCTGGCCAAGGCGGCGCAGGCCGGCAGCACCGACGCACGGCGCATCCTCGCGCATATCGAGGAGTCCAAGCCGAAATAAACGCATTCTGGCGGGGAGGAAGAGATCGGGATGAAACGGCCGTCCAAGCCGCGCTTTTGGCTGCAAAGACAGCAACTATTTGATCTATTTGCCAAAAATGGCGCGAGAGACGGGGCTCGAACCCGCGACCTCCGGCGTGACAGGCCGGCGCTCTAACCAACTGAGCTACTCCCGCGTGACACGCAATGTCTGCGGAACGAGGGGGGACTTAAAGGCCCGATCTGGTGAAGTCAAGGATGTTGCATCCACAGCTCAAACCAGCGGATTCCCCTGCTGGCACACACGAACGCAGCCCTCCGCAACGCCGGCGGCGTAGTCAGTCCAGTCCCGAATCGTCTACGCCTCCGGGAACTTGCGGGTCAGGGGCCGTCTCCCTCTGGACGACCTGCAAGATCGAGGAGGCCAGACATGTCCAAGAAGGATTTGGCTAAGGATCCGGCTAAGAAGGATTCGGCGAAGAAGGCAGCCGCGCCCGCCACGATCACACTCAAGCACCTCGCCGCCGACATTGCCGAGCGCCAGGATGTCTCCAAAAAGCATGCCGAGGCCGTCCTGACCGACATGGTCGATCTGATCACCAAGCACCTCAAGAAGGGCGACCGGGTCCGCATCGTCGGCCTCGGCATCCTCCAGGTCCGCAAGCGCGCCGCCCGCACCGGCCGTAATCCTTCCACCGGCGAAGCGATCCACATCAAGGCCACCAGGAAGGTCGCGTTCCGCCCGGTGAAGGAACTGAAGGAAGCGATCTGAGCCACTAAAGCCTGAACGCGAGCCCGTTCCGGCCGCATCACGGCCCGCTTTTCTGATATACCGCCTGCTTCCCGAACATTCGGCGGTTTGACCAGAAATGTCCTCCCTCTCCTTTTCGCATACCGTGACCGAGCGCTTCCTGCGCTACGTCACCATCGACACCCAGTCCGATCCGGCGTCTCCCAGCTCACCGTCGACCGAGAAACAGAAGGATCTCGGCCGCGTGCTCGCTGCCGAGCTGAAGGCCATGGGCGTTGTGGACGCGCATCTCGACGATTACGGCTACGTCTACGGAACGATCCCGGCCAACACCGACAAGAAGGTGCCGGTGATCTGCTTCTGCTCGCACATGGACACCTCGCCCGACGTCACCGGCAAGGACGTCAAGCCGCAAATCGTGAAGAACTATCGCGGCGGCGACATCGTCCTGCCCGGCGACACCAGCCAGGTGATCCGCTTCAATGAGCACCCCGCGCTGAAGAACCAGATCGGCAACGACATCATCACCACCGACGGCACGACGCTATTGGGCGCCGACAACAAGGCCGGCGTTGCCGAGATCATGGATGCCGCGCATTTCTTCATCAACAATCCCGACGTGAAGCACGGCACCATCAAGATCCTGTTCACGCCGGACGAGGAAATCGGCCGCGGCGTCGACAATGTCGACCTGAACAAGCTGGGCGCCGATTTCGGCTACACCATGGACGGCGAGAGCGCGGGCTGCGTCGAGGACGAGACCTTCTCGGCCGACGGAGCCACCATCACCATCCACGGCGTCAGCGCCCATCCCGGCTACGCTAAGGGCAAGATGGAGCACGCTATCAAGATCGCCGCGGCCATCGTCGAGCGTCTGCCGAAGGAGGGCTGCTCGCCCGAGACCACCTCGGGCAAGCAGGGTTTTCTGCATCCGATCGGCATCGACGGCGCGCTCGAACAGGCGACGCTCTCCTTCATCGTCCGCGACTTCACCGAGGAAGGGCTGAAGGAGAAGGAGGCGCTGCTCGAGGGCATCGTCGAGGACGTGATGAAGGATTATCCGCGCTCGACCTACACGTTCGAGGTCAAGGAGCAGTACCGCAACATGAAGCAGGTGATCGACCGTCACCCGCACGTGCTGGAATACGCGATCGAGGCGATCCGCCGCGCCGGCCTGCGCCCGATGCGCACCGCGATCCGCGGCGGCACCGACGGCTCGCGCCTGTCCTTCATGGGCCTGCCCTGCCCCAACATCTTTGCCGGCGAGCACGCGTTCCATTCGCGGCTCGAATGGGTCAGCCGACAGGACATGGAAAAGGCGGTGCAGACCATCGTGCATCTGGCGATGATCTGGGAAGAGAAGGCTTGAAGCGCGACGAGACTGGAATGAATCATCACCGCGCTTCGATGCAATACGTCGCGTCCGGCCGTGCCAGCCTTGCGACAGAAGTGGCAGGCGACGGTCCTGCCGTCGTCTTTCTTCATGCGAATGTGTGCGACCGGCGCATGTGGCGCGCTCAATGCGATGAATTGAGCGCCACGCACAGGGCGGTCGGGTATGACCGACGCGGGTTCGGCGAAACCCGCGCCGAGCCCGAAGACTTTTCCGCGCTTGCTGATCTCCTCGTAGTGCTGGAAGCAACCGCAGGCGGCGAGCCCGCAATCCTCGTCGGCTGCTCACTTGGCGGGCGCATCGCGCTTGATGCCGCCGTCCGGCATCCCTCGCGCGTTCGCGCCCTGGTTCTGATCGCCCCCAATGTCGCGGGTGCACCCGATCCGGTCTATCCCGCCGACATCGAGACGCTGATGATGCGATGGAAGGAGATCGAAGCGTCAGGCGATCTTGATCGGATGAACGCGATGAAGGCGCGCCTCTGGCTGGACGGACCACGGGCTGCCGAAGGTCGCGTTGGCGGTCCGGCTCGCGATCTGTTCCTTGATATGAACGGCATCGCACTCCGCTCGCCGCCGTTCGGATCGGACGTCGATATTAGACCCTTCTTCAACCGGCTTCATGAGATCGCAGTGCCGACCCTCATCATATGGGGCGACCTCGATTTCCCCTATGTGCAGGACCGCTGCCGTCATCTCGTCGCGGCAATTCCGGGCGCGGAAGGCCATGAGGTTCGTGATGTGGCCCATCTTCCGAGCCTCGAGTGCCCAGCGGAGATCACAGCTCTCGTTGCCGCGTTCGTTCAGCAACATGCGGGGGCGGACAGGTAGGTCCACCCCCGATTTAGCCTACGGCACCGGCATCGCGCGCGGGTTGCGGTGGAAGCGGTTGGCGCTCGCCATCCAGTTCGGCAACGGTGCTCCATCACGATGGCGGCCACCGGCAACGGCTGCAGCCCAGGCCACCGCGGCGCCGATCAGGGTCGCGGCTGCGACCGAGAACGCCACGATGATCGAGTTGCGTCGCGCGCGGTTGATGGCCGTCTTCGAGTCTGCGATCAGCGCATCGACCCGCCGCTCGGCATCGGGGGCCGCCAGTCCCGTCGAGGCGGCGACCAGTTGCACGAGGTAGGTCCGATCATCGGCGCTGACGCCGCTGTGGCTGGACGATGTCATCAGGATTCGTCCCGCTTCGGCGCGCGCTTCCCTCAGGTCGGTGTTCGGAGCGCGGCGCGGCGCGCGGAACAGCTTGTCGAGCTCATAGCTCAACAGGGGCTCGGCGGCCGAGGTGTTGCTCGCCGAACTGCGCATCGGCGAACGGTCGATCGCGGCGGCGCCGAGAAGCGCCAGCAGAGCCGCGCCGGCCAGGACCGCCAGCGCCCAGGCCGTCAGGCCGTGGAGTCCGTCCCGCCGCTCGCCGTCATCCTCGATCGTCGCGAGCGCGGGCTCGGACCGAGTAGTCCGGCCGGCCACGTAGCCGCCAAAGCCAAAACTGACGATCGCCTGGATGATCAGATACAGTCCGGAAAGCAGCGCCAGCGCCGCCGACGCATCGCGCCAGGTCGGCGAGGCCGAACTGACGCCGAGGCCGACCGCGACACCAAAACCGATCAGGATGAACGACATTGCGCTCGCAGCAAGAGCGCCCGCAAACACCGAACTCCACTGGATCGTTCGAGGCGCCTCGGCTGCCAGGCCGCCTTCGATGACCTCTTCCCGCATCAGAGTTTCGACCGTCATCGCGGCGCTCTCAGCGCAGGCCGAAGAACGACAGGATCGCCATGATGACGACGATCAAGCCGATCAGATAAATCAGTCCGTCCATTGTCCGTCCTCCTCAGTTTCTTCTGCTGGCTAATCGCGAGGTATGAGGAACGTTCCAAATTGGACAGATCGTATGGAACGAACTTGGAGGATGCGGGTTGTCTGTCCAAGTCCTAGGGATAGAGATTGTGAGCACATGAGGCCTCAGCTGGCTCGTCCGGCTGGGGCCTTTCCGCGTTGCGGCCGGGGCGTCTCCTTCTGTCGTATGTTAACGACGCCGGGGCCGGGATCATCAATGATGCGATCAGGGGCGGAACCTCCGGATCAGGAGTGGCGCGTGGACCGCAGAACGGCGTGCCTGCATCAGGCGAACGCATTCCGGGAGAAGGCCCTCGCCGATCCCGAGCACCACGACCAATGGATCGACGAGGCCATCAAATGGCTGGAACGGGCGATGGAGGCGAGCTGTCGGGCCGTCATCACCATGGAAGGTGACGATGGCAGCGAGGCTCCGGCCTCCACGATCGACGCCATGGCGCCACTTCGGCGCGCCTTTGTTCGCCAGTGAGAGGCGCTGGCGGCGTATGCGCTGCTGCGGCAATTGTTCCAGGGACGTAACAATGTTGCGGGTCGACACTGTTCCCGCGCCCATGCTAGGCCGGGCACAGACCGCAACCAGAGTGACCTCGTGCTCGCAAACCGCCAGCCCTCAGGATCCCGCCGCTCGCGCCCCTGGCGCGGGCTGCTGTCCGTCCTGATCGCGGCGGTCTATCTGCTCGCGGGCGCGCTGCACGGCGCGCACGACATCGACGTCACCACGCCCCGCGGCGGTTCGGAGATCGCCGCGTTCCTCGATGGCGCCACAGGCCATGGCGACCACAAGGCCATCGGCGGACATCATTGCCACGGCTGCTTCTCGCTGACCGTGGCGCAGCCGACGCCGTCGACCGCGGCGATCGTGCTGGTGTCGGCCCCGAGCCCGCAACAGGCCCCCCGCCTCGCCGGAATTGTGCCCGATACCGACTCGCCCCCTCCCAGATCCATTGCCTGAACGGATTGGTCGGGCGCCGCGCGCCCATTAGGTTCATCCTTCACAGGTCGATTTCATGTTTTGCAGGGGAATGGCCGCGCGCCTGGCGTGCGCGGCAGCGTGTCTGATTGCAGCATCGGCGCTTGCACCGGCTCACGCCCAGACTTTGACGATGCGGAGCGCGCTGTCGCGCGCGCTGGCGGCGAGCCCGCGCCTGACGGCGGCAGAGCGCGACGTCGGCATCGCCACCGGCCAGCGTATCCAGGCGGGCGCCCTGCTCAATCCGGAACTGTCCTACGAACAGGACGATTCGTTCGGCTCCGGCAGATATCGCGGAACGCGCTCGGCGGAGACCACGCTCCAGATCAGCCAAGCCTTCGAGCTGTTCGGCAAGCGCGAGGCGCGGATTGCCGCAGGCGCAGCCGGCGTAGAGGTCGCGGCGATCCAGCGCCAGGCGATCAGGCTGGAGGTGCTGTCGGAGACCGCGGTCGCCTTTCTCAGTGTGCTCGGCACGCAGCGGCGCATCCAGATCCTCGACGAGCAGATCGCCGCGATCGACCGCCTGACGCCGCTTCTGCGCCGCCGTGTCGAGGCCGGTGCCTCCTCGCCGGCGGAGACCGGCCGCGCCGAGGTCGCCTCCGCCCTGGTGAAGGCGGACCGCGAGCGCTTCAAGGCGACGCTGGCGAGCGCCCGGCGCGAGCTTGCGGTGCTGATGGGCGATCCCGCCGCCAAATTCGGCGAGGTGTCCGGCCGGCTCGACACCACCGGGCGGCCGCCGGCGTTCCAGGCCGTGGTTGCCGCCATCGACGCCAATCCGCAGCTGGTGCGCTGGACCGCAGTCTACGCCCAGCGCAATGCCGAGCTGCTACTGGCGCGGCTCAGGCCCTATCCGGACGTGCGGATCGCGGCCGGCTGGCGCCACTTCAACGAAACGGGCGACGATGCGGCGCGGCTGACCGTCTCCGTGCCGATCCCAGTGTTCGACCAGAACCAGGGCAACATCCTCTCGGCCCAGGAAAGCCTCGCCAAGACCAAAGCCGAGCGCGAGGCCAACCGCAACGCGCTGATCGTGATCGCCGGCCGCGCCTATGACTCGCTGCAAGGCTCGCTGCGCGAGCTCGCGGTGCTACGCGAGACCGCGATCCCCAAGGCCGTCGAGGCCTCCGAGGCGATCTCGCAAGGCTACGGCCAGGGCCGCTTCACCCTGCTCGAAGTGCTGGATGCCCAAGCCAGCGTCGCGCAGGCGCGGCTTCGCGAGCAGGAGGCGCTGCAGAATTTCCACGCCGGCGTGGCCATCATCGAAGGCCTTGTCGGCAATCCGTTCACGCTGGCGCGGGAGAGCGCACGATGAGGACCTTCTCCACCATTCTCGTCGCCATCGTTGCCGCCGCGCTCGGGGCTTACGGCCATTCCCTGCTCGCGCCGGACAAAGTTGCGCACACCGAGCATGCCGAGCATGGCGAGCATTCCGAGCACAAGAAGCCGAACGATCGCGTCGAGCAGGACGAGCATGGCGCCGACCGCATCCGCATCTCCGACGTCAAGCTGGCGGCAGCCGGCGTGGTGCTGGCCGAGGCCGCATCCGCGACGCTGACCGACACGCTCGCCTTCAACGGCATCCTGCGCGCCAACCAGGAAGCCGTGGTGCAAGTGACGCCGCGCTTTCCGGGCCTCGCCAAATCCATCCAGAAGCGGATCGGCGACAAGGTCGGCAAGGACGACTTGCTCGCCGCGATCGAGAGTAACCAGAGCCTCACCGTCTACGAGCTGAAGGCGCCGATTGCCGGCACCATCATCGAGCGGCAGATCTCGCTCGGCGAATACGCCTCCGAGCAGAAGCCGGCCTTCGTGGTCGCCGACCTCTCCACCATCTGGGTCGACCTGTCGATCTACCGACAGGACCTCCGCCGCGTCCGCCTCAACGACGAGGTCCTGATCGATCCCGACGACGGCCGCGGCGAGATCAAGGGCACGATCTCCTACATGGCACCGATCGGCTCAAGCGAGACCCAGACCGCGCTGGCGCGCGTGGTGCTGCCAAATCCGGACGGACGGCTGCGGCCCGGCCTGTTCGTCACGGCGCGGCTGATCCTCGCGGCGCGCAATGTCGCGGTTGCCGTGCGCCGCAGCGCGATCCAGACGCTGGAGAACAAGACCATCGTGTTCGTGCGCGAGGACGGCGACAAGATCGAGGCGCGCCCGGTCGAACCAGGCGATTCCGATCCGCGCCATGTCGAGATCAAGGCCGGCCTTTCGGCCGGCGAGCATTACGTCGCGGAGAACAGCTTCGTCGTGAAGGCGGAGATGGGCAAGGGCGAGGCCGAGCATGATTGAGCGTCTCATCGCCGTCTCGCTGCAGCAGCGCTGGCTGGTCCTCGTCCTCGCGCTCGGCGCCGTCGCCTTTGGCGCCTGGAATTTCCAGCGCCTGCCGATCGACGCCGTCCCTGATATCACCAACGTCCAGGTCCAGATCAACACCCGCGCCCCCGGCTATTCGCCGCTCGAGACCGAGCAACGCATCACCTTCCCGGTCGAGACTGCGATGGGCGGCCTGCCCAAGCTCGACTACACCCGCTCGCTGTCGCGCTACGGCCTCAGCCAGGTGACAATCGTCTTCAAGGACGGCACCGACATCTACTTCGCCCGGCAGCTCGTCGGCGAGCGCATCCAGCAGGTGAAAGACCAGCTGCCGGCGGGTGTCGAGGTCGCGATGAGTCCGATCTCGACCGGCCTCGGCGAAATCTTCATGTACACCGTCGAGGCCAAGGCGGGCGCGAAGACGCAGGGTGACCGCGACTATTCGCTGACCGATTTGCGCACCGTGCAAGACTGGATCATTCGACCGCAGCTTCGCAACGTGCCGGGCGTGATCGAGGTCAACACGATCGGCGGCTTCGAGCGGCAATTCCACGTGCTGCCGGATCCCGGCAAGCTGATGGCCTACCGGCTCGGCTTCCGCGACGTGATGACCGCGCTCGCCGCCAACAACGCCAATGTCGGGGCCGGCTATATCGAGCGCAACGGCGAGCAATATCTGGTTCGCTCGCCGGGCCAGGTCGGCAACGTCAGCGAAATCCAGGACATCGTCATCGGCTCGCGCGGCGCCAATCCCGTCAGGATCAGGGACGTCGCTGCTGTCAGCGAGGGGCGCGATTTGCGCACGGGCGCTGCGACCTGGAACGGCGAGGAAACCGTGCTCGGCACCGCCATGCTGCTGATCGGCGAGAACAGCCGGACCGTGGCCCGCCGCGTCGCAGCCCGTCTGGAGGACATCGCCAAGTCGCTGCCCGAGGGCGTCGTGACGCGGACCGTCTACGACCGCACCGACCTGGTCGAAGCCACCATCCGCACCGTCCGGAACAACCTGCTGGAAGGCGCGGCGCTGGTGGTCGCCGTGCTGTTCCTGATCCTCGGCAACTTCCGCGCCGCGCTGGTCACGGCCTGCGTCATTCCACTGTCCATGGCGTTGACGATCACCGGCATGGTCGAGACCAAGGTCAGCGCCAACCTGATGAGCTTGGGGGCGATCGACTTCGGCATCATCGTCGACGGCGCCGTGATCATCGTCGAGAACTGCCTGCGCATGCTGGCGGTGGCTCAGCGCGAGAAAGGCGGGCTGCTGACGACGCCCGAACGGCTGCGCGCGATCCTGCGCGGGTCGAGTGAGGTCATCAAGCCGAGCCTGTTCGGCACGCTGATCATCGCGGTGGTCTACCTGCCGGTGCTGACGCTGACCGGCGTCGAGGGCAAGATGTTCACGCCGATGGCACTGACCGTGCTGATGGCGCTCGGCGCTGCTGTGCTGTTCTCCATCACCTTCGTGCCGGCGGCTGTTGCCATTTTCGTCACCGGCAAGGTGTCCGAACATGAGAACCTGTTCATGCGTGCGGCGAAGCGCGCCTACCTGCCCCTGCTCCGCTTTGCCATCGACAATCGCGCCGCCGTCGCCGTCATGGCCGTGATCATCGTGGTCGCGAGCGGCATCGCCGCTTCGCGCATGGGCGGCGAGTTCATCCCGAGCCTGGACGAAGGCGACGTCGCGCTGGCCTCGATCCGGATTCCCGGCACCAGCCTCACGCAATCGCTGGACCTGCAGAAGGCGCTGGAGAAGCGCGTCATGCAAATCCCTGAAGTGAAGGAGTTCTTCACCCGCATCGGCACCGCCGAGATCGCCACCGACCCGATGTCGCCGGCACAGACCGATGGCTACGTCATGCTGAAACCGCGTGCCGAATGGCCCGACCCCGCCAAGTCGAAATCGGAGGTGGTCGAGGCCATCGAGCATGCTGCAGACGAGATTCCCGGCAGCGCCTACGAAATCTCCCAGCCGATCCAGTTCCGCGTCAACGAGCTGATCTCGGGCGTCCGCACCGATGTCGGCGTCAAGATCTTCGGCGACGATCTCGACATCCTGCAAGGCGCCGCAAAACAGGTGGAGGCCGCGATCCGCGGCATCCGCGGCGCCAGCGACGTCAAGATCGAGCAGGTCTCGGGCTTGCCGATCCTCACCGTCCGCCTCGACCGTCAGGCGCTCGCCCGCTATGGGCTCAGCGTCGCCGAGGTGCAGGGCATCGTCGAGATCGCGGTCGGCGGCAAGTCGACCGGCAAGCTGTTCGAAGGCGATCGCCGTTTCGACATCGTCGTGCGCCTGCCGGAGCACCTGCGCGGCAATCTCGAGGCGATCAGGGCGATTCCGATTCCGCTGCCGCCCGCCGAGGACGCAGCAATCGGCAGCGCCGTTCGAACGTCGCTGGTCAGCTCCCCCCTCACCCAGATGCGCTATGTGCCGCTGTCATCGGTCGCCACCGTCGATGCGACGCCGGGGCCGAACCAGATCAGCCGCGAGAACGGCAAGCGGCGCATCGTCGTCACGGCCAATGTCCGCGCGCGCGACCTCGGCTCTTTCGTCGCGGAGGCCGAGGCGGCCGTTGCCGAGAAGGTCAAGCTGCCGCCGGGTTACTGGATCGGCTGGGGCGGCCAGTTCGAGCAGCTGGTCTCGGCCACCAAGCGGCTGACGATCGTGGTGCCGGTTGCGCTGCTCTTGGTGTTCCTGCTGCTGTTCATGGGCATGGGATCGGCGGCGGATGCCGCGCTGGTGTTCTCCGGCGTGCCACTGGCGCTTACCGGTGGCGTTGCCGCGCTGCTGCTGCGCGGCATTCCGCTATCCATCAGTGCCGGCGTCGGCTTCATCGCGCTGTCCGGCGTTGCCGTGCTCAATGGCCTCGTCATCATCGCCTTCATCGAGCGTCTGCGCAGCGAGGGACGCTCGGTCGCGGAGGCCGTGCGCGAAGGCGCGCTGACGCGGCTGCGCCCGGTGCTGATGACCGCGCTCGTCGCCTCGCTCGGCTTCGTGCCAATGGCGCTCGCCACCGGCGCCGGCGCCGAGGTGCAGCGGCCGCTCGCAACCGTGGTGATCGGCGGCATTCTCTCCTCGACCGTGCTGACGCTGCTGGTGCTGCCGGCGCTCTACGTGCTGTTCCGCCGTGACGTGGCAAAGGAAACGCATACAATGGCCCCTGATTTGGCGGCGTCTGCGGAGCGCTAGATTTGGGCAGCCACGACCACCACGGTCATCACGACCATGATCATGCGGGCCACTCGCATGCGCATGGCCATACGCACGATCATGGTCATGGACACGGCCATGTCCATGCACCCGCCAATTTCGGCAAGGCGTTCGCGCTCGGCATTACTCTCAACATCGCGCTCGTCGTCGCCGAGGCGGTTTACGGCTATGTCGGCAACTCCACCGCCCTGCTCGCCGATGCCGGCCATAACCTGTCGGACGTGCTCGGCCTCATCATTGCCTGGGGCGCCTCGATCGCAGCCCGCCGCGCGCCCAAAGGGCGCTTCACCTACGGCTTTCGCGCCTCCACCATCCTGGCGGCGCTGGCCAATGCGGTGTTCCTGCTGGTCGCGACCGGCGCGATCGGCTGGGAGGCGATCCTGCGCCTGCGTGAGCCGGAGCCGGTCGCAGGCGTCACCGTGATGGTGGTCGCCGGCATCGGCATCCTCATCAACGGTTTTACCGCCCTGCTGTTCGCTGGCGGACGCAAGGACGACATCAACATCGAAGGCGCGTATCTGCACATGGCCGCCGACGCCGCGGTCTCGCTCGGCGTCGTGGTCTCGGCCGCGCTGATCATCTGGACCGGCTGGCTCTGGCTCGATCCCATCACCAGCCTCATCATCTGCGCCACCATCCTCTGGAGCACGACCAGCCTCTTGCGCGGCTCCATCGACATGTCGATGGCGGCCGCGCCCAAGGGTACCGACCTCGCCGCAATCAGGGCGTTCCTGCTGGCGCGACCGGGCGTCTCGGCGATCCACGATCTCCACGTCTGGCCAATCTCGACCACCGAGACGGCGCTGACCTGCCATCTCGTCATGCCCGCAGGCAGCGACGACGCATTCCTGATGCAGACGACGCAGCTCCTCAAGACATCCTTCCGCATCGGCCACACCACGCTCCAGGTCGAGACGCATCCCGACAACGGCTGCGCGCTCGCGCCGGATGATGTGGTGTAGGAGTCCCCGGACTATCCGCGTCATTGCGAGCGCAGCGAAGCAATCCAGACGTCCTCCGCAGAGATAGTCTGGATTGCGTCGTCGCCGGCGCAAAATTGCTTCGGAATTTGTCGCGGGCTCCTCGCAATGACGGCGGAGGAGCAGCGCCTACGCAGCCTTCGCCGTCACGATCCAGATCGCGCCCTGCAGCGTCACGCTCTGCCCCTTCAAAAACGGCGCGAGCGCTTCGCGGATCGACGCCTTGGCTGCCTCATACGTCTCAGGGGGTTGGCCCTGGAGCGCGCGGCTGGCCGGGCCGATCTGCAGCGAGCCCTCCACGGCCGCATCGAGACCGCCGCCGATCGCGATATCCATCGGAAGATCATGCGGCTCCATCGCCGCGTCGACGAAGCCTGCGCCTCTCAGGATGCGCATCACGCGCTCTTCCGAGGCAAAGGCGAACGGGCCCGGCTCTTCGGGGCCGACCGGCGGCATCTTGGGCACGTGCTTGTAGACCGCCATCAGCGGCGCCATCGCCCACGGATTCTCCTTCGGCTCTCGCCAGCAAGCAAAGGCGAGCCGTCCCGTCGGCTTCAGCGCGCGGCGAAGATTGGTGAAGGACGCAATCGGGTCGGCGAAGAACATCACACCGAAACGAGAGGCGAGCAGATCGAAGCTCGCCGGCTCGAACGGATGCACCGTCGCATCTGCCAGGATGAAATCGAGCGGCAGGCCTTTCGGCGCAAGCGCGCGCGCCTGCGACAGCATCGGCCCGGAGACGTCAAGCCCGAGCGCAAGACCATCGGGCGCCACCGCCTTTGCAAATGCAAATGTTGTTGCACCAGAGCCGCAACCGACGTCGATCACGCGCTCGCCCGGCCTTGGTCCGGCGCGATCGATCAGCACATCGGCGATCGGCCCGAGCAGCTTCTCCTGCACCGCGTGGCGATCGGCCCAGCGTTGCCCGCTCGGGCCGTTCCAATAGGCGATCTGGTCGGCGTTTTGCTCGTGTCCGCTCGGCTGTTGCATCGGAACCTCATCACGTACCCTTGCCCTGTTCAGCGCCATATCACGAAGTCAAGTCCCGGCGCATCAAATTGAAGGATCGGCGCACAGGCCTCGGATGCTTCCGCAGCTCGCCTACGAATTCGCCCAGGGCAGATGCGCCTTGAGCTTCTCGCCAAGCAATTCCTCGCCGCAAGCGCTCAGATGATCGGGATCGCTGAACGTCAGGCAATCGCCGGTCACCAGGAAATACTGATCAACCTTGAACACGTCATAGAATGACAGGTACTTGAAGGTCTGCGGCCCCTCGGCGACCTCCTTGGCAATCTCGCTGTCAAGCGCCTTGAAATGATGGAGCGAGACGGGGTTCATCCTGAAGCCATCCCTGGCGATTGAGGGCGGATCGCGGAAATTGACCCGTGCTTCAACAAAAGGACCGAGCCATACCACCTTCGCCAGCGGCGCGATGGTCCGGAGATAATTGATGGTGAAGCGCACCTTCTCGTAGTTGATGAGAAAACCAGTCTTCCACTCGAACAGATGGTGGTTCTCCGAGTTACCCTGCAAGTCCGTCAGAAGGTGAGCTCCCGACACGTTGAAGACAATGCCGCGCACCGAAGCGCCGTTGCGCTCCAGGAAGCCTGCGAGCCTGGAATACGGGCAAGCATCGCTGTCGTTCCACGCTCGGCAGCCTTCGTTGACGAGGCCAACGACGAACTCGCCGGGCTTGGCTTTCGCAACCGCGTTGTAGACGTTCTCGCCATGCGAGTCGCCGACGACCATGGTCGCCGCGCCATGCTTCTCGGCACAGGATCGAAACCGCGCCTCGAACGCCTCGTCCGGACGGGGAGACCAGAACCGGCAGCCGCTGTCGATAAGTCGGGCCTTGATGTCGCGCAAGCCGTATTGCTTGATGAGCGCATAGGCCCGCTGGGTCGCCATGTCGTTGCGGGCGAGATAGTTGTTCTCGAGCCCGCCCGTGAAGATGCCGACGAGGCCGAGGCAAGCAAGTCCAGCGGATGCAGCGCCGCAATAGGCGAACACCTCGTTCCGGGTGAAGCGCTTGCGATCGCGCACCGGGCGTTCGACCAGCACGTAGGTCAGGTAGGCCAGGAGCAATGTAATTGCCGAAAGGCCGATGAAGACCGGGATGTTGGCATCATAGATTGCGCCGAGCCGCGCGAACGCGAACACAGGCTGATGCCAGAGATAGGCGCTGTAGCTGATCAGGCCGATGCCAACCAATCCGCGCGTCGCAACGATACGGCCCGATAGCGTGCCAGGTCGCAGGAACACGATCGCCAGCGCCGTGCCGAGTGTCGGCGGCAGCGTGTAGACGCCGGGATAGGGAATGTTGTGATAGGTGAAAATGGGGATCACGATCAACGCAAGGCCGAGCAGCGCTAGCGGCTCCGCGACCAGACGCGGCAAGCGCCGTGCTCCGGCCTCGATACGGCACAACGGCAGCAGTGCACCGATTGCAAGCTCCCAGAACCTTGCCGGCAAGAGGTAGAAGGTCGCTGCCGTCGCGTGATGCGATCCCCACACAGCGAGGGCGAAGCTCAGTATCGCGGTTGCGACAAACAACGCGATGGCGTGACGCCGACCGAGCTTGAGAAACCAGAACAGCGCGATCGGAAACACCAGGTAAAATTGCTCTTCGACCGCCAGACTCCAGGTATGGATGAGCGGCTTGAGCTGGGTTGGCCCGTCGAAATAGCCGCTTTGCGACCAGAAGAAGAAGTTCGAAACGAAACCGCAAACCGAGAGCAGGCTCTTGGCGAACTCCTCGAGATCGTGCGGGCTCAGCGAGTAGATCGCGAACGGAATGCACACGAGGCAGACCAGGAACAGGGGCGGCAGAATGCGCCGGGCGCGCCGCTCGTAGAAGCGGACAAAGCTGAAGCCGCCGTTCTCATATTCGTCCAGGATGATCGATGTGATCAGATAGCCGCTGATCACGAAGAAGACGTCGACACCGACGAAGCCGCCCGAGAATCCGGGAATTCCGGCATGATAGAGAATGACGGGCAGGACCGCGATTGCTCGCAGGCCGTCGATCTCCGGTCGGTAGGGCAGCTTGGTCGGCATATGGCCGGCGTCGGATCCAGATGGTGCTTGGGAGGGCAGCCGCTCTACGCGTCCCGGTTCGGGCCGATATGCCCGAGGCGAAGACAGGCCGCAAGCACAAGATGCGGCCGGAACCGACGGCAGTCGGCCCGTTCCATCCGGCCCGTCCGAGCCGCGTCGGATCGCAGACTGACGCTCGGAGATGTCTCGACGGGCCGCACACTTGGCCCTCTGGTAGCAAAGACATTCTTCCGAACGCCACCCGGTCCCTTCGAAGGACCAAGCGCCGTAGCCTCTGCGTCCGCGAGACCGACACCAGAAACGGAATGTCGCAAAAAGCCCGGCTCGCGGTTGGAAATGCACAGGCGAGCAGCACACTTTCCGCGATTGTAGCCTTCCTGCAACAGCATTCTGAACCAAACTTCGTATGTTGTCCCCGAGGAGTCGACTTTGGCGGGCGAGCGGTCGCTGAGCCACGGCTTGGTGGAATGGGGATGTTGGAATGAAGCAGGTTGCGCCCGCCCTCGTGGCATTGGTGACATTTTCCGGATCAGCATTGGCAGCCGACCTTCCGCGCAAATCCTCCAGGCCACCGGCTGTCGCCGCAGCAGTCGCCAACTGGACCGGCTGCTACGTCGCGGGCGGCGGCGGCTACGGCATGTGGAATCAGGAAAATTCGACTTTTGTCGACGGTCCGGCCCGCTTTCAGAATGCCGATACCACCACCACGGGCGGCCGCGGATACTTCGGCACGGTACAGGCGGGATGCGACTATCAGTTTGCCGCGGCCGGCGAGCGCTTCGTGATCGGAGCTTTCGGTGATTATGATTTCTCCAGCCTGACCGGACGGCTCACTCCCTCCGGCTTCTCCATGGTTGGTGACGAGAAGATGAGCTCGGCCTGGGCTGTCGGCGGCCGTCTCGGCTGGCTGGCGACTCCCAGCCTGCTGACCTATGTCTCGGCGGGTTACACCGAAGCAACCTTCGACCGCACGAACTTCAATCTGAACTTCCCGCCGTTCGGCGTTTCGGCCGGACTTTATCAGGACAAGCGGACCTACAATGGTTGGTTCATCGGCTCCGGCGCCGAATATGCGCTGGGCTTCCTGCCGGGTCTCTTCTGGAAAACGGAATACCGGTTCTCCGACTTCGATGTCGGGACAAATCCGATCCGGGACACGGCGAGCGGCTTGCCGATCGGCTTTTCCGAAGATTCGAAGAAGTACGTCCACACGGTCCGCAGCGAGTTGGTTTACCGCTTCAATTCGAGCGGATCGGCCGCCGATGTAACTTCCCCTGCCTACCTGAAGGCGCCTCCGACTCCGATGCCGGTTACGAATTGGACTGGCTGCTACGTCGGTGGTGGCGGCGGCTACGGGCTGTGGAATCAGGACAACACGACCTATCTCGACGGACCGCCAAGGACCCGCTTCAGCGATACGGCAACGACCGGAGGCCGCGGCTTCTTCGGCACGGTGCAGGGCGGCTGCGACTACCAGTTTGCGGCAGCGGGCGCCGCCTTTGTCGTCGGCGCATTCGGCGATTACGATCTCAGCAGCCTGAAGGGCCAGCTCAGCCCGCCGCGCTTCGGGATCGTCGGCGAGGAAAAGATGAGCTCGGCCTGGGCGGGTGGCGGCCGGCTCGGCTGGCTGGCCGCCCCGAGCCTTCTGACCTATTTCTCAGTCGGCTATACCGAAGCCAACTTTGACCGTACTGATTTCACCCTCAACGCTGCGCCATTCGGAAGACCAAGCGGCGAGTTCATGGACAAGCGTACCTACCGTGGCTGGTTCATCGGCGCCGGCCAAGAACACGCGCTGAAGATCGTGCCTGGCCTGTTCTGGAAGACTGAATATCGATTCTCTGAATTCAACACCGGGACGAACGCCATCCGCGACACTGCAACGGGTCTGTCGGTCGGAGCGTCAATCGATTCCGAGAAATGGGTTCATGCCGTTCGCAGCCAACTGGTCTATCGCTTCAACTGGGGCGGAGGCCCGGTTGTGGCGAAATACTGATCTTCCATGCTGATCTCTCGCTAACGCAAAGCCCCGGTTCCTCCGGGGCTTTCGCTTTCTGCATTCGATCGTGTGGAAGTCGGGAACAGAGTTGCGCTCTGGGCTCCAGACCCGACACGAGCGCCCCATCCGCGCATCGCGGCCGCATTGGTTTCACCGAACGGCCACATCGGAATCAGACGCCAACCAGATTTCCTCGCTAGGTTCGCGGGCTTCTCAAATAGGAAAGGCATGACCATGCGCACCTTCACGGCATCCGTCATCGTTACAGCTCTCTCGCTGGGAACACCCGCTCTTGCGCAGGCACAGGGCGCATCGTCGCAACCCGGCGCGGAACAGCAATCCACGCAGTCCAGCACGGCGATCCGGAGCATACAGGTGATGGACGTCAAGGAATTGCAGCCGGCCGTGCGCGCGAAGGTCGATGAACTCGTGGCGCATACCAACGAAAAAGACATCCAGTCGCTTCGGCAGTCCATCGACGCCACACCGCAGGCTGCCTCCGTGCTCAAGGCCAAGGGCTTGAGTTCGGCACAGGTGGTCGCGATCAACATCGTCGACGGCGTGCTGACGATGTTCACCAAGACGTCCTGACATCAGGCGAGCTTCGAGGCCGTGCATGGCGGCCGAGTATGATCGTCGTCTCCTCGGCCGAAAGACGCGATCCGCAGCACGAAAGAGCTTTGCCCTGCAGCGGGCCCGCTGCAGGGCTGCTCATGTCCGGCGCAAATGCTCTCACGAGCCTGGAGCCGGGTCGGACGCGCTCGCCTCTTGCTTCGGCACCCGCCGGGGCGCTAAAGAGGCGCAATTGGGCGGTTAGCTCAGCTGGTTAGAGCATCTCGTTTACACCGAGAGGGTCCGCGGTTCGAATCCGTGACCGCCCACCAGCCTTCGCTCGCTTCGCGAGCTACGGCTCGGCAGGCCAGCACAGCAGGTCATGGGCGCGAAGCGAGCGAAGGCTGCCGCGCCGAAGCCCAACGGGCGAAGGCGGTCTTATCGCGGCGAAATTCAGCCCGGCAATCTCAGCCCTCAATCCTGCGGCCGCCCCGGCAGCAGCGGCACGGCATCGATCCACACCGCCGCCGACCGGCACCAGATCTGCCGCACCGGCCGTAGCGCGTTCCGTTGCCGGATGCTGCCCCAGCGGATGCCCCAATCGTCGGCCTGATCGCCCTCGCCGCTGGTGAACAGCGGGGAACCGCAATCGGCACAGAAATGCTGGAAGCGCATGCGGCCGTTGTCGCCGCGCTTGCCGTAGATTTTGGGCGAGCCGCGGGTCAGGCGGACATCGGCCTTGGTGCAGATGGCCGTCACCCGGAACGGCGAGCCGGTCAGCGTCTGGCAATCGGTGCAGTGACAGACCGAGACAGCCTCGGGGTCGATCTCTGCCTCGAACGCGATCTTCCCGCAATGGCATTGCCCATCGACGTGCATTGCCTCCTCCCCTTCCCCAAACAAAAACGGCGCCCGAAGGCGCCGTTTTATCATCATTTTCGAGCTGCGATCTCAGTGAGCGGTCAGGCCGCCGGCGGCTTCATCGCCGTCCGGCTTCACCGTCACCTTGGTGTCCTCTTCCCAGACGATCGGCGTAGGCTTCTTCACCAGGGCCTTGGCGACGACGTCATCGAGGCGCGAGACCGGGATGATCTCCATTCCGCCCTTGATCGCATCGGAAATCTCCGTGAGATCCTTGGCGTTGTCCTCGGGGATCAGCACCGTCTTGATGCCGCCGCGGGCCGCAGCCAGCAGCTTCTCCTTGAGGCCGCCGATCGGCAGCACGCGGCCGCGCAGCGTGATTTCGCCGGTCATCGCGACATCATGGCGAACCGGGATGCCGGTCATGACCGAGATGATCGCGGTGGCCATCGCAACGCCTGCGGACGGACCATCCTTCGGCGTCGCGCCCTCCGGCACGTGCACGTGGATGTCGCGCTTGTCGAACAGCGGCGGCTCGACGCCGTAGTTGATCGCTCGCGAGCGGACGTAGGACGCCGCCGCGGAGATCGACTCCTTCATGACGTCGCGCAGATTGCCCGTGACCGTCATCTTGCCCTTGCCGGGCATCATGACGCCTTCGATCGTCAGCAGCTCGCCGCCGACATCGGTCCAGGCAAGGCCGGTGACGATACCGACCTGCGGCTCGCTCTCGATCTCGCCGAAGCGGTACTTCGGCACGCCGAGCAACTCTTCCAGAGTCTTCTCGGTGACCTTGACCGACTTCTTCTTGGAGATCATCAGCTCCTTCACCGCCTTGCGGGCCAGTGTAGAGAGCTCACGCTCCAGGTTGCGCACGCCCGCTTCGCGGGTGTAGCGGCGGATCAGCAGCAGCAGCGCCTCGTCGTCGATCGAGAACTCCTTGGAGTCGAGGCCATGCTTGGACACCGCGTTCGGGATCAGGTGCTTGCGCGAGATCTCGACCTTCTCGTTCTCGGTGTAGCCCGCGATCCGGATGATCTCCATGCGGTCCATCAGGGGCCCCGGGATATTGAGCGTATTCGCGGTGGTGATGAACATCACGTTGGACAGATCGTAGTCGACCTCGAGATAGTGGTCGTTGAAGGTCCCGTTCTGCTCGGGGTCGAGAACCTCGAGCAGCGCCGAGGACGG
Source organism: Bradyrhizobium sp. CCBAU 45321 (assembly GCF_028128975.1). Lineage (NCBI taxonomy): Bacteria > Pseudomonadati > Pseudomonadota > Alphaproteobacteria > Hyphomicrobiales > Nitrobacteraceae > Bradyrhizobium > Bradyrhizobium sp. CCBAU 45321. The sequence continues at coordinate 93,620 of NZ_LFKZ01000015.1, forward strand.
ATCGCCGCGGAAATCGGCGCCCATCTTGTCGATCTCGTCCAAGAGGAACAGCGGATTGGACGACTTCGCCTTGCGCATCGACTGGATGATCTTGCCGGGCATCGAGCCGATATAGGTGCGGCGGTGACCGCGGATCTCGGCCTCGTCGCGCACGCCGCCGAGCGAGACGCGCACGAACTCGCGCCCCGTCGCCTTCGCGATCGACTTGCCGAGCGAGGTCTTGCCGACGCCGGGAGGCCCGACCAGGCACAGGATCGGCCCCGTCAGCTTGTTGGCGCGCGACTGCACCGCGAGGTACTCGACGATACGCTCCTTGACCTTCTCAAGACCGTAGTGATCGGAGTCCAGGATGGCTTGCGCCTGCTCCAGGTCCTTCTTCACCTTGGACTTCTTGTTCCACGGGATCGACAGCAGCCAATCCAGATAGTTGCGCACGACGGTCGCCTCCGCGGACATCGGCGACATCTGGCGCAGCTTCTTCAATTCATGCTGCGCCTTCTCGCGCGCTTCCTTGGAGAGCTTGGTCTTGGAGATCTTCTCTTCGAGATCGGCGAGCTCGTCGCGACCGTCGTCGTCGCCGAGTTCCTTCTGGATCGCCTTCATCTGCTCGTTGAGATAATACTCGCGCTGGGTCTTCTCCATTTGTCGTTTGACGCGAGAACGGATGCGCTTCTCGACCTGCAGAACCGAGATCTCGCTCTCCATCAGGCCCAGCACCTTCTCCAGGCGCGTGGTGACGGACAGCGTCTCCAGGATTCCTTGCCGATCGGCGATCTTGACGGCGAGATGCGAGGCGACCGTATCGGCCAGCTTGGCGAAATCGGTGATCGCCTGCACGACGCCGACGACCTCGGCCGAGATCTTCTTGTTGAGCTTCACATAGCTCTCGAAGTCGGACACGACCGAGCGCGCCAGCGCTTCCGCCTCGACCGATTTCGCATCGGTGTCGGCGAGCGCGACGGCGGTCGCCTCATAATAGTCGGCGCGGTCGGTGTACTTCGCCACGCGCGCACGCTCGAGGCCCTCGACCAGCACCTTCACGGTGCCGTCGGGAAGCTTCAGGAGCTGCAGCACGCTGGCAAGCGTCCCGGTCTCGTAAATGGCATCGGGCGCCGGATCATCGTCGGACGCGTTCTTCTGCGTCGCGAGCATGATCAGCGCGTCGTTCTTCATCACCTCTTCGAGTGCGCGGATCGACTTCTCGCGACCGACGAAGAGCGGAACGATCATGTGCGGAAAGACGACGATGTCGCGCAGCGGCAGCACGGGATAGGCGTGCGCTTCGCCATGAACGATGGTTGGCCGGGGTTTTGGATTGGTCATGGCCTTTTCCTTTTGCTTTGCCCCCTTGCACGCAGCCCGCGATCATGCGCAACCGCCACAAGGTGCCGAGGTGATCCGCAGAACCGGTCGGTCCTCTACAAGTTGGACCGGCTCGCCGGAACGGAACTGAGGCGAATCTTGAAGAGAATTTTCGCTCGCCGCCGACATTAGGTGGCTATCGACCCGGGGGGTGTCAAGTCATTGAAAAACGCGCGCCATCAGGCGCTTACGCAACGCGGTAAGCGACGCAATACCGGCTGCGGAACCACGGCTCCGCAGCCAACTCGAGGAGACGATTGGAGCGTTCCAGCGCCGTCAGATCAGGCGCTGGCGTTCTCGACCGCGCGATCGGACCGATCGGCGTAGATGTAGAGCGGACGCGCCGTGCCTTCCACGACTTCGCGGGAAATCACGACTTCTTCCACACCCTCCAGGCCCGGCAGGTCGAACATGGTCTCGAGCAGGATCGCCTCGAGGATCGAACGCAGGCCTCGCGCGCCGGTCTTGCGCTCGATCGCCTTGCGGGCGACCGCGCCAAGCGCTTCGTCGGCGAAGGTCAGCTCGATGTTCTCCATTTCGAACAGCCGCTGGTACTGTTTCACCAGCGCGTTCTTCGGCTCGGTCAGGATCTTCTTCAGCGAGGTCTCGTCGAGGTCCTCGAGCGTCGCCACAACCGGCAGACGGCCGACGAATTCGGGGATGAGGCCGTACTTCAGGAGGTCCTCAGGCTCGACGTGACGGAAGATCTCACCGGTCCGGCGATCCTCCGGCGCGAGCACGTGGGCGCCGAAGCCGATCGAGGTCGACCGACCGCGGGCCGAGATGATCTTCTCCAGGCCGGCGAAGGCGCCGCCGCAGATGAACAGGATGTTGGTGGTATCCACCTGCAGGAACTCCTGCTGCGGATGCTTGCGGCCGCCCTGCGGCGGGACCGAAGCCACCGTGCCTTCCATGATCTTGAGCAGCGCCTGCTGCACGCCCTCACCCGACACATCGCGCGTGATCGAGGGGTTGTCGGACTTGCGGCTGATCTTATCGATTTCGTCGATGTAGACGATGCCGCGCTGGGCGCGCTCGACGTTGTAGTCGGCGGCCTGGAGCAGCTTCAGGATGATGTTCTCGACGTCCTCGCCGACATAGCCGGCCTCCGTCAGCGTCGTGGCGTCGGCCATCGTGAATGGCACGTCCAGGATGCGGGCGAGCGTCTGAGCGAGCAGCGTCTTGCCCGAGCCGGTCGGACCGATCAGCAGGATGTTCGACTTCGCGAGTTCGACGTCGTTGTGCTTGGTCTGATGGTTGAGGCGCTTGTAGTGATTGTGCACCGCGACCGAGAGGACCTTCTTCGCATGGCTCTGGCCGATGACGTAATCGTCCAGCACCTTGCAGATTTCCTTCGGCGTCGGAATACCGTCGCGCGACTTGACCAGCGAGGACTTGTTCTCCTCGCGGATGATGTCCATGCAGAGCTCGACGCACTCGTCGCAGATGAAGACCGTGGGACCCGCGATCAGTTTGCGGACTTCGTGCTGGCTCTTGCCGCAGAACGAGCAATATAGCGTGTTCTTGGAGTCGCTCGTGCCGACCTTACTCATTCATGTCTCCGTCCGCGGTTCGATCCCGTTCCGCTCGATCGCTCCATTCCGACACGATGGTCGGCATGAAGCTTAAGTAGAGCAAATTCCGTACCAAAAAAGACCCTACGCTTTACTACATTCCGTGCGAATCACGGTGGCTCGATTCTCCCGCGATCATAGCCGATCAATCGTAGCCAACCATGCTGTCACCCGACTATCAAGAATTCGCTAATCGGGGGTCGCCGGCTACCCGTGACAATACCGTGATTTCCGGTCTTGGCACGGGCGAAGTGATCGAAAACACCCCGGCGTTGCTGGATTGCCACGAAAAACAAGCACGAAAGCGGAACTTTCTGCTTGTCGCAGGGCGCAAAACCGCGTTTTGCGCCGTGCGCACGCGCACCTAACGTGAACGCCGCCCTGACGGGTCCACGGCAAACCGAGGGCTCGTCGTGACGCCCCAGTAGTGCTACGGGGCCTTCGCCGGCGCCGGCTCCTCGGCGCGCTTGTCGATCACCTTGTCGACCAGGCCAAACTCCTTGGCGTCGTTCGCGGTCAGGAACTTGTCGCGCTCCAACGCATCCTCGATCGACTTGTAGGTCTGGCCGGTGTGCTTGACGTAGATCTCGTTGAGCCGCTTCTTCAGGTTCAGGATCTCCTGGGCGTGCAGCATGATATCGGTCGCCTGGCCCTGGAAGCCGCCGGAGGGCTGGTGCACCATGATGCGCGCGTTCGGCAGCGAGAAGCGCATGTCCTTCTCGCCGGCGCAAAGCAGCAGCGAGCCCATCGAAGCCGCCTGACCGGTGCACAGGGTCGAGACCGGCGGGCGGATGAACTGCATGGTGTCGTAGATCGCAAGGCCCGACGTCACCACGCCGCCCGGCGAGTTGATGTACATCGAGATTTCCTTCTTCGGATTTTCCGCCTCGAGGAACAAGAGCTGCGCGACGATCAGCGTCGACATGCCGTCCTCGACCGGGCCGGTCACGAAGATGATGCGCTCCTTCAAGAGGCGCGAGAAAATGTCGTAGGCGCGCTCGCCACGGTTGGTCTGCTCGACCACCATGGGCACGAGGTTCATGTAGGTTTCAACCGGATCGCGCATGAGTCACCTAGGGTTTCGGAGACGGACATCGCCGGGCAGGCTTGCCAGCTTGGCTGGATTTGCCGGAAGGCGAATGGACGTCCTGTGATGCAGGAACTTGGGTAAGAAGTAGAAAGGCGTAGCGACAGATATAGCCCATTTCGCTTCTGACAAGTGCGCAGCGCATTAAGGCTTAATCCGTGGCGGCAGTTGAAGCTGATTCGCACAAAGAGCCCCAGCCGGCCACCTGGCTAGCTGGGCCTCTTCGCTCATCATCCTTAATAGCGGACTATCTCAAACCCTTCAGGCCGCGGTCTTTTCCGCGTCGTCGTCCTTGTAGAGGTCCTCGCGCGAAACCTTCTTCTCGGTCACGTTGGCGAGCTCGAGGATGAAGTCGACCACCTTGTCCTCGTAGATCGGTGCACGAAGCTGGGCCAACGCCTGGGCGTTGTTGCGGTAGAAGTCCCAGACCTCCTTTTCGCGGCCGGGCATCGAGCGCGCGCGCTCGATCACGGCGCGGCCGACCTCGTCGTCGGTCACCGTGATCTTGTTCTTCTCGCCGATCTCGGAGAGCACCAGGCCAAGGCGCACGCGGCGATCGGCGATCTTGCGATATTCCTCCTTCGCCTTGTCCTCGGTGGTGTCCTCGTCGGCAAAGGTCTTACCGGCGGAGTCCATCTCAGCCTTGACCGAGTTCCACATCAGGCTGAACTCCTCGTCCACCAGCGAGGGCGGCGCCTCGAAGCGATGCGCCTCGTCGAGGCGGTCGAGCAACGCGCGCTTGACGCGTTGGCGCGTGGCGGTGGCGAACTCGGCGGTCAGGCGCTCGCGCGCGGCTTCCTTGAGCTTGTCCAGCGATTCCAGGCCGAGCGACTTGGCGAATTCGTCGTCGATCGCAAGGTCCTGCGGCGCCTCGACCAGGGTCGCGGTGGTCTCGAACTCGGCCGGCTGCCCGGCGAGCTTGTCGTTCATGTAGTTCTTCGGGAACGACACCTTCAGCGTGCGCGTCTCACCCGCGCCGATGCCGATGAGCTGCTCCTCGAAGCCCGGAATGAAGGTATTGGAGCCGATCAGGACCTGGATGCCCTCGCCGGTGCCGCCTTCGAAGACTTCGCCGTTGATGCGGCCCGTGAAGTTGATGGTGACGCGGTCGCCCTGCTCTGCCTTGGCGCCCTCGCCCTTGTCGGCGTAGGTGCGATTGGAATCGGCGATGCGCTTGATCGCCTCGTCGACGTCGGCGTCGGTGACCTCGGCAACGGGCTTCTCGACCTGGAAGCTCTTGAAGTCGGCGAGCGCGATCGCCGGCACCACTTCGATGGCCACCGTGTAGGTCAGATCCGTCTTGCCGCTCAGCAGCTCCTCGACGTCCTTCTGCTCTGTCGGCATGGTGATCTTCGGCTCGGTCGCGAGGCGGAAGCCGCGCTCGGAGAACAGCTGCGTGTTGGTGTCGCGGATGGTCTGGTCGATGGTCTCGGCCATCACCGAGCGGCCATAAACCTTCTTCAGGTGCGAGACCGGCACCTTGCCCGGACGGAAGCCGTTGATGCGGACCTTGTCCTTGAGGTCGACGAGCTTGGCGCCGGCCTTGGCGTCGAGATCAGACGCGGGAACGCTGATCTTGAACTCGTGCTTCAAACCTTCCGAGAGGGTTTCTGTGACCTGCATGGCGTCCAATCTTCTTTTCGTTCGGCCCCGGCACGTCGCGCGTCGGGACGCTGTCGTTAATCGATCCGGCGCGAGGCGATCGCCTCCACGCCGGTGGTTCATCGGACCCGCTCCAGGCGGATGATCATCCGCGCGAAAGCAGGCCTCGTAATCCGTGCAAACGCGATAAGCGCTTGGTGCGGGCGGAGGGACTCGAACCCCCACAACTTTCGTCACTGGAACCTAAATCCAGCGCGTCTACCAGTTCCGCCACGCCCGCGTGAATTCGCATCAAGACCGGCCGCGATGCCGCGGGCGGCCGGGCTTATAGCATGTGCCTGACTGTTCGCAGCAAAAAAATGGCCTGATGGAGGCAAGCTTCAAGTAGGCACTGCGGCTGGACTTATCCAGCACGGCGTGGTCCGGATCGTGTCATGACAACGCGGATCCATGCTCCCCATCGGCGCGAGGTTTTGGCCGGCTTAGGGGCCTCGGCAGCCGGGATGATCGTGGGCGGCGCAGGCCCCTCCGTCACGGCCCAGCTCGCGCTGCAGGCGAGGCCGGCAACGCTGGCTTTGAGACCGGGTCAGCCGGCTACACCAGTCTGGGAGCTGGCCGCCGTAAGCCACCTCAGAGACGTGCGTCTCAAGCGTTTCGACCGCTGCCAACTGGTCTTCAGCAACAACCTCCCTGTGCCGATTGCGCCAGTCTGGTACGGCCTCCACGCGCCGATGGCCGCCGACCCGCTCCGCGGCCGCGCCCCGGCAGCGCCGGATGCGACGGAAACATCAATTATTTCAGTGCCTAATGCAGGCACCCTGCTGGCCGACTTCCGCCTCTTCGAGCACCGCCTGCAGCAGCCCGCACGCGCGCTTCCAATCATCGTGGCCGAAACCGGTCCGGTCGCCGTCGATCGTGACGAGCTCCTGCTGATCCAGGAATGGCGCCTGCGGTCGGATGGCACCGCGGTCCCGCCAGGCCAGGACCCGAAGGACACGACGCCGCTTTACACAATCAACGGCGAGACTTCATTCGAACTCTCAGCTTCGGCGGGCGAGCGGCTGCGGCTACGCTTCATCAACGGCTCGCAACGCTCTGTTCTCGCAATCAAATTGGAAAACCACGAAGTCCGCGTGATGGCTCTGGACAGCCAGCCGGCCGAGCCGTTCCCCGCGCGCAACGGCGCGTTGGTGCTGGCCCCGGGTGCACGGGCCGACGCCTTCGTGGATGCGGCCACCTCGGCCCCATTTCTGCTGCATGATGGCAAGGAGGCGCGTCGGCTCGGAAACCTGACCGTCTCCAGGAAGCTGGAGCGCGCCCCGCTGCCGCCGCCCCAACCGCTCCCGCCGAATGATCTGCCCGAGAAGCTCGATCTGAGAGGCGCCCTGCGGTTCGATGTCGCGCTCGGTACAACCGATGCCGGCTGGGCACGGCCCGCGACCTTCTCCACCGCCTCCGCCCCCGCCTTCCGCGCCAAGACCGGCCGCATCGTGGTGCTGGCGCTGCAGAACCCCGCTCCGGTCACCACCGTGTTTCACCTGCACGGCCACCATTTCCGCCTGCTCGACAAGCTCGACGACGGCTGGAAGCCCTACTGGCTCGACACACTCGCGATCGAGCCCGGCCAGACCCAGCGCATCGCCTTCGCCGCGACCACGCCCGGACGCTGGCTGATCGAATCCGTCGCGACCGACTGGGCCGCGCCGCGCCTGGTGCGGTGGTACGGGGTGGAGTGAACGTTCAGTATTCGATGCCCAGCGCGTCATAGATCCGCCGGTGCACGGCCGGCAGCGTCTCGGTCAGGTCCTCCGCGATCAGGCCAGGACCGGCTTCGCTCGCCGCCTCGCCGTGCATCCAGACACCGATGCTGGCGGCCTCGAACGCCGGCACGCCTTGCGCCAGGAGCCCGGCGATGATCCCGGACAGCACGTCGCCGGCGCCGGCCGTGGCGAGCCAGGGCGGCGCATTGGCGGCGATGGTGGCGCGGCCGTCGGGGGCGGCGACGGTGGTGTCCGGGCCCTTCAGCAGCACGACGGCGCCGCAGCGCTCGGCGGCGGCGCGGACGCGCTCGAGCTTGGAGCGGCCGGGATGCTTGTTGCTGAGGTCGGAGAACAGGCGCGGAAACTCGCCTTCGTGCGGGGTCAGCACCACCGCATTGTCCTGCGAGGACTTGATCGATTCAAACAGGCGCTCGGGCGTTGCGGCAAAGCTCGTCAGGGGGGGGGGGGGGGATGCCGGTGCGCGGTAAGCGCGGTGTGGACGAGATCGCAGGTGCGCTCACCGATGCCAGCACCGGGGCCGATGATGCAGGTGTTGTAGCGCTTGTCGCCGAGCAGCTCGCCGAACTCGACCGCGGTATCGACGGGGCGCACCATCACCGCGGTCAGCGCGGCAGCATTGATCGCGAGTGCATCGCGCGGGCTCGCCAGCGTCACGAGGCCCGCGCCGGCGCGAAGCGCGCTGCGCGCGGCGAGCCGTGCCGCGCCGGTCGCGGCTGCGTCGCCCGAGACCGCGAGCACGTGCCCGCGCGCGTATTTGTGGCCGTCGATGCGGGGCACCGGAAAGGCCGCGCGCCAGAGATCCGGATCGTTCTCGAAGGTCTGCGGCGCGATCTCCTCCAGCACCTGCCCATCGATGCCGATGTCGGCAACGCGCACGCGGCCGCAATGCATGCGCCCGGGCAACAGCAGATGCGCCGGCTTCTTGCGGAAGAAGGTGACGGTCTCGGTGGCGTTCACCGCCACGCCGAGCACGGCCGCGCTGGTGCCGTTGATGCCGCTCGGCAGGTCGACCGCCAGCACCGGGGCACCGTTGGCGTTGATCGCCTCGATCATGGCGCGCGCTTCGCCATCCACGGTGCGGCTGAGGCCGGCACCGAACAGCGCATCGATGATCAGCGCAGGCCTGCCGATCGCCTGCGGGTTGAACGGCAACACCGGGTGCTTCCAGCCGCGCGCGGCCGAGGCGGCATCGCCCTGGAGCTGGTCCCGCTCGCACATCAGGATCACCGAGACCTCGCGCCCCTGCGCGGCGAGCTCGGCCGCGGCCACGAAACCGTCCCCGCCATTGTTGCCGGGGCCGGCCACGATCAGGATCGGCCCCTCCTCCACCAGCGCATGGGCGGCCTCGGCGACCGCCTGGCCGGCGCTGAGCATCAGCTTGAAACCGGGCGTGCCGGCCGCGATGGCGAGCTGGTCGGCGCGCTGCATTTCGGCGTTGGTCAGAACTTCCATGCCACTTCCTAGTACAAACGCCTCTTGAACAGGCATATTTGGCGCCGATCCGGCGGCGGGAACGTCGAACTGCACATATATTGAACCGTTTGCCTATTTTGCGGTCTTCGGTATTTTGTGCAGGTCGGCACCATCACTCAGAGATGCTCGTTAAAAGGCTGATAACGCTCCGATAATCAGGGCATTTGCAACTTGGCATAGACCCTGCTTTCGAGGAAGCCGCTTCGGTTCGTCGTGCTCACTGACATCTTGAAGGGCGTGGCCGGCCGTTGTTGCCGGACGGGTCAGGGATCCCGGCACAGAGAAGACAAGATCGTGCGTTGAGAAATGCGCGTCCTGACGAAGACGTTGCTATTGGATCGAAAGGCCGGGAGTCGCGCAGTGAAGAAAATCGAAGCCATCATCAAGCCATTCAAGCTCGACGAGGTGAAGGAAGCGCTTCAAGAAGTCGGTCTGCAGGGCATCACCGTCACCGAGGCCAAGGGCTTTGGCCGGCAGAAGGGTCACGCCGAACTTTACCGCGGCGCAGAATACATCGTCGACTTCCTGCCGAAGGTCAAAATCGAGATCGTGATCGGCGACGATCTGGTCGAGCGCGCCATCGACGCGATCCGCCGCGCCGCGCAGACCGGCCGCATCGGCGACGGCAAGATTTTCGTCTCCAACATCGAAGAGGCGATCCGCATCCGAACCGGCGAATCCGGGCTGGACGCTATCTGAGCCGGGTGCTATCCCGCATTTTGCGACACTCTGACAAGAAATAAGGCTGCTTCGGCGGCCTGATTTCGTTTGTGCGGTCGCGCGCGAACTCGCCAAAAGCGAGAACAATCTTGCTCACCTGGAAACCGACCCGCAGAGCCATAAGGGGTATGCATGAAGACCGCCAAAGACGTCCTGAAATCGATCAAGGACAACGACGTGAAGTACGTCGACCTGCGCTTCACCGATCCGCGCGGCAAGTGGCAGCACGTCACGTTCGACGTCAGCATGATCGATGAAGACATCTTCGCCGAAGGGACGATGTTCGACGGCTCCTCGATCGCCGGCTGGAAGGCGATCAACGAGTCCGACATGTGCCTGATGCCCGATCCGGTGACCGCGACGATCGACCCGTTCTTCGCCGAGACCACCATGGTCATCACCTGCGACGTGCTCGAGCCGACCACCGGCGAGCCCTATAACCGCGACCCCCGCGGCATCGCCAAGAAGGCCGAGGCGATGGTGAAGTCGATGGGCGTGGGCGACGCCGTGTTCGTCGGCCCCGAGGCAGAGTTCTTCGTGTTCGACGACGTGCGCTTCTCCTCCACCCCCTACAACACCGGTTTCCGCCTCGACTCCTCGGAGCTGCCGACCAACTCCGACACCGAATATGAAGGCGGCAATCTCGGCCACCGCGTCCGCACCAAGGGCGGCTATTTCCCGGTTCCGCCGCAGGACTCGGTGCAGGACATGCGCTCGGAAATGCTCGGCGCCATGGCCAAGATGGGCGTCAAGGTCGAGAAGCATCACCACGAGGTCGCTTCCGCCCAGCACGAGCTCGGCATGAAGTTCGACACGCTGACGCTGATGGCCGACCACATCCAGATCTACAAGTACTGCATCCACCAGGTCGCGCACATCTACGGCAAGACCGCCACCTTCATGCCGAAGCCGGTCTACGGCGACAACGGCTCGGGCATGCACGTGCACCAGTCGATCTGGAAGGACGGCAAGCCGGTGTTCGCCGGCAACAAGTACGCCGACCTGTCGGAGACCTGCCTCCACTATATCGGCGGCATCATCAAGCACGCCAAGGCGATCAACGCCTTCACCAACCCGTCGACCAACTCCTACAAGCGTCTGGTCCCGGGCTATGAGGCCCCCGTGCTGCTCGCCTATTCCGCGCGCAACCGCTCGGCGTCGTGCCGCATCCCCTACACCGCTTCGCCGAAGGCCAAGCGCGTCGAGGTGCGCTTCCCCGATCCGCTCGCCAATCCCTATCTCGGCTTCGCCGCGATGCTGATGGCCGGCCTCGACGGCATCAAGAACAAGATGGATCCGGGTCCGGCGATGGACAAGGACCTCTACGATTTGCCGAAGGAAGAGCTGAAGCAGATCCCGACCGTGTGCGGCTCGCTTCGCGAGGCGCTCGAAAACCTCGACAAGGACCGCGCCTTCCTCAAGGCCGGCGGCGTGTTCGACGACGACTTCATCGACGCCTATATCGAGCTGAAGATGACCGAGGTCGAGCGCTTCGAGATGACCCCGCATCCGGTCGAGTTCGACATGTACTATTCGGGCTGATCGGCCTGAACCATCCGCGACAAGCAAAAGGCGCTTCCGGAAGGAGGCGCCTTTTCGTTTGAGGAGTCTCGACCACATCGCCGCTGCAGCTCGGTCGGAGCCGTGACGCCCGCTCGCGATCAGCACCTCGCCGCTTTCTGTTACGGGTTGTTAGGTCGCGGCATCAAATGGTCGAGCAGGCCGGTGGGGAGCGGAAACACCACGGTCGACGAGCGCTCACCGGCGATGTCGTGCAGAGCCGCGAAGTAACGCAGCTGCATTGCCTGAGGCTCCTGCGCCAGGATCCGGCCGGCTTCGACGAGCTTTTCGGCGGCCTGCTGCTCGCCCATCGCATTGATCACCTTGGCTCGCCGCAAGCGCTCCGCCTCAGCCTGTTTGGCAATCGCGCGAACCATGGTTTCGTTGATATCGACGTCCTTGATCTCTATGCCGGTGACCTTGATGCCCCAGACGTCAGTCTGCTTGTCGAGGATCTCCTGGATATCGGCGTTTAACCTGTCGCGCTCGGCAAGCATCTCGTCGAGCTCATGCTTGCCGAGCACCGAACGCAACGTGGTCTGGGCGAGCTGGCTGGTCGCCGCCATGTAGTCGCCGACCTTGATGATGGCGCGCTCGGGGTCGACGATGCGGAAGTACAGGACGGCGTTGACCTTGACGGAGACGTTGTCCCGCGAAATCACGTCCTGCGGCGGCACCACCTGCACCATCACCCGCAGATCGACCTTGACGAGTTGCTGCACGATCGGGATGAGGAGTATCAGGCCCGGGCCCTTCACACCGGTAAAGCGGCCGAGCGTGAAGACGACGCCGCGCTCGTATTCGCGCAGGATTCGAATAGCCTGGGATAGAAACACGATGACAAGCAGCGCAAGCGCCGCATACGTCAGATATTCCAGCGTCATGATGTACCTCCCTCGCCTGTCCGGGCGGGTGTGCGGCGTATCAGCAGCGTCAGGTCGACGACATTGGCGACCTCCACCGTCTCTCCGGGCTTGAAGGTTTCGGCGCCGCGCGCATGCCAGCGCTCACCATGGGCGAAGACATGACCTTCGTTCCCGTTCCAGTCGAGAACCTCGGCGGGCAAGCCGCGCATGGCCTGTGCGCCGACCAGCGCAGGAGCTTTGCGGACGCGCCGAAGCGAGCCAAGCACGACCAGAGCAAAGCCGCTGAACACGACCGCGGTGGTGCCGATCACCCACCAGGACAGTTGGTATCCAGGCGCCTCGCTCCTGAAGAGCATCATTGCTCCCAGCACGAAAGCGATGATGCCGCCGAAGCCGACCACCACGGTCGGGTTGAAGGCTTCGACGGTGAGAAGCACGAGTCCCACCAGCATCAGGGCGAGGCCGGCATAGTTGATCGGCAGCAAATTGAGCGCATAGAGGCCGATCAGCAGGCAGATCGCGCCGACCACTCCCGGGGCGACGGCTCCGGGAGACATGAACTCGAAGATCAGGCCGTAGATACCGACCATCAGGAGAATGAACGCCACGTTCGGGTTGGTGATGACCGCCAGGAACCGGGATATCCGTCCGGGCTCGATGGCTTCGACCACAGCATCCTTTGTTGCGAGGCGTTGCGTCTTGCCGCCTGCGAGCTCCACCACACGGCCATCAACCTGCCGCAGCAATTCAGCCTGATCGCGCGCGACGAGATCGATGGCATGTGCCTCCAGCGCGCCGTTGGCAGAGAGTGTTGCGGCCTCGCGGACCGCCCTCTCCGCCCACTCCGCATTGCGGTTGCGCAGCTCGGCGAGGCTTCGGATGAAGGCGACGGCATCGTTCGTGGCCTTCGCCGTCATCGCGTCCTTCGGCTCATCCTTCTTGTCTTTGCCATCCTTGTCGGGTGTGCCGCTCGGCAGGCCCGGCAGCGGCCCGCCAATCTGGACCGGCGTCGCCGCACCGATGTTGGTACCTGGTGCCATCGCCGCGATGTGGGTCGCGTAAAGGATATAGGTCCCCGCACTCGCCGCGTGGGCGCCGGAGGGAGCGACGTAGCCAATGACAGGGACGGGCGAGGCGAGCACATCCGCGATGATCTCGCGCATGCTGGAATTGAGCCCGCCGGGCGTGTTCATCCTCAGAAGCACGACCTCGGCGCGCCGCTCGCTCGCCATGGCCAAAGCCTCCCGCACGTAGCTGGCTGACGCCGGGCCAATCGCCCCGTCGATCGAAACAACAAGGGCTACGCGCTTGCTCTCCTCCGCTGAGCTGGGAAGGAGGCAGCAGCTCAAAGCCACGGCGGTGATCGCCGCAACGAGGGCCGCCTTCATGGTCTGCACGGCACGGGCTCCCTTGCAGAGCATATGGTATTCTTCTCATGAACCTCAATGCTGCGCGTGGAGATCAACATTGCGATTGTGCAACGCAATGGGAATGCCCATGCAGGATTGCCGACGCGCTCGGCCTCGGCGAGCGTACGTTGAACCGAAAATTCCAGGACTCACGCACGAGCCGCCGCAATCCTTCATCACTCGCTGGGCACAGCCTGTGCGCATCTACGATTCAACACGGTAGAGAAACCCCGCGCCACGGAGAGGCCATCAGCTTTCGTTCTGCATCTGACTCCAATTCGTTCTCGAAGAACAAATCAGAGCCGCAAAAACCAGGACGGAGCAATTCCTACTGATTGGTTTACTCCGTCGGAAATTCGGGATGCACCTTGGATAAACAGTCCTCGTAGGGCGGATTAGCCGAAGGCGTAATCCGCCTACTGCGTGCGACGCTCACGCACGTTCGCCAAAGTTAAACGCCACGCTCCCGTCTTTGCGATCTGTACAGCGGTTAAAGGCTCTGTCTTCGGCAGGGACTTCGCGAAGCGCATTTTGATCAATCTCCACCGCATCGAAAAGTCGGCATCGCCGCGGGGAAGCGTCCAGACCGCATGAAGGTGGTCCGGAGCACGACAAACGCATCGATAGTGAACGAATAGTCCCGACGGGTCGCTGCAACGGCCGCGCGCAGCGCTGCGATGTGCTCGACGAGCAGCCGCTGCCTACGATCATGAAGATTGACCGTGAAGAACCAGCAGCCACCTGGAACAAATGCACGGCGGTAGTTCGGCATTGCAGCTGCCCCATGAACTAAAGATGGCGGATTACGCCTTCGGCTAATCCGCCCTACTCAGTCCAAGCCGAGTGCGCAACGTGGCAGAAGCTGGATTCCCGGCTCTGCGCCGCAACGCTCCGCGTTGCAGCTGGTCCGGGACACGACCGCGGCTACGCCTCCGCCTTCTGCCTTGTCACCAGCGCCTCGCCAAAGGCCTCGAACAGCTTGCGGTTGATCGGATTGTGCTGCGGGTCGTACTCCGCGTGCCATTGCACGCCGAGGGCAAAGCTCGGGGCTTCCGCGATGCGAATCGCCTCGATGGTGCCGTCCTCGGCGATGCCTTCGATCAGCACGCGCTTGCCGGGATCGAGGATGCCCTGTCCGTGCAGCGAATTGACCCGGATCTTCTCGCAGCCGAGAATCTTGGCAAAGGCGCCGCCGGGCGTCAGCTCGACGTCGTGGCGGTCGGCGAACACCACGGTCGGATCGGGATGGATCTCGCCGTTCTCGAGCCGGGGCATGCGGTGGTTCATGCGGCCGGGGATCTCGCGGATCTCGGGATGCAGCGAGCCGCCGAAGGCGACGTTCATCTCCTGCAGGCCGCGGCAAATGCCGAACAGCGGAATGCCGCGGGCGACGCAGGCGACCGAGAGGGCCAGCGCGACCTCGTCGCGGTGGATGTCGTAGGGTTCGTGCTTCTCGCAGGGATCGACGTTGAAGCGGGTTGGGTGAACGTTGGCCCGGGCCCCGGTCAGGATGATGCCGTCGACGGTATCGAGCAGCGCCGGGATATCCGTGATGTCGGGGGCTCCAGCGAACATCAACGGCAAGCCGCCGGAGACTTCGGCCACGGCGCGCAGGTTTCGCTCGCCAACCATCTGGACCTGAAATCGATTCTCGACGCGATAGGAATTCCCGATCACGCCGACGACCGGCTTTCTCATCTGTCGTTCCGCGCCTCCCGATAAGAAGATTCCCCAAACATGCCCCTCCGATGGAACAAATTCAACAGAGGGGATCGCGGGACGGCAATGCTATTTTCGCGCAAATGCCTCCCGGGCGTCCAACCCGCCCTCCACGGGCAGACCCGCGGCCCTCAGCGCAGTTGCCGCTGTCTCGCCCGGCGCGGCCAGCCAGGGAAGCTTGGCCTCGAGTCCGCGCGTCACGGGCTCCCCGAGCGCGCCTCCGAAGTCGATCGGCCAGAACCCGTTGGGCACCACCTCGGCGGAGAAGCCGCGGATCGCATAGCCCTCGCCCAGGATTGCCTCTGCCTTGTCGCTGCCGACACGGCGCGCGGTCTTGGGATCCCTGAGATCGGCAAAGCTCACGAGCACCGGGATGAGCTCTCCTTGCACCGGGACAATGCCGGTCTGCCGGCTCATGTCCTTGAACGACACCCGGCTGCCGCGCGCGGCGCCATAGGCGCGGAGCGCCACATAGTTGATGTCGTCGAGGTCGAGCTTGGCGCCCTGCTGATGCGCCAGCAACACCACGATGTTCTTGCCTTGGCCGAGATCGACGAACACGGCCTCCCCGCGCGTCGTGGTGCGGCCGCTGCGGTTATAGTTGCGATCGGGCACGACAGCGAGAATGGCCGACCCGGTCTTGATCCCGGCGGGCGTCGTCACCTCGACGGTCAGGCGGTATTTGTGGTCCGGCCGGTTGATCCGGATCTGGTCGCCGCCGACGAGCAAAGCCAACAGCCCGAGCAGACCGGCCCACTTGCTGATAACGCCCAAGCGCCCCTCACTTCCTTTTCGCCACCGCTCTGCACCGTTCGCGCGGCAGCGTCAAACCGGCGCGTTGCCGCTCTTGATCGGAAGCGTGTTTGTCGAAAGAGTGCCCCCATTGCAGCCACCAAAAGACAGGATACGATGTGACCTTTCCCGCAGATGAACGATCCCGCTCCCGTGCCGACCTCGCGCGGGATCAGGCCTGGGCGATCGCGGTCGGAGGCATCGGCGTCGTGCTGTTCACCGCGCTGCTCGCCTTCACCTGGTATTTTGCCGCCACCCTGCTGCTGATCTTCACCGGCATGCTGCTCGGTCTCGGTCTCAACGCTCTGGTCAATGCCCTCGGCCGCCGGGTCCACCTGCCTCACACGATCCGGCTTGCAATCGTCTGCGTCGCGCTCGCTTTGCTGCTCGCGGGCGTCGCCTATCTCGGCGGCGCCACCATTGCCGAACAGGCCTCGCTGCTGAGTAAGACCATCAAGTCGCAGATCTCCAATGTCAGGTCCTTGCTCGAGAACCACGGTATCGACACCAGCTTCTTCGATCTCGGCAACGCTGCATCGGACCCCGCCGCCAACACCTCCTCGGAGGCAACGCCCGCGCCGGCAACTCCCTCGCGCGCTCCGCTGCCCAGTGCCGGCACGCTCGCCTCCAGCGGCGGGGCGATTGTGAGCCAGACATTCAAGCTGCTGCTCGGCACCATCCACGGCGTCGGCAACATCTTCATCGTACTGTTCCTGGGCCTGGCCTTCGCCGCCCAGCCCAGCGCTTATCATGACGGCCTGCTGTTCCTGGCACCGGCGCGGCACCGTACCCGTGTCGCCCTGGTCATCGATCGTATCGCTGAAACGCTCGAGCGCTGGCTGATCGCCCAGATCATCGTCATGATCGCGGTCGGTGCCGTAACCTGGATCGGACTTGCCGTTATCGGCATCCCCGGCGCGTTCATCCTAGGAATCCAGGCGGGCCTGCTCGCCTTCATCCCCACGGTGGGAGCCATCATCGCCGGCGTCATCGTGGTGCTGGCGAGCCTCGCCTCGGGCTGGATCCCCGCTTTGTCGGCATTTCTGCTGTTCATGGGCGTGCACGCCATGGAAAGCTACGTGCTGACGCCGATCCTGCAGCGCCAGGCACTCGACATCCCGCCGGCCACGCTGTTCGCGTTCCAGATTCTGCTCGGAGTCGTGTTCGGCATCTGGGGCCTGGCGCTGGCGCTCCCGCTGGTCGCGATCGCCAAGGTCATGATCGACCACGTCAAGACCTACGAGGCGTCGCCTCTCGCGGAGGCGGCCTAGAGCATGATCCAGACCCCGAGGGCCGCGTTAGCGCAAAGTGTGGAGCGGTTCTCCGATAAGATCATGCTCCCGACATAAAGCCTCAGGTCGTCAGCACGGTCTCGGTGTGCTCGACCTCGGGAGGCGCGGCAAAATACTGGCCGACCAGGCCGCGCCATTCGGTGAAATTCTCCGAGCCGCGGAAGTCCACCGTGTGGTTCTCCAGCGTCGCCCATTTCACCATCAGCCGGTAACGCTGCGGCTTCTCGATCGACTTGTGCAGCTCGAAGCCGTGAAAGCCCTTGGAACGGCCGAAAGCGGCCTTGGCCTTGGCAACGGCGGCCTCAAAATCCTTCTCGCTGCCCGGCTTGACGTCGATTTGCGCGATCTCGGTGATCATCGGCTTTCCACCCTGTTTGTTCGATGCCCGTGTCTAGCGTAGCCGGCGCCAAAGAAAAAGGCGCCGAAACGGCGCCCTGCCCGGCCAAATTGCGGGTGCGTCAGGCGAACAGCAGGACGGTGCCCGTCACAATCAGCGCACAACCCGTGAACAACACGAACGGCCAGTAGCTGCGTTGCTGCGTGTAGCGTCCTTGCGCGCGGCGCTCGGTGATCAGCGCGCTCTCGTATTCGTCCGCGGTGGAGAACAGACAGGCGAAACCGCCGCGGGCCGAGGCAGCTTCGGCTTCGAGCGACATCAGGGCGGCTTGCGGATTTTGTCGACGGATCGATTCCATGACCACGATGGTAGGGATCGAATGGTAAACAGAGATTTACCGCAAGCCTGCCCCGCATTCTCACGCGGTGACCGGGCGCGCCTGCGGTGCGCCGGTCCGCGCGGCGCTCTGGCGGCGCCAGTTCTCCAGCGACAGCGGCAGCTCTTCGGCCGCCTCGACGCGGTTGCGGCCGCCGCGCTTGGCCTGATAGAGCGCCGTATCGGCCGAGGCCAGCAACACCTCGAGCTCGGTGCCGGCCGGACCGCCGGCGACACCGATGCTGACGGTGGTATCGACCGGGCCTTCATCGACGACGACGCCGGAGGTCTCGAACGCCTCGCGCACGCGCTCGGCGACCAGCACGCCCTCCTCCAGCGAGCACGGCAACAGCGCGGCGAACTCCTCGCCGCCGATGCGGCCCGACAGGTCGGAGATGCGCAAATTGCTAACCACGACCGTCGAGAACAGCTTCAGCATCTCGTCGCCGGCGGGATGGCCGAAGCGGTCGTTGATCGACTTGAAATGGTCGATGTCGAAGATCATCACGGTCACCGGCCGCCCGGCCTTGGCCTCGCGCTCGATCACGCGCGCACAAGCCTCCGAGAAGCCGCGCCGGTTGAGCATGCCGGTCAAGGGATCGGTCGATGCCGCCGTCCGGTGCGCGGTGACGGTGCGTTCCGACACCAGCATGAAGATCACGAACACGGTACCGACGGCATAGAGTATGAGCTCGACCGCGAACACGGTGACCCAGATGCTCGAGGAGAAGCCGGCATCATGCGGGCGCAGGAAGCTGCCGATCAGGATCGGCAGCATCAACACGCAGCCGTGCATCACCGGCATCACGAAGGCGGGCCAGCGCCGTTGCACGCTCTTGCGCCGTTCGGTCCAGAGCTCGCTCGCAGTCAGCGCCGCGTACACCGAGACGATGCCGGCACCGACGAGCATGCGCAGCATCGATGCCGCGGGATCGAGCAGCGTCGCAGCAGCGACCCAGGCGAGCGCGCCGAGCACGAGCCCCGGCCAGTTCGGGTTGCGGCCGTGGAAGACGCGCGCCGCGTTCCAGACCATGCCGCAGGCGACGAAACCGACGGCGTTCAGTGCAAGGTAAATGTGCGGCCCCAGCCTGTCGCCCGCCGCGGTCCATAGTGCGACGGAGGCGGCACCGAGCAGATAGGCGGTGCCCCACCATTTCAGCGCCGGGCTGTTCTCCTGCTTGCCGAAAAACACCATCATGGCGCCGAGCAGTGCGGCAACCATTGTGGCGACCAAATAGAGCGTGATGCTATCGAGCGACATCATGTCGGCCCCCTCTAGAACATAGCAGTTACGCGATCGGCCCAGCCGATTTGCGCGCCCTTCCGAAGGCGACGCTAGGACTCGCGGGTTCCATTCAGGTTTTCGCCGATCCCTAAGTTTTCGGGAAACACGCCATCAATTTGCATACAAACGAACAACAAAAAGGGCGCTGAAATCAGCGCCCTTTTGCATCTCATTGAAGCCGCTTTCGCGGCGAATGCGACAGAAGCGATTAACGCTTCGAGAACTGGAAGGAGCGGCGGGCCTTGGCCTTGCCGTACTTCTTGCGCTCGACCACGCGCGAGTCGCGGGTGAGGAAGCCACCCTTTTTGAGCACGGAGCGCAGCTCCGGCTCGAAATAGGTGAGCGCCTTAGAGATGCCGTGACGGACCGCGCCGGCCTGGCCGGACAGGCCGCCGCCGGCGACGGTGCAGATCACGTCGTACTGGCCCGAACGCTGAGCCACGGAGAACGGCTGCTCGATCATCATGCGCAGCACGGGACGGGCGAAATAGACCTCGACCTCGCGCGAGTTGACGGTGACCTTGCCGGCGCCCGGCTTGATCCAGACGCGGGCGACCGCGTCCTTGCGCTTGCCGGTGGCGTAAGCGCGGTTGAACTTGTCGACCTTCTTCTCGTGCTTGGGCGCCTCGGGCGCGGCCGCCGTCTTGAGCTGCGAGAGCTGGTCGAGCGACTGAATGGATTCGGCCATGTTATGCGGCCCTCGTGTTCTTGCGGTTCAACTTGGCGATGTCGATCTTCTCGGGCTGCTGCGCCTCGTGCGGATGATCGGCGCCGCCGTAGACACGGAGGTTACCCATCTGCACGCGGCCGAGCGGACCACGCGGGATCATGCGCTCGACGGCCTTCTCGAGCACGCGCTCGGGATGACGGCCTTCGAGGATTTGGCGCGCGGTGCGCTCCTTGACGTGACCGACATAGCCGGTGTGCTTGTAGTAGGTCTTCTGCTCGCGCTTGCGACCGGTGAGGACCGCATGCTGCGCGTTGATGATGATGACGTTGTCGCCGCAATCGACGTGCGGGGTGTAGGTCGGGAGGTGCTTGCCGCGCAGGCGCATGGCGACGATGGTAGCGAGGCGGCCGACGACCAGACCCTTGGCGTCGATCAGCACCCACTTCTTCGTCACCTCAGCCGGCTTTGCCGAAAAGGTTTTCATGTCGGAGTTTCCGTGGACGGGAGATATCGGCGCGAACACCGCGCCAGACTGCGCGCGGTTCTAGAGAAGAGCGGCGCAACGGTCAATGCCCCAGAGCTGAAAATAGATAAGCAAAATCAATAATTTAAAAATATGGTGCGATATTACCTGCAAAAAGCTCAAACGTTTGGAATGGAATAGGTCGAGGTGACATGGGCGATCGGATCGGGTGAGGTCCCGGACAAGAGGTTCACCTCCCCGACCGCAAGGCGCTTGCCGAGCTTGAGCAGCCGGGCCTCAGCCAGCACGTCCTGCCCGGGCTGGCCCTTGCGCAGGAAGTTGATGTTGAGATTGGTGGTGACGGCGAGCCCGATCGGCCCGATCGCGGACAGCAGCACCACGTACATCGCGAAATCCGCGAGCGCCATCAGCGTTGGCCCGGACACGGTTCCGCCGGGCCGCAACATCCGCTCGCTGTAGCGCTGGCGCAAGAGGCTGGTCTGGCCGTCCGCGCTCTCGATCGTGATGTCGTCACCGCTGAAGGCCTGAGGAAATTCGTCACGGAGGAACCGCTCGAGCTCCGCCACGCTCATTTTCGCTAACGCCATGCCGTCCCCACCCTCGCTTCGCCTGCCCTGTTACATTAAGTTATCGGTGTCATCCAATTGCAATCATTTAGCGGAAATCGCGTCAATGTCCGTTCAGGCCGCCCGCGCCCCCACCCCGCAACCGCCGATCCTGCTGCGCGAGATCGTCGGCAGCGTCGCCGTGCTCACGCTGAACCGACCAGCCGCGCGCAACAGCCTTTCCGAGGCGATGATCGGACAGCTGCATGCGAGCCTCAACGCGATCGCGGAAGACAAGCACATCCGCGCGGCCGTCATCGCGGCCAACGGCCCCGCTTTTTCCGCGGGCCACGACATAAAGGAACTGACCGCGCGCCGCACCGATCCGGATCGGGGCCGGGCTTATTTTGCGCAGATCATGACGGCCTGCAGCGCGATGATGCAGGCGGTCGTGCATCTGCCGAAGCCCGTGGTCGCGGCCGTCCAGGGCATCGCGACCGCTGCCGGCTGCCAGCTCGTCGCCAGCTGCGATCTTGCGATCGCATCGCACGAGGCGAAGTTCGCCACACCCGGCGTCGATATCGGCCTGTTCTGCTCGACCCCGATGGTGGCGCTGTCGCGCAACGTCCCGCGCAAGCAGGCCATGGAGATGCTGCTGACGGGCGAGCCTGTCACGGCCGAACGCGCCCGCGAGATCGGGCTCGTCAACCGTGTCGTTCCCGCCGGCACCGAACTCGGCGCCGCGATCGAGCTCGCGCAACAGGTCGCGTTGAAATCCGCCTACACGATCAAGCTCGGCAAGGAGGCCTTCTACCGCCAGGCCGAGATGAGCCTTGCAGACGCCTATCGCTATGCCGCAGAGGTGATGACCGAGAACATGATGGCGCGCGACGCCGAGGAAGGCATCGGCGCCTTCATCGAGAAGCGCGCGCCGACATGGCGGGATGAATGACCCCCGCCAACAAGAAAAGATAAGTGATGAACCACGACGCCTATCCCGACAATTACATCCGCGGCATCCTCAACAGCGTGAAATCGATCGCGATGGTCGGGGCCTCGCCGGTTAACGTGCGGCCGAGCTATTTCGCGTTCAAATACCTGATGCAGCGCGGCTACGACATGATCCCGGTCAATCCCGGCCATGTCGGCAAGGAGCTGCTCGGCAAGCCGTTCGTCGCGTCACTGTCGGACATCGGCCGTCCCGTCGACATGATCGACATCTTCCGCAACTCCAGCCACATCATGCCCGTCGTCGAGGAGGCGCTCACGCTCGACCCGCTGCCGAAGGTGATCTGGATGCAGCTCGGCGCGCGCGACGACGCGGCAGCGGCGAAAGCGGAATCAGTCGGGATCAAGGTGGTCATGAACCGCTGTCCCAAGATCGAATATGGCCGCCTGTCGTCAGAAATCTCCTGGATGGGCGTGAATTCGCGCACGCTCAGTTCCAAGCGCGCGCCGGTGCCGACGCAGGGCATGCGGCTGTCCCTCAATCGGATGAGTGTCGGCGGTGGCGACACCGCCGCATCGGACCGCGCCGCGAAGAACAAGAGCGAGCAAAGCTGACGCGATTGCGAAGGCTTCGTTTCGCAAACGCGACAATGCGCAGCACGATCGTTCCCAAAATGATTCCGATGTGACGCCGCGCCTTGACGGCGGGCACGGCGCCGATCAGCATGCCGCGCGAATTTCAGGCCACAAGAACAGGACGCCCAAATGAGCGATCGCCTTCCGGGATTTTCAACGCTCGCCGTGCATGCCGGTGCACAGCCCGACCCCACCACCGGCGCGCGCGCGACTCCGATATATCAAACGACCTCTTTCGTCTTCAACGATGCCGACCACGCCGCCTCGCTGTTCGGCCTGCAGGCGTTCGGCAACATCTATACCCGCATCGGCAATCCCACCAATGCGGTGCTGGAAGAACGCGTCGCCGCGCTCGAAGGCGGCACGGCCGCGCTCGCGGTCGCTTCCGGCCATGCCGCGCAGGTCGTGGTGCTGCAGCAGCTGCTTCAACCCGGCGACGAATTCATCGCCGCGCGAAAGCTCTATGGCGGCTCGATCAACCAGTTCACGCACGCCTTCAAGAGCTTTGGCTGGAACGTGGTGTGGGCCGATCCCGACGATATCGCGAGCTTCGAGCGTGCGGTGACGCCGCGCACGAAAGCGATCTTCATCGAGTCCATCGCCAACCCCGCCGGCAGCATCACCGACATCGAGGCGATCTCGACCGTGGCGCGCAAGGCGGGCGTGCCGCTGATCGTCGACAACACGCTAGCCTCGCCCTATCTGATCCGCCCGATCGATCATGGCGCTGACATCGTCGTGCACTCGCTGACGAAATTCCTGGGCGGCCACGGCAATTCCCTCGGCGGCATCATCGTCGATGCCGGCACCTTCGACTGGTCCACGGGCGGCAAGTACCCCATGCTCTCGGAGCCGCGCCCGGAATATCACGGCATCCGCCTCCAGGAGACGTTTGGCAATTTCGCCTTCGCAATCGCCTGCCGCGTGCTCGGCCTGCGCGACCTCGGCCCGGCGCTGTCGCCGTTCAACGCCTTCATGATCCTGACCGGCATCGAGACGCTGCCCCTGCGCATGCAGAAGCACTGCGACAATGCCAAGGCCGTTGCCGAATACCTCGCGGGACATCCGGCGGTGGCCTCGGTGAGCTATGCCGGGCTGCCGAGCGACAAGTACAATCAGCTCGCGCGCAAATACGCGCCGCGGGGCGCCGGCGCGGTGTTCACCTTCAGCCTGAAGGGCGGCTACGACGCCGGCGTCAGCCTGGTCTCGAAGCTGCAGCTGTTCTCGCACCTCGCCAATGTCGGCGACACCCGCTCGCTGGTGATCCATCCGGCCTCGACCACGCACAGCCAGCTCGACGATGCCGCCAAGATCAAGTCCGGCGCCGGCCCGGACGTGGTCCGGATCTCGGTCGGCATCGAGGACAAGGAGGACCTGATCGCGGATCTGGAACAGGCGCTGGGGGCGTAGCGCCTGGGAACGACGGCGGCCGTTTTGGCCGCCGCCGGTTAACCCTCATTAACCATATCTGCCCCATACGTCGTGCTTGGATCGCCCCTTTTGATTCGGAGCCGACGATGCTGCGCTGGATGGTGCCCGCCCTGGCTGTGATGCTGACGGCCTCGGCGGCCATTGCCGCCGATCTGCCGGCGACGCCGAAGCGGCGCGCGGCCGGGCCGCCGCAGGAACCACCTCAGGTCTATGTCGAAACCGATCCGGATGCGCTGATCTCGCCGGCCTACGGCATCGGCAGCTACATCCGCAACCTGCCGGGCACGCCGCTGCTGCCGGGCTCCCACACCTTGCCCGGCTATTACGGCCGCCCCTGGAGCTACGATTATCAGGGCGCCTATTACGGCGGGAAACAGGTCGATTATTTCTGGCGCCTGCCCTATGCGTGCGGCGTCTACGGCTATTGCTGATCAGCCGGGCTGATGGTGATCAGCCGGGCTGACCCACGGGGACCGCGCGCGGCTGCGCCTGCGCCGACTGCCGTGACGCCAGCCGCTCCACCTGCACCACTGCCAGCGTCAACACCACGATCGCAACCGCCTGATGGGTCAGCGCGAGATCGATCGGCACCTGGTTGAGCAGCGTGAGGATGCCGAGCACCGCCTGCACGCTCACCGCCGCGAACAGCCACAACGCGCCGCTCGCTGCCGCACCTGCACGCGAGCGCACCGCGTCGATCGCATGCAGCAGCGCCAGCACGATCAACACGTAGGCGGTCATGCGATGCTCGAACTGCACCGTCAGCACATTGTCGAACATGTTGCGCCACCACGGCGTCTCGAACCACAACCGTTCCGCCGAGGGGATGAGCGCCCCATCAATCTCAGGCCAGGTGTTGTAGGCCCGCCCGGCCCGCAGGCCCGCGACCAGCGCACCGAAATAGATCTGCACGAAGGTCACCACGAGCAGCACCGCGCTCGTGAACCGTAGCCGCGCGGACGCCGCGATCTGAGGTCGCTGCTCGAGCCGCCGCACCGTCCAGACGATACCGGCGAAGATCAGGAGCGCGAGCGAAAGATGCGTCGCCAGCCGATATTG
The DNA here is from genome assembly GCF_028128975.1 of Bradyrhizobium sp. CCBAU 45321. Classification (NCBI taxonomy): domain Bacteria; kingdom Pseudomonadati; phylum Pseudomonadota; class Alphaproteobacteria; order Hyphomicrobiales; family Nitrobacteraceae; genus Bradyrhizobium; species Bradyrhizobium sp. CCBAU 45321. The sequence goes on from NZ_LFKZ01000015.1 coordinate 118,627, forward strand.
CGACACCTCGGTGCGTTCCGTCAGGCCCGAAGCCACCATCCACCAGCCGACCGCGCCCTGGAGGCCGCCGAGCGCGAACAGCAGCCACAGCCTGCGCTTCAGCTCAATCGACAATCCGCCGCGCCAGAGGAAGAACAGGAACGGCAGCAGATAGGCGACGCCGATGAAACGGCCGAGCAGCCGGTGGCTCCACTCCCACCAGAAGATCGTCTTGAACTCGGACAGGCTCATGCCTGAATTGAGCTCGCGATATTGCGGGATCTTCTTGTAGGCCTCGAACGCCTCGGCCCATGCCGCTTCCGACAGCGGCGGAACACTGCCCGTGACCGGTTTCCATTCGACGATCGACAGGCCCGATTCCGTCAGCCGTGTCGCGCCGCCGACCAGCACCATCAACGCGATCAGCGCGGCCACACAGATAAGCCACCAGCGCACGGCGCGATGCGGCTCGGATGGGGCGGAATTCGTCGTCATTTCAAGGACAAAACCAAGCCCGTGGCGAAGAGACTTGAACCGGATTGCGTGCCCCTTATAGTCCCCCGCTCCCGCAGCGCAAGTAACGCGAAAGCCTTAAAGTTCCCGCCATGACGATCCGCACCCGCAAGTTCCTCGGCGCCATCCTGCTGCTGGTGCTGGCCACCGTTTGGGCCCTGCTCGGCATGGCGGCGGCGCAGATGCCGTGGATCGCCGAATCCGGCTGGCGGCAGGCGATCTACTACGTCGTGGTCGGCATGGGCTGGGTGCTGCCGGCGATGCCGATCGTGAGCTGGATGCAGCGGCCCGATCGCCTCAGGTCTGGCTCGTAGCGCTCCCGGTCGGCCGCACCGGCGCAAAGGCGGCGCCCGACACCAGCACGCGCAGCATCCGCAGCGAGCGCACGCGCCCGTCCCAGGAGATCCGCGGCAGCGCGCGCAAGTTCGTGCGTCCCTCCGCCTCCACGATGCCCGGGATCGTCGAGGCCGCGCTGGCGAAGCCCGCCTGCTCTGCCATCACGACGTGGCTGCGCCGGAACGAAGCGCGGTCGCCGAACGGATAGGCGAAATGCCTGATCTCGCGCTGGAAGGCCGATTCCGCCACGGCCTTGCCCATCGTCATCTCGCGCAGTGCGGCCGCGTCCTTCATGTTGGCCAGCATCGGATAGTTCACCGTTGCGCTGCCGATCGTCACGAGCGGATCGCCGGCGAGCCTGGCGAGGTCCTCCCAATCCATCGACGCCTCGCGCGAGAGCGCAGCGAGGTCGATCCGATAGCGCGTACAGAGATCGGCGATCGCTGCCGACACATCCGCCGGCGGCAGCGAGCGCAGCCAGCTCTCCAGATGCGAGAACAGCGCCTGCTTTCCGGCCTTGTCGGCCACCGTGAAGCGCTGCTCCTTCTCGCCCATCATCAGGTCGATGCGGCTCTCGCGCGCAATCACCTGCTCCAGCCCGAGCCACCAGGCCTCGCCGACCCCGTCGGGAAAAGCGGTCGGCACATAGATCGTGAATGGCACGGCGTGACGCGCCAGCACCGGATAGGCGAAGCTGATGAGATCCTTGCCGGCGCCATCGAAGGTCAGCGCCACGAAGCGCCGCTTCTCCGGCAGCGTCACCGCACGCCGGCAGACCTCGTCCATGCCGAGGAAATCGTAGTTCCACCGCTTCAGCGCGCGGATGGCGCGGTCGAGGAATTGTGCCGTGATCTCGTGCTCGCGCAGCGGCTGAAATCCGCGCCGCCGCGGCCGCACGTAGCGGAAGCGCAGGATGGCGCCGGCACCGCGACTACGCAGCGCGGCCTGGCCGGTGAACCAGGCCAGCTCGAGGCGCAGCCGTTCCAGCCATCTGTCGTCGGAAGCCAAAATCCCACCCTTCGCGCGCGCCGGCGGTCAGTTCCCTCGCCCAAGTCATTACCCTTTGTTGACCTTTGTTTGCAAAGGTCGGCCACGGGCCGAAGTACGTATTTTCGATTTCTCGACAGGTTTCGCGAATGACCATGGCTGCGGCGATGCAAAGCCGGACGGCAGAAGCGCCAGCGCGGTCGAGAGCGAGCCGTATCGCACAGGTCGACATCGTCACCGATCTCGCTGAGGCCGAGGCGGTCTGGCGCGGCTTCGAGGCCAGTGGCCATCTTTTCACGCCCTACCAGCGCTTCGATCTGCTCGATCCGTGGCAGCGGCTGGTCGGCGCCCGTGAAGGTGCCCGGCCGTTCATCGTGATCGCCCGCGACGCCGATCGCCGCCCGCTCCTGCTGCTGCCGCTCTCGCTGCGGCAGGGCCACGGCGTGCGCACCGCCGGCTTCATGGGCGGCAAGCACACCACCTTCAACATGGGCCTTTGGAACGCCGAGTTCGCAGCCGAGGCCGCCAGCGCCGATCTCGATGCACTGCTTGCGCCGCTCGGCGAGCACGCCGACGTGCTCGCACTGACACAGCAGCCCGAGCGCTGGCACGACCAGCAAAACCCGTTTGCAGCCCTGCCGCGGCAGCGCCCGATCAACGGCTGTCCGCGACTGGTGATGGAGCCGGACGGCCCGCCGGCATCGCGGATCAGCAATTCCCTCCGCCGCCGCCTCAAGAGCAAGGAGAAGAAGCTTCAGTCCCTCGCCGGCTACCGCTATCACCTGGCGACGTCGGACGCAGACGTCATTCGCCTGCTGGATTGGTTCTTCCGTGTCAAGCCGGCGCGGATGGCGGAGCAGAAGCTGCCGAACGTCTTCTCCGAACCCGGCGTCGAGCAATTCGTCCGCAGCGCCTGCCTCGCGCCGCGCGGCGAAGGTCACGTGATCGACATCCATGCGCTCGAATGCGACGAGGAGGTGATCGCGATCTTCGCCGGCGTCGCCGACGGCGAGCGCTTCTCGATGATGTTCAACACCTACACGATGTCCGAGCACGCCCGCTACAGCCCCGGCCTGATCCTGATGCGCTACATCATCGACCGCTACGGCGAGCGCGGCTACCGCTCGCTCGACCTCGGCATCGGCTCGGACGATTACAAGCGGATGTTCTGCAAGGACGACGAGGAGATCTTCGACAGCTTCGTGCCCCTGACCTCGCGCGGCAGGCTCGCGGCGATGGCGATGTCCTCGCTCAGCCACGGCAAGCGGCTGGTGAAGCAGAACCAGATGCTGTTCGACATGGCCCGCCGGCTGCGGCAGGCGTTCGGGTAAGACCTCTCCACCAGCGAGCCTTGCACCCTCCCCTGGAGGGCCCTGGAGGGGGAGGGTCGTTACGCATGCAGCGAAGCGAAATGCGTAACGGGGTGGGGTGACGGTCCCTCCACATCCAACAGTGCCCGAGTGGAGAGATCACCCCACCCCGCTCGCGCTGCGCGCGATCGACCCTCCCCCTCCAGGGGAGGGTAAGAGCAGCACCAATTTCACTCAGTCTCTCGAACGCCCGGCAGCGGCGTCCCTCACCTACGCCGCGACCACGCGCGGCGTCTCGGCGGCATCGGACGGCTGCACCGGCTTGCTCAGCATCGCCACCGCGCTGAAGCCGACGGCTCTCAGCTGCTCGCACATCTGCGCGCGCGCATCCGGTGCCATCGCGGCGTCGGGCACCACGACGGCGCGGGCATGCGCCGTCAACAGCTCGGCCGGAAGGTCGGAGGCGCTGCCGGCATCGATCAGCACGTGGTCGTAAGCCCGCAGCAGCGCGTCGATCGCGAGTGCGACGCGCGGCGATTGCAGCAGGCTGCGGTCGAAGCCGGGACGGCCGGCCATCACCAGATGCAGCCGCGACAGCTTGTCCCGGGTGATGACTTGCGCGAACGAGGCCTCGCCCTGCATCAGCTCGGCAAGGCCGGGAGCCTGCGCATCGGCGGAGACTGCGGCAATGGTCGGCGAGGAGGCGGCGAGATCGACCACGACGACGCGGGCATCGCGCGCCAGGTTCCGCGCCAGCGTCAGCGTCGACAGCGTGATGGCCTCGCCGGGCGCCGTGCCGAGCACCGTGACCTTCTTGGCCGCAGTGCCTGCGGCACGCAGTTCGTCGGCCAGACGTTCGATCTCGGCGAATTCGCTCGTATCCAAATCGGCCGTTATCTCCGGCTGCAGCGGCGCGGGCTCCGCCAACATCGGATCCAACATTGGTTCGCCGCCCCTGTCGACCACGGGCTCGATGGCCCGCTGAACGACCAGCGGCTCCTCGCGCACCGGCGCCGGCGCAGAGCTCATCGCCGCGCCCGGCGCGGTCTGTCGCAGCAGCTCGCCGGTGACGACGACGCCGGACGAGAGCAGCAGCGTTGCGATCGTCGCGATCAGCACGATCGGCAGCTTCTTCGGATAGGCCGGCGTGTTCGAGACGATGGCGCGCGAGATGATGCGGCCGTCGGTCGGCGCGGTGTCGATGGTCTCGCGGGTGTTGGCCTCGCGGTACTTGGCGAGATAGGTCTCGAGCAGATCGCGCTGCGCCTTGGCTTCCCGCTCCAGCGCGCGGAGCTGGACGTCCTGGCCGTTGGTGGAGGCCGCCTGCTTCTTGAGCTGCTCGAGACTCACGGTGAGGCCATCGACCCGGCCGCTGGCGATGCGGGCGTCGTTCTCGAGCGAGCGCGAGATCTTGGCGGCTTCATCGCGGATCTGATTGTCGAGGTCGCCGAGCTGCGCCTTCAGCTCCTTGATCCGGGGATGATTGCCGAGCAGCGTCGACGATTGCTCGGCGAGCTGGGCGCGCAGCGTGACCCTCTGCTCCGACAGCCGGCGCATCAATTCGGAGTTTACGACCTCGGATGCCTCGATCGGCTTGCCGCTCTGGAGCATCTCCTTGATCAGCCGTGCCTTGGATTCCGCATCCGCCTTCATCGAGCGCGCATTGTTGAGCTGGGTGTTGACCTCGCCCATCTGCTGGTTCGACAGCGTGGTGTTGTTGGTACCGATGAACAGGCTGGACTTTGAACGGAAGTCCTCGACCTTGGCTTCGGCGTCCGAGACCTTCTTGCGCAAACTCTCGATCTCGCCGGCCAGCCATTGACTGGCGTTCTTCGCCTGCTCCTGGCGCGCCCCCTGCTGCAGCACGAGATAGCCGTCTGCGATCGAGTTGGCGACGCGCGCGGCAAGCTCGGGATCGGCGGACTGGAATTCGACCACGATCACGCGCGACTTGTCGACGGCGTAGGCCTGAAGGCGTTCGTAATAGGAATCGAGCACGCGCTCTTCCGGCGTCATCGCGAACGGATCGCGGACGATGCCGACGAGCGCGGCAAGCGACTTGAGCGGCGAGATGCCCTGCAGGACGGGGTCGAATTCGGGGCGCTCGGCGAGCTTGTTCTTCTTGATGATCTCGCGCGCCAGATCGCGCGACAGCACCAGCTGCACCTGGCTGGTGACGGCCTCGGCATCGAGCGCCTGCCGCTCCTCGGTGCGGTCGCTGTTCGGACGCAGGAACACGTTCTCGCGGCCGTCGATCAGAATCCGGGTTTCAGATTTGTAGCGCGGCGTGACGAGATTGACGATGGCGAGCGAGGCAACGAGCGCCAGCACCGTCGGCACGATGACCCAGCCGCGCTTGCGCGCCAGGGCCGCACCGAGCGCGTGCAGGTCGATGTCGCCGGATTCGACCTGCCCAGGCTTGGCGATGACGGGAGCGGACTTCGCTGCGGGCTTCGCTTCGATCTTGGCCTCAACCTTGGCTTCGATCTTCTCGGCCTTCGCTTCGCGCTTTTCAGCCTTCGTTTCGCTCTTGGGCGCAGCTTCGCCTTTGGACTTCGCGACGGCCCGCGCGATCACAGCCTTGTCCTTGCCGGCACGCCAGAACGCTAAACGCATCGAACACTCCCGCAGGGCAACGCTGCGACTCTACCTCAACCGGGGCGATTACACTCCATTAAGGTTGCCGCTGGGTTAATCGCCACGACACGCGCCTTGCGCGCGCCGAGCCGTCACCGTTTGTTAACCACGAGGCCCCTTAATCCATCTCGATTATTTCGTGAGAATTGTTCGGCAAGTCGCCGTCGAGCTGGTTTTGATCATGCCCCCCTCTCCCGACCGGCCGCTTCGCATCCTTCACGCCGTGCGCGCTCCGGTCGGCGGGATCTTCCGCCACATCCTCGACGTCGCCAACGGCCAGGTCGACCGCGGCCATCATGTCGGCATCCTCGCCGACAGCCTCACCGGCGGCGAGCGCGCCGACAAGGCGCTGACCGAGCTTGCGCCGCGCCTGAAGCTCGGCGTCCACCGCATGGCGATCCGCCGCGAGCCGTCGCCCGACGACGTCCTGGTATGGCTCCGCATGCGGCGGCTCATCGCCACGCTCAAGCCCGACGTGCTGCACGGCCACGGCGCCAAGGCCGGTGCCTTCATCCGCATGCGGCGCCGCTCGGACGACACGATCCGGATCTACACCCCGCATGGCGGCTCGCTGCATTATCCGCTCAACACCTTCAAAGGCGAATTCTACGCGCGGCTCGAACGCGCGCTGATGGACTCGACGGACCTGTTCCTGTTCGAGAGCGCCTTTGCCCGCGACACCTATCAACGCATCGTCGGCACGCCGAAGGGCGTGGTGCACTGCGTTTTCAATGGCGTGACGCCGGAGGAATTCGAGCCGGTCATCACCGCCGAGGATGCGACCGACCTCTGCTATGTCGGCGAGTTCAGGCACATCAAGGGCGCCGACCTGCTGGTCGATGCCGTGGCGCGCCTGCACGAGGGCGGCAAGAAGGTCACGCTCACGCTCGGCGGCGACGGCGAGGAGACGGCCGCGCTGAAGGCGCAGGTCGAGCAGCTCGGCCTGGCGAACGCGATCCGCTTCATCGGTCACGTCAAGGCGCGCTACGGCTTCTCCAAGGGGCGGCTGCTCGTCGTCCCCTCGCGCGGCGATTCCATGCCTTACGTCGTGATCGAGGCCGGCGCCGCGGGCATTCCGATGATCGCATCCAAGATCGGCGGCATTCCCGAGATCCTGGGCGTCGACAGCCCCGCGCTGTTCGCGCCCAGCGATCCCGAGGCCATGGCGGAGGCGATCGCCGCAGCGCTGGACGATCCGCAAACGACCGAGCAACGCGCACTCTCCTTGCGCGAGCGTATCTCGGCGCACTTCTCGCAAGCCGCGATGGTCGAGGGCGTGCTCGCCGGCTATCGCGACGCATTTGCCAATCATTAACCATCCTTAAGCCAGCTTTAGAAAATCTTCCGATTTGTTCGATAATCGAAGCGCCAGGGGATGCTTGCCCGGGCGCAAGGCTGTGCCGCGGGTCTGGAATGGACGTGAACGCCCGTGGAACCGCTCAACGCACGCTCGATGCTCGATGCCGCGGCCAACGCTGCGGCAAAGCCTGCTGACCAGCCCTTCGTGGAGCGCCGTCGCCGGCTCTCGCCTGCCGCGCTCGAAGTCGTCAACCAGAAGGTCGCCCGCGCCTATTCGCCGATCGTGATCGCCGGCTTCGTGCGCCTTGCCGATTTCGCGCTGCTGAGCCTCGTCGGCATCGCAATCTATCTCGGCTACGTCATGCCGCTCGCGGGGGCGTTCAGCTGGATCTATCCGTCCGAGGTCATCGCCGTCGCCATCGCCGCCGTGGTCTGCTTCCAGGCCGCCGACATCTACCAGGTGCAGCTGTTCCGTGGTCAGCTCCGGCAGATGACGCGGATGATCTCGTCCTGGTCGTTCGTCTTCCTGCTCTTCATCGGCATCTCCTTCTTCGCCAAGTTCGGCAGCGAAATCTCGCGGCTGTGGCTCGCCGCCTTCTACTTCCTCGGACTCGCCGCGTTGATTGCCGAGCGCCTGGTGCTGCGCGCGCTGGTCCGCGCCTGGGCGCGCCAGGGCCGGCTCGACCGCCGCACCATCATCGTCGGATCCGACAGCAACGGCGAGGAACTGGTCGAGGCGCTGAAGGCGCAGGAGGATTCCGACATCCACGTGCTCGGCGTGTTCGACGACCGCAACGACAGCCGCGCGCTCGACACCTGCGCCGGCGCGCGCAAGCTCGGCAAGGTCGACGACATCGTCGAGTTCGCCCGCCGCACCCGCGTCGACCTCGTGCTGTTCGCGCTGCCGATCTCGGCGGAGACGCGCATCCTGGAGATGCTGAAGAAGCTCTGGGTGCTGCCGGTCGATATCCGCCTCTCCGCGCACACCAACAAGCTGCGCTTCCGGCCCCGCTCCTATTCCTATCTCGGCGAGGTGCCGACGCTCGACGTGTTCGAGGCGCCGATCACCGATTGGGACCTGGTGATGAAATGGCTGTTCGACCGTATTGTCGGCAGCCTTGCGCTGCTCGCAGCCCTGCCGGTGATGGCGTTGGTTGCGCTCGCCGTGAAGCTCGAGAGCCCCGGCCCGGTGCTGTTCCGACAGAAGCGGTTCGGCTTCAACAACGAGCGCATCGACGTCTACAAGTTCCGCTCGATGTACCACCATCAGGCCGACCCGACCGCCTCGAAGGTGGTGACCAAGAACGATCCGCGCGTCACCCGCGTCGGCCGCTTCATCCGCAAGACCAGCCTGGATGAGCTGCCGCAGCTCTTCAACGTGGTGTTTTCAGGCAATCTGTCGCTGGTCGGCCCGCGCCCGCATGCGGTGCAGGGCAAGCTGCAGAGCCGGCTGTTCGACGAAGCCGTGGACGGCTATTTCGCCCGCCACCGCGTCAAGCCGGGCATCACCGGTTGGGCCCAGATCAACGGCTGGCGCGGCGAGATCGACAACGAAGAGAAGATCCAGAAGCGCGTCGAGTTCGACCTCTATTACATCGAGAACTGGTCGGTGCTGTTCGACCTCGTCATTCTCCTGAAGACGCCGATCTCGCTGCTGACCAAGAACGAGAACGCGTATTGAGTTGAGTTTTTCTGTCATGGCCCGCGAAGGCTGGGCGATGACGGCGTTGTGCGGCGTGCGAGTAGCGTGAGCGTGTGATGGCGTATGCGGCGACAGCCGGTGGAGTGAACGCAGCCGCAACGGCCGCGCCCGGCGTGCTGGCGTTGCAGCGCGCGCTGGTGTGGCTGGTCGGCGCCTCTGGCGCCATCGTCTTCATCGAGCCGAGCCCTTACGAGATCGCGACGCTGCTCGCGACCGTCACCTTTTTCGCCACCGGCCTGCGCCTGCGTCTCGTGCTGATGCCGCTGCTGTTGATGCTGATCCTGCTCAATGTCGGCTACACCATCAGCGCGATTCCGCTGTACGAGCGGACGGAGGTGGTGAGCTGGATCGCGACCTCCTGGTACATGGCGGTGACCGTGGTGTTCTTCGCCATGGTCATCTCCGAGGACACCGAGGCCCGGCTCGACATGCTGCGCCGCGGCCTCGTGGTCGGCGCGATGATTGCCGCGCTGCTGGCGATCGCCGGCTACTTCCACCTGGTTCCCGGCGGCAACGACCTCTTGACGCTCTACGGCCGCGCGCGCGGCACCTTCAAGGACCCGAACGTGCTCGGCGCCTACCTGATTTTGCCGGCGCTGTTCGCGCTTCAGAGCGTGGTCTCCGATAAATTGGCCAAGGCATTCCGCAACGTCATCGCCTTCGGCATCATGTCGCTGGCGATCCTGCTCGCCTTCTCGCGTGCGGCCTGGGGCGGCCTGGTGCTGACCTCCGCCTTCATGCTGGCGCTGATGGTGCTGACCAGCCGCACCAATGCGCAACGTTCGCGCATCGTCATCATGGCGATCGTCGCCGCGGTGCTCGGCCTCGCGCTGATCGCCGTGCTGCTGTCGCTCGACTCCACGGCGGAGATGTTCAAGCAGCGCGCGAGCTTCGGCCAGAGCTATGACGAAGGCCGCTTCGGCCGGTTCGGCCGGCACATCCTGGGTGCGGAGATGGCGCTCGATCTGCCGTTCGGCATCGGTCCACTGCAATTCAACCGCTACTTCCCCGAAGACACCCACAACTCCTACCTCAACGCCTTCATGTCGGGCGGCTGGCTCTCCGGCGTGTGCTATCCCGCGCTGGTCTTCACCACCGTCATCATGGGTTTCCGCCACGTCTTCATCCGTGTGCCGTGGCAGCGCGCCTACCTCGCGGTCTTTTCCGCCTTCCTCGGCACCGTCGGCGAAAGCTTCGTGATCGACACCGACCACTGGCGGCACTTCTGGATGATGCTGGGTGCTGTGTGGGGCATGATCGCGGCCGCGCAGGTCTACAAGGCTAGGATTGGTGAGGACGCTTCTTCAGCTTGAGCTCGGGCCGCTTCTCCGGAGGCGTATCGAGCAACCCCTTCAGCGCCTCGGTTGCTGCCAGCACACCCTTGTAAGCCTCATTGGCAAAGCGCAGCAGCAAGCGCAGTTCCTCGTCGGAATAGACACCGAAGACCTTCTCCATCGCCTGCTGCATCGGCACGTAGAATTGGCCGAGCATTGCGATCGCCTCGGGCACGACCGCGATGAACACCTTGCGACGGTCCTTCTCGTCGCGCTCGCGGCGCACGAGGCCAGCCTTCTCGAGCCGGTCGACGACGCCGGTGATCGCACCGGTCGTCAGGCCCGTAACCTCGGCGAGCCTCCCTGCGGTGACGCGCCCCTCGAGATACAGGATGTCCATGCATTCGAGGTCGGAATTGGCAATTCCGGCAACGTTGGCAACGGTCTGTCCGTAGAGCACGCCCTGCGCGGAGGACCTGCGCATGGCATCCTCGAGCTCCTGCAGCAGCGCAGCCCGCGCCTTCGTCCTTGACAAGGCCCACCTCATCTCTTAGGCAATATATATCTTAGTTACTAAGATAATTAGTGACCGTAATTTCTCCTAGCACCACGGAAACGTCGGGAGCAAGCCATGGCCCACCGTCCCCGCAAGGCGCTGATCATCGGCGCCGGCATCGCCGGCCCCGTCGCCGCGATCCTGCTGCGCCGCGCCGGCATCGAATCCGCGATCTACGAGGCCTGGCCCTATTCGAAGGGCATCGGCGGCGGCCTGCAGATCGCACCGAACGGCATGCATGTCCTGGACGAGATCGGGCTGGCGAAGCAGCTGATCGACCGCGGCTCGGTCGCGGAAGCCTTCGACTTCTATTCGCAGGGCGGCGAGAAGCTCGGCTCGATCAACCGCGACCTGGCGCGGCGCTTCGGCCAGCCGGCCGTCAACATCGCGCGCGCCACGCTGAACGAGATCCTGATCGACAAGGCATGGTGCGCCTCTGTCTCGCTCTATTTCGAGAAGCGCCTGATCAAGATCGAGGATCGCGGCGACCAGCCGATCATCGCCTACTTCGCCGACGGCACCACCGCCGAAGGCGACTTCCTGATCGGCGCCGACGGCGTGCACTCGGTCGTGCGCCGCCAGGTCGTGCCTGACGGCCCGCAGCCGTTCGACACCGGCCTGATCGGCTTCGGCGGCTTCGTGCCGCATGCCGTGCTCGACGGCAGATCCATCGGCCAGCACGTCGAAACGACCTTCGGCCAGAGCGGCTTCTTCGGCTATGGCTATTGCAGCTCCGATCCGAAAGACGGCGTGATGTGGTGGAGCACGCAGCCGGCGCACGGCATGGACGCGGCGACGTTCCGCGCGCTCGACCATGCGACGCTGAAGCAGCATCTGCGCGGCGTCCATCGCGGCTGGCATGATCCGATCCCCGCCATCATCGAAGCGGCCGAGAACATCGTGGTCACCGACACGCTCGACGTCGCGACCCTGCCGGCCTGGTCGCGCAAGCGTTCGCTCTTGATCGGCGATGCCGCGCACGCGACCAGCCCCCATGCCGGCCAGGGCGCCTCCCTGGCGCTGGAGGACGCGATGCGATTTGCTCGGCTGATGCAGGAGGGCCAGGAGCTCGGCGCCACCTTCCAGGCCTTCGAGGCCGAGCGCCGCCCGCGCACCGAGAAGATCGTCGCGATCGCCCGCCGCAACGGCAACAGCAAGCGCGAGTTCAGCGCCACCGGCGCCTGGATGCGCAATCAGATGCTGAAATGGCTGCTGCCGCTGGGCGCCAAGGGCATGGACTTCATGTACGCGTATGATGCCAGGGCGGCGTGACAGAGACGGTGCCGTAGGGTGGGCAAAGCGCAGCGTGCCCACCACTGAGAGATGGTGGGCACGGAGCGTTGCGCCTTTGCCCATCCTACGAGAGCCGACCTAGCTCTCCACCCCAAACGTCAGCCCGGCATTGTCCTGCAGCCGTTTGATCAGCTTGTGCTGCATCGCCGCGCCTGGCGTCCAGAAGCCGGCGGGAACGTCGCTCGCATCGCGCAGCAGGCAGATCGCGCATTCGGAGATCATCTTCGAGGTCGAGCCGTAGCCGGGATCGCGGTCGCCGGTGACGCCGGCGCGGACCATGCGGCCGTCGGGGGCGATCGCGACATAGAGCAGGTTGAACAGGCCGTTCTCCCGCTCCTCTTTCGACGGGCCCTCGCCCGGCTTCGGCGCGTTCGGCCCGGTCTTCTCGGCATTGGCTGCCATCACGCGCTTGGCGTTGGCCTCGCCCTTCTCGCCGGGACCGGTCAGCACCATCTCGTCGTAGACGAAGTCCTTCCCGTAGGGAAAGCCCATCAGCATGTTGGAGCGGTGGACGTTGCGGGTGTTGATCAGAGCCATCATGAACGGCGCGGCCCAGGATTGCAGGTCCTCTTCGAAGACCGCCCTGTTGCCCTTGGGCTGTTTCGGACCGGTGAAATCAGGTGTCAGCGCGAAGTGGTCGTTGAGGATGGCGACGAGGCTGAGGTCCTTGGCGACGGCATCGAAGGTCGCCTTCGCGCTCGCCGCGGTGCCGCCTGACAACGTGCCGCGCATGTCGCGCACGCGGCCCTTCACACGTGGTGCCGGCGCGCCGAACACGCGCTTTGCCTCCTCCTGCACGAAGAAGGTGCCGAGCTCGAACGGCACGGAATCATAGCCGCAGGAGAACACGATGCGCGCGCCGCTCGCCTTGGCCGCCGCCTCGTACTTGTCGATCATCTGCCGCATCCACACCGGCTCGCCGCAAAGATCGAAATAATCGACGCCCGCAGCGACGCAGGCAGCGAGCAGATCCTCGCCGTAGAACTGGTAGGGACCGACGGTCGTGATCACCGATTTGGTCTGCGCCACCATCGCCTTCAGCGACGCCGCATCCGACGCATCCGCCACGATCAGCCGCGTGTCGGCCGGCGCGCCGATGGCGTCACGCACCGATGTCAGCTTGTCGAGGCTGCGGCCCGCCATCGCCCATTTGAGCGCCTTGTCGTCCTTGTAATGCGCCGCCAGATATTCGGCGACGAGCTGGCCGGTGAAGCCGGTCGCGCCGTAGACGACGATGTCGAATTTCGCAGAGCTCATGATCGGCCTTTACTTCTTCGCGTAGCTCACGCCCATGCCGGCACGGACGTCGCTTTGAATGCCATAGGGCGGGATCGGATAGCGCAGGCCGTTCTTGGCCAGCGCCTTCATGCCCTCGATCGCCCTGGCGAGATGCGAGGGCTTCAAGGCCATCAGCATCTCCTCGTCCGGCACGCCGCCATAGCGCCGTTCGGCATAGCATGGCAAGGACAGGCTGGGCTCCCCGGTCTTGAGCGCCCGCCCCCAGGAATCCGCGCAGGCGGTCTCGCCGACCACGCCCCATTCGAACTTCTTGTAGCCGGTATATTGCAGCCCGTTGATCAGGATGATCATCTGCCCCGGCGTCGCATAGACGAGGCAGATGTCGGGCGGATCGAGCCGGCCGCTGGCGAGCGGGCTGACGGCGAGCGCCTGATAGTGTCCGAACGGAACCACGTCCAGCGCCTCCTGGCGCTTGCGCGCGTCGTCCGCCGTGCCATGCCACACCCCTACATAGTTCTCGCCGGCGAGCCATTTCTCGTCCTGCGGCGCAAGACCGATCACCGCGCGGCATTGGCTACCCACGAGATCGTCGGCGGTGATGCCGACGGTCCAGCCCAGGCGCGCGGCCATGCTGACGATCTGGTCGGTGGTGTGAATTGCGTTCGGGCGGCGGATCTTCGGGATCGCCTCCATCGCTGCGATGCTCGCGAACAGCTTCATGCCGATCACATTCGTCTTCAGCCGCAGCAGGCTGTTGAGATCGGCGACGAGGCCGGCAAGGTCGATCCTGTCCGTACTCTGCTGTTGCATGGCTTCCTCCGCGCCGGCGATGGTGCGCCGCGTATTCTTGTTTTGCGGCTTTGTTCTAGTCCCTGCCCGGTCCCGGAAGCAACTCGGAGATCCTGCCCATCAGACGGTAAGCGGTAAGACCGATCCACTCGCGCACCGCAACTTCGGTTCGTCTCAAGCCGTCCGCGCCCATATTGGTGAAGGAGAATAGATCCTCACGTCCCCCCATCCGCCAGTCCACCGGATAGGCCTCGACGTCAAATCCGGCCTTGCGGAAGATTCCCATCGAGCGCGGCATATGGAACGCCGACGTCACCAGGAGCCAGCGCTCGCCGGGCTTTGGTGATACCAATTGCTTGGTGAAGATCGCATTCTCCCAGGTGTTGCGGGAGTTACGCTCGAGGATCAGGCGGTCCTTCGCGATGCCGAGATTCTCCAGGATCGGCGCGGAATAGTCGGCCTCCCTGGCCTCGCTCGACACCAGGTTCGCGGAGCCTCCGGTGAAGACGATGCGCGCATTGGGGTAGCGGCGCGCAAGCTCGGCCGGCGCAAACAGACGATCGGCCGCGTGCGCGACGACCGGCGTGCGATGCGCCGCCGACAGATCGGTGTCGACCGAGCCGCCGAGCACGATGATGCCGTCGGGCGCGCCGCGCGAGGCGTCCCACGCCGGGAAGCGCGACTCCAGCGGGTAGATCAGGAGATTGCCGAGCGGCGAGAACGCCGCGAGCGCCAGCAGCACCAGCGTGGTCACGGCAAGCCGGCGGCCAAACGCGGCAAAGCGCGTCGCCATCAGCACGACAGACACAATTCCGAGCTCGACCAGAAGATTGATCGGCAGCAGCGCGACGCCGATGGTCTTTGAGAGAGCGAAAAACAGAGGAGCCTCGCTGGAATGATCGTGCCTGCCATGCGCGGGCTTGGCCGGCCCGGCCTTGTTCGGAAATCCTTCTTGAAAGAGGATCGATCGCCGGGTCAAGCCCGGACCGATCAAACCAACCGGACGCGGCAAATGACCCATCATCACCTGCATTCCAGCCCTGAAACCTGCCATTGGGGCTTCTTCGAAGCCGCACTCAAGCCCGTCCTCACCGTGGCCAGCGGCGACGAGGTCACGGTCGACACCATCAGCGGCGGTCCCGACATGCTGCCTGATCGCGACAGGTTTCACATTCCGCCCGAGATGCACCAGGTTCATGCCAGAAACGAGCGCATGCTGCCGGGCCACATCCTCACCGGTCCGATCGCGGTCGAAGGGGCCGAGCCCGGCGACGTGCTCGCGGTCGAGATCCTCGACGTGCAGCTCCGGCAGGATTGGGGCTGGAACATGATCAAGCCGCTGTCCGGCACCCTGCCCGACGATTTCCACGAGACGCGGATCCTGAACATTCCGCTCGACCGTACCAGGATGGTCGGCCGCATGCCGTGGGGCCTCGACCTGCCGCTGAAGCCGTTCTTCGGCGTGATGGGCGTATCGCCGCCGCCAGCCTGGGGCCGCATCTCCTCGCTGATTCCGCGCGCGATGGGCGGCAATCTCGACAACAAGGAGCTCGGCGCAGGTGCGACGCTATATCTGCCGGTATTCGTGCGAGGGGCAATGTTCTCCTGCGGCGACGGCCATGGCGTGCAGGGCGACGGCGAGGTCTGCGTCACCGCAATCGAGACCGCGCTGCAGGGCCGCTTCCGCCTGACGCTGCGCAAGGACCTGAAGCTCGACTACCCCCGCGCCGAGACGCCGACGCATTACATGACCATGGCGATGGACCCCGATCTCGACCAGTGCGTGGTGCGCGCGCTGCGCGACATGATCGCGCTGCTCGGCGAGACGCGAAATCTGTCGCGCGAGGACGCCTACACGCTGTGCAGCCTCGCCGCCGATCTCCGGGTGACCCAGACCGTCAACGGCGCCAAAGGCATCCATTGCATGATCGAAAAGGCGATCGTGCACGGCTGAGCCGGGCCGCCCCTTCCCGACCGATTGACGACCCCCGCCGCCCGGTCTACCGCGCGGCGCGCTGAGTCGTGGGTAATTTCCCGTGCGATTCCAACATGCTGAGCGTCACGCACAGCCTGCATTTGACTTCCGCCCCCGAACCTAAATAGAGTCTTAATCGTTACTTTTATGTATCCGAGTAAGAGGCTAGCGTTCGGGCCATGGCCACCGAAAAAGCCGAGACTGACCGCATTCCCGTAACCTTGGCGCTCTCGACCATCGCGTATCTGGAGAAGCTGGTGAGACAGGGCACCCACGGCACCAGCGTTCCCGGCGTCGCACGGACATTGATCGAGGAAGGCATCCGTCTCGCCATCAAGGACGGTCTTCTGTCGATCCGCGACAATGGCAGGACGTGAGCGCGCTCGGTACGTGAGGCGGACGGATCTCGAGACCGCGGATGGCCGACATCTGCAACCTGGGATCGCCGACAAATGCCTGTTCTCTCACCGACCTGGACCGACGAACGAATCGAACTCCTGAAGCAGCACTTCGAGGCCGGCCTCTCCTGTCGCGAGATCGCCGCCGACATCGGCGTCAGCCGCAACGCGGTGATCGGCAAATTGTCGCGGCTCAATCTGACGCGCGGCCGGACGGTCGACGACCGCAAGGTCCAGGACAGAGGCCTGGCGCCGGCGCGGATGCGCAAGGCCGTGCCGCGGCTGCAATACGAGATGCTCGCCACGCTCTATGGCGAGACCGATGCGCCGGTGGTTGCCGGCCCGATCGACGAGGCCAACCGCTGCTCGCTGCTGGAGCTGTCGGAGAATCGTTGCCGCTGGCCGATCTCGACGCCGGGCGCAGACGATTTCTGCTTCTGCGGCAACACGGCGCCGGACGGCCAGCCCTATTGCGCCGGCCACAGCCGCCTCGCCTACCGGCCGCCGGCGCGCACCCGCGTGATACGCGGCTGACGTTGCGCGCAGCTGGACAACAAAAAACCTCCGGCGGGGCATCGCCGGAGGTTTCTGGAGGCTTAGCATGAAGCTAAGAGCCGCAACTTTCGTATTTGGCTGAGAGCTATATAGCTTAGTAACTCAGGTAAGTAAATAAGTTTGATGCATTCGAATCGCATGGCTCGCCTTCGTGTTCCGCATCAGCAATTTGATTTTCCGAAACGATGCCCATGAAAAAACCCCGGCGGTTTACCGCCGGGGTTCTCCGATCGATTTGCGCGATCGATGATCAGAAGTTGCGCTGAGCGCGCAGCAGCATGCTCACCGAATCCTGGTCCTTCAGCTCGTACACGGCCGCCGGCTTCGCAGCCGAGGGAATGCCCGGGCTGTTGATGGCGCCAGAGTACTTCTGGTCCAGACGCGACCAGCTGAGGTCGGCCGTGAACGCCAGGCCCTTGACCGGGGTCCACACGGTGTTCACACCGACCACCGCGAAGTTGAAGTCCGGATTACAGGTCGAACCGGCCACGGCGATCGCGGCGAAGTTGGTGCAGATCAGGCCTTTGCCCGTCGTGCCGTACCTCAGCTGAGCATAGCCACCGTAGATGGCGCTGGCCCAGTTCGGGCTCCAGTTGTGGGTATAGCCACCACGAAAGCCCCAGGTCTTGACGGTGTCGATACCGGTACCGGTTCCGAACACGCCGTCGGCGACACCGGCGAACCCGGTGCTCTGATAGGCGCCGTTGCCGCTGCCGCTGAACATGAAGAAGCTCTGCGGGAACAGGCTCTGGAAGTTGTAGCGGGTCGCACCGTCCGTGTAGACGGCCTGCAGGTTGATGACGTCACCCGCGCCGGTCGGGATGTTCTTGATCGACAAGGCGCCCTGCACGGCCCAGCCCCACTTGTCGGAGGGATGACCGGAGACTTCAGTCGCGCCGTAATAGGCTGAATGCAGCTCATGGGCCGCGACCGAGATCTGCGCCAGACCCCAGGCCTGGTCGACACGAACCTGACCGATCACCTCGGGCATGCGCGTGCCGCCCCAAGCGCTGGCGCCATAGACGCCGGTCACGAACTGCGCCGCCGTACCCGACGACACGTTCCAGAGGTTCGACTGACCATTGTTCGCCGACGTCTCGTCCTGCAGCGCGAACGAAGCAGTGATGCCCTGGCCGAAGTCGGCCGTGTAGGCAACCTGGTTCACGCCGTTGACGTGGTTGGAGCCGCCCGGAATGGTATCGGGGCCGCCCGCCGGATAGCTCTGCCAAGGAGCGTCGAAGATCGAGACCGTGCGGCCGAAGGTGAAGCCGGCGAACTGGATGAACGCATGGTAGAGACCGAGCGAAGCCGAACTGGTCGAGAACGCCGAGGGATTGCTGCCAGTGACGTTCGTGGAGTCATAGCTGACGACGAGGTCGGCGTAGGTACGAACGACGCCGTATTCGGTCGCCGTGCGGGTATCGATGTTGAAGTCCAGACGAGCGCGGGTGTAATAGTAGTTGGTCAGACGGTTGTTGGACCCGCCGTTCACACTGCTCGAGCTGTTCCTGAAGCCATAGTCGCCGCCGCCGCCGAGAAGCATGTCGGCGCGGACGTAACCACCGAGCTTGATGCAGGTATCGGTGCCCGGCATGTAGTAGAAACCTGCGCCGTAGAGCGAGCAGATCTTCACGTACTCGACCGCCTTGGCCTTGACCGGAAGATCAGCTGCCTGAGCTCCACCAACGGCGATCAATCCCGCCGCAGTGCCGAGCAAAAGGCTCTTCACCACTTTCATTTAAAACCTCCAAGTTGCTCATTTAACGGAGACCGGACCATGAGGCCCCCCAGATCCCCGTCTCTTCATCAAATCCGCTCGGCCGCTTCGCGTTTTCGGACGTACCCGCATTCGCGAGGGACGTGAGCGAACCACCTGCAACGGGACGATCGAGAACCCCCCACCGTCACGGATCAATATGCCCGCGCAGCTCCGTTAATCAAAATAGTTTATTAGATCAGCTTTGTAGTTTCACTAACCGTGTGTCCGCGGCGCAACACCGGGGGTGGGCCGAGAAGGTTGATCGGGTCATATTTGTAGTTTTCGTGACACAATTAGCCTGCTCTGCACTTGCGTCAGAGCAGAGTTGCGTGGACTATGCCCACAAACGAACGATCGAAAAGAGAATCAGCTTGCGGGAGTGACGCTGTGTCCGCGACGAGGAAAGAAGGGGCGCGCCTGCGCACCATCGGCAACCTGGATATCATCAGGCGATTCACCTGGGAGATATCGTCGATCAACATGTATCTCGAGGAGCTGCGTCAGTTCTGGGCGAGGACGCTCGGCATCAGCGGGCCGCAATGGCTGATCCTGATGGCGATCTCCGACCTCGACAAGGACGACGGCATTCCGGTCAACGTCGTGTCCAAGCTCCTCCACGTCGATCCGTCCTTCGTCACCACCCAGTCCAAGCTGCTGGAAAAGAAGGGTCTGTTGCGCCGCCGCCCCTCGCCGACAGACGCGCGCGTAGTCCGGCTGTCCCTGACCGAGAAGACGCAGAAGCACCTGGCGAGCCTCAACGAGCAGTACAAGACCATCAAGGAATTCGTCTTCCGGGAGTTCGACGAGGCCGAGCTCGCCGAATTCACCACCAAGCTCGCGACGCTGAAGACCCGGCTGGAAAAGGCCTGCGTCCGCCTGAGTCTCGACTTCTGAGGCGGAAGCCGGCGGCTAGACCCGCCTGGGCGCGCGAAGGCGCGATTCGAGCCAGTCGAAGATGTACTCGTTGGCAAGGCTCGGATTGTCGGCATGGGCCTGTGCCGCGCCGGTCTCCGCCGCAGTGAACACTTTGAGCATGACGTCCGAGCTGCCGAGCCGGGAGTTCTGGACCAACTGACGCGCCCGGTCGGCCTTGAGCCAGCCGTCCTCGCCGAGGG
The DNA here is from genome assembly GCF_028128975.1 of Bradyrhizobium sp. CCBAU 45321. Classification (NCBI taxonomy): domain Bacteria; kingdom Pseudomonadati; phylum Pseudomonadota; class Alphaproteobacteria; order Hyphomicrobiales; family Nitrobacteraceae; genus Bradyrhizobium; species Bradyrhizobium sp. CCBAU 45321. The sequence goes on from NZ_LFKZ01000015.1 coordinate 138,343, forward strand.
TGATCAGCACCGGGCAGTCGGCGCTGGAGGCCATCAGCGGCGCATGCGGCACCGGCACGATGCTGACGTCGCTCATCGCGAATCGGCTGGCGAAGAAGGCTCGCTCGTGCAGGTCCCACAGGCCGCCGTCGCAGACGGCGGCGGCAAGCCGCGGCTCCTGCAATACCGCGCGCGCCACGAAGGACGAGCCCCAGCCATCGGCGACGATTGCGACGCGCGCGAAATCGACGTCCTGCCGCGTCTCCAGATAGTCCATGACGCCGGGGATCGCGCTCTCGAGATCCCTGCGCCGCAAGAGCGTATCGAGAAAATCGTCGCGCTGGTCGCCGAACAGGTCGAGCGCCAGCATCGAGAAGCCGCGCTCGCGCGCGTGCGGCTCGAGCTTGAACACAAATTCTTCCTTGCGGTGGCCGGGCTCGCCGATGCAGATCACAGTCGGCGCCGGCTCCGTCCCCGACGACGCAGGAAGGAAATAGCCCTGCAGCGAATGCCCGTCGAGCCAGGGTATCGTCACCACCTCGCCGGCCGGCCTGCGCGCGGTGAGGTAGCTGCGCGCGCATTCCTGCGTGGCCAGCACCGCCACCCAGCGGCGCTCGTCGGCGGCGTCGAGCGGCATCGCTGCGGCCCCATAATAGTTCATGGCGCGCAGCCAATTGCGCTGCGCACTGGCGCGGTGGCCCTCCGCGAACGCGGCCTCCGCGCGCTGCCGATTGGTCTGCGCCAGCTTCTTCCACTCGCGGTGCCAAGAGCGGTCGTCGTCTGGCTTCAGCTGCCGCGCGATCATCAGGCATTCCGCGATCGTGGCGCCGCCCTCCTGGGCCGCCGTGAGCAGCCGCGTGAACTCAGCTGAAATGTCCTCTCGCTCCGGGCAAAAGGTCCAGTCGTCGGAGAGGCATGCGGGCATCATCGAAAGCTACGCTCTAAAAGCTACGCTCTAATCGTCGCGTTACGCGATTGACTAAACCATTTCAGATCGCCGACCAAGCCGCCTCGCGCGGCATTACAGGCATTTGAGATCAACATCGCTTGAACATCGTCATGACGGATGGATGACATTCCAACAGCTCATGGTGCGCGACGAACATTGGCAGCAGCTGACACATAGAATTGTCCGAGCGTCTCTTGCCATGACGACCATCATAGCCATATTAGCGCGCCTCGTTGGCGCGCTAACGAATATGACCCCTAGCGGCGGCGTGCGCGCACGCCTCTCCTTCGAGACGGCGCTGACGCGCCTCCTCGGGCTTTCGGGTGCGATGGGTGGGCGCCCCGCCGGCGGCCTCAACCAAGCCGCCAGCCGACCTCCTGCGTAAAACTTTCGTAGAAGGCACGGTCGTAAGCCTGCTCCGGCGTGGCGCGCACACGCTCGTCGAGGCGCTCGGCATCCTCGCCGACGAGGATGCGCCACCGCTCCGCCTTGACGCCGTCCAGAATGATCTTCGCCGCCTGGGCGGCCGTGGTCGGCGCGTCCTCCAGGAAGCTGCGGGCGCGCTCGGCGAACGCGGCCTGGATGTCCTCGTCCGACATCTTGTCTGCATCCGGCACGCCGGCGGCGGCCATGCGCTTGCGGGTCAGTGCCACCTCGTCGGCGTTGAGCCGCTCCGAGCCGTCGCCGCTCTGCACCTTGCGCGAATTGGAGACGATCGACGTGCCGATATGGCCGGGCATCACCACCGAGCATTTGACGTGTGGGGCGTGCAGGCGAAGATCGTTGATCAGCGCTTCGGTAAATCCCTTCACCGCGAACTTCGCGGAGCTATAGGCGGTGTGCGCCTGCCCCATGCCGATCGAAGCCCAGAAGCCGTTGACGCTCGCGGTGTTGACGATGTGGGCCTCGTCCGCCGCGACCAGCATCGGCAGGAAGGTGCGCACGCCGAGATAGACCCCGCCCCAACAGATGTTGAAGGTGCGCTCCCATTGCTCGCGGGTGTTGGTGAACAGGCTGCCGCCGCCGCCGATGCCGGCATTGTTGAACAAGAGATGAACCTTTTCGGTCTTCTGCTGCTCGGCGACCTCATCGTGAAACCGCTTCAGATGATCCTCGATCGCCACGTCGGCGACGTGCGTCGTGACGCGCAGGCCCTGCGGCAGCTTCTCGACTTCGCAGAGCCGTTTGGTCTCGGCCATCGCCGCTTCCGAGACGTCGCACATCGCGACGTTGCAGCCTTCGGCGACGAGCTGCCGCGCGAGCTCACGCCCCATTCCCGTGCCGCCGCCGGTGATGACCGCGATCTTTCCAGCAAAATCCTTCATGGGACTTCGGTCCCTCCCCTTGTCGGTGTGTTTCTTGGTCACGGCGCCGCTGACCGCGGCGCGCGCAAAACTGTAGCAGCGCGACATCCGCGGGTAAAAGCCGCGCGTTGCCCTCTTCGCCTTCGGTAATTTCGGCGGGCGGACTACGCGCGATGCCGCGCGCGGGCCTTGTGAAGTGGCTCATAGGCGACACGGCCCGGACAATCGATCATTCCCAGGTGTTTTCCAGCGGGTTCCCCGTATTTGTCCGGCTTCGGGTTAATGGCAATTTTTTTACAATCCGAATCGCCAAATGGGGGGTGGTTGCTGGATTTGAGTCGGCCAGGCCAGCGTGTTGTTTGCGTGTCACAGGCTCTGGCACTCCGCTTGCATCCTCTTCGTGGTCAGAAACAACCAACGAGGTGATAGGAATGTTCGTGACCGTCGTTGCCGTGCTTTGCCGGCTTGGCGCAGCCAGCTCAGGCAGTTGTGTCGAGGAAATCGTGACCGACAGCAACATGACACCCGAGATTTCGCTGATGCAGTGCGCGATCGGCGCACAAGCGCCTCTCGCGAAGTGGATGGGTGAGCATCCGATTTATCACGCGAACTGGCGCCTCGAGCGCTACAAATGCGTGCCGGGTCACTATGAGATCAAGGGCCACGCCTAAGGCCCCGCAAAACCACTGGTATCGAGACCACGGATACCAGAACGATCAATCCAAGAGGAAACGCCCGGGGGCCGCTTATCCCTCCGCGCGGACACGGCGCCAGACCGATCACGGCAGGCGCTCTGTGACCATGATCACGCCCTCCCTCTAAGCCACTTCACGCAAGATGATCGCGCGTGCCCGCCGTCCTTCCGGCGTCGGCATCAGCGCGAAGTTGTGCGGCTGCTCGCGCAATAGATGCAGCTCGATCGGCACGCCCACCGCCCTCGCCCTTGCGGCAAGGTCGACGCTGTCGGGATAGAGAAGATCGCGCGTGCCCGAAAAGATCGTCATCGGCGCGAGCCCGCGGAAACCGCCGTTGAGCGGGCTGACGAAGGGATGGCCGACCTCGAGCTCGCCGGCATAGAGCCGCGCGGCCTCAACGATGCCCGGAATATCCTGGATCGGATCGCGCGCGGCGATCGCAACCTGCTCCGGACGGCTGACCGAGGCATCGGCCGCGGGCGAGATCAGCAGCATCCGGCTCGGCTGCCGATGCCCGCGATCGCGCAGCCATTGGCAGGCGGCGAGCGCAAGGCCAGCGCCGGCCGAATTGCCGACGACTGTAACCTTTGCATCGGCCGCGTCTTCCAGCAGCATGCGCAGCAGCTCGGCCGTCGCCGGCACGACGTCCTTGGCGGTCGCCCGCGGCGCCAGCGGGTAGATCGGCACGACACAGCAGACGCGCGCCTTGCGCGTCATCTCACCGATGAAGCGCCAATGCGCCGGCGCGATCTCGTTGATGTAGCCGCCGCCATGCAGGAACATGACGTAGTTGCAGCCCTCGTAGCCCGACGCCGGAGCAGTGTAGTAGACCGGCCAGCCGCCCATCTTGGTCAGCGTCACCTCGACGCCGCCGCCGACCCCGATCGGCTCGTGAGAGGCCGGGGCCAGCGCCAGCTTCTGCACACGCGCCTGCACCGCTTCGGCGGATGCGAGCTGCGCCTTGTACGGAAGCTGGCGCAGCAGCAGGTTGAACGCCCGGCTTTGCAGGCTTGGTGCAGGATCGCGCGACGTCCGCGCGCCGAATACGCAGCCGCCCGGACAGAATTGAAAGGCCGACACAAGTCTCGCAACGCTCATCGCCACATCCCCATCCGGCTGTTTCGACCCGGCGACGAAGAGGGTTGCCGACCCGCCGCCATTGGACGATATAATGCGAGCATTCACTCGCTTTTCCTACTCGCATTCAGATCACAAGTCCGTGGCCCGCAAACCGTCCACAACACCCCGGAAAAATGCCTCGCAGAAGCGATCCCGTGCCACCGTCGACGCGCTGGTCGAGGCAACTGCTCGCATTCTGGTCAAGGAAGGCTTCGAGAAGACCAGTACCAACCGCATCGCCGAGATCGCCGGCGTCAGCGTCGGCTCGCTCTACCAATATTTTCCCAGCAAGGAGGCGCTCGTCGCCGCCGTGATCGACCGCCACAACGAGGCGATCATGAATGTCGTCCGCGCCGCCTTCGCGGAGGTCGCCGATCTGCCGATCGAGAAGGCTGTGCGCCGCCTCGTCACCGTCGCGATCGAGGCCCATCAAATCGACCCGAACCTGCATCGCGTCCTCGCCGAGCAGATCCCCCGCTCCGGCCACCTCGCCGAGGTCGAAGCCTACAGCCACGAAGTCAACGCCCTCGTGCGCGCCTATCTCGAACGTCACCGCAAGGAGATGCGCAAGCTCGACCCCGCGCTCGCAGCGTTCATGTGCGTGAGCGCGATCGAAGCCATCGCGCACAACACGGTGCTGAACGGCGAGATGCTGTCGGAGAAGATGGTGAAGGTGCTGGTGGACGAGACGACGCGGATGGTGGTGGGGTATTTGAGGTAGGTGGGCGACAAGCCAGGGCACTTGCGATCTAGCTCCGCACGATCCTTCTTGAGCTTCGCATCTGGCCTGATGACGATCGCACTGCCTGCGTCCAAAGCTGATCGTATTTGCGCGACTCATCCTCCGCCGGGACGCGACCGCGTCAGTCGTCGCGCGGTAACTCGCCTCGCCAATTTAAATATTTAAATATATTTAATTTTGACAAATTAAATCATTATTATTTGAGGCCGGGGAGAGCCGGAGCGTGGTCAAGCACGCTCTTGCTCCGCGATGTCGGTATGTCATCACCGTTTTTGCGCGTCTTAAGGAACGCGACCTCTGAGCTTGCATTGTCGGCTTGATCTTCAATCGTTCATGAGGTCGACAATGCATCTTCTCGTCAGAATGGCGGCGATTGCGACAGTCCCTGCTTGGATCGGGTTGAACGCGAACGGCGCTCAAGCACAGGATTTCCATGACCGGTGGTCCATCATTCCGAAGGCTCAGGCAGAGCCGGCGCCTGCTGGACCCGAACAGCCGAAGAAGGATCAGATTGAGGCGCCACCTCCAACCGCACAAGAGCCATCGGCTGATCGCTCGGGCATGCGATCTTTCAATCGAGTCTTTACTGGAAAGGCCTCCTATTATTCATATTCCAAAGGCAAGACAGCGAGCGGTTCGACATTCAATCGGAATCACCTCACGGCGGCGCATCGCACCCTACCGTTCGGCACCAAGGTCCGCGTGACCCATGGAGGAAGCAGCGTCATCGTCACCATCAACGACAGAGGCCCGTTCATTCGTGGCCGCGTCCTCGATCTCTCGCTCGCTGCCGCGCGCAGCTTGGGGATTACGAGTCGCGGCGTAGCCCAGGTTCGTGCCGAGGTGCTGTAGCAGATGACTCTTGAAGCGCCGTGACATTGAATAACCGGACGCGCTTGTGGATCTGCCCGCTCGAGTGGCTCGCCGCCTTCATCGGCATCAGCGCGATTGAGCCGGTCGCGCAAAATACCGCACTGGCGCGATGGCCACGTTGTGCGCCACCGACTCGATCGTGCTGACGCGGATGAAGGTCGCCGGATCGAGGTCGATCTTGCGCATCTCGTTGCGGCGGCTTTCGAGATAGGTGCGCACCAACGCGTGGACCTCGCAGTAAAGGCTTCGCCTCCCGCTTATCTGGGCGACAAAGGCCGCCGGCTCTGCCTACGAACAGGAGGTATTGAACAGCGTACCGGGGGCGACCTTGTCGAGGCACTCTTCGTCAGCGCCGGCGGCGGTTGTCAAACCTCGGTTAAGGGCGGCTGCCGCGAATCCGTCCCGCGAGCGACCTGCGGCACCCTTCCGCCGCCGCGCAGGACAAGATGCTCGACGGAGCCGGTGCTTTCCGGCGCTCTCTTTCCATCTACCGGACTCTCATGTGAAGATTTCTCCACTCGCTTTGACCAGGCTCTGTAGTAGGCAACCGCCGTCATGATCGCGATTCCTGCCGCTCCGACGAGCAGTTGAGCGAGGATGCCGTTCCCTGCCAACTGCAGGATGAAGTACCCGATGAAGGCCAGCAGAATGCCCACACAAAACACTTCGAGGGACTGCTGGCCGCACTTTATCAGCGGTCGCCAGATGGTGGCTTGTAGCCCGCGCGCATCGATCGGTATGAACCGGGCACCCAGGATAATCAGCACCATCAAATGAAGATAGCGGTAGGGCGCCAGATTGGTCTTGTCGTTGGGATTGAAAAGCTCGAACAAGGCGGGCCCAAACAAGGCCCGGAGCTGAGGCTGGTGAGCAGCTAACGTCATGAGCGCCCCAAAAATCAAATAGGCAATCGCAACGACCAGCACGAACCTGGACCGTAGCAGGAAATGCAGGCGCCCCGCACCGGTCAACGCGAGCCATGCGCCCGTCACAAACAGAAGCTGCCACGCCAGCGGATTGAAGTACCAGCTTCCCGACGGGTAGGAAGGCAGATTCCAATGGAATTGCCGCGCAGCCAGATACAACAGCACCGACCCGATCATGACGGCGTCGGGAAATCTCAACATCAACCAGAGGATGGGAGGAAACAGCCCCATCAAAACGACGTAGAGCGGCAGCACGTCCAAATTCAGAGGCTTGTATCTCAGCAAAAGCCCCTGCGTCATCATCTCTACCGGCGCGCTGGTGACCGGTCCGGCGTTGAACAGATTGACCAGATCAGGGGCGTTGAACCTTTCCGACAGGAAATGGACAAAAGCCAGGTAGATCAGGAATAGCAGGATATGCGCCGTGTAGATTTGCCATACGCGCCTGAATAGCCTGCTGGTTCCGAACACAAAGCCTCGCTCCATCTTTCGCGTATATACGAGCGCTGAGGTGTAGCCGGAGATGAATACGAACAGGTCGGCCCCGTCGCTGAATCCATAATTTCGGAACGAACACCACACCAGCACCGTGCCGGGGACATGGCCGAGAAACATCGCCCAGTTGGCGAGGCCGCGAAACAGGTCGAGACGCAAATCACGTTGAGGTGGCGGCAGCGCAAGCCCGAGCTTCATTCTGCTTTCCGTCGTGCAACGATTCGCGATCGATGTACGCGACCCAGCACCGAGAAGCTGCCGAGATCGCTCACGCTAGATGCCGGGCTGAGAGCCTCATTTGAGGAGCGACTTCGCCCAAAGGCAATTGCACCACGTCGGTCTCGCCGAGAGCGAGTGAAGTTTGATGCGGTCAATAGAACAATGTTGGCGCACTGAGGTCAGCCGGATATTGACCTGAGTCAAGCGACCCGCCGAGTGCCCCAGTACTGTACATGCATGACCTCGAACGCGCGGAGGCTAACCGGCGTTCGGATTTTCCCACGGATAGCTGGCAGGGAATCTTGGTTCCGAGCAAAACGCGCGCGCTGTGTCATCGGGCCTGACCTGATGGGCGTTTCCTCGGTTGGTCGTGGGAGATGGTGCGCACGCTGGTGGACCACGCGGATCGCGATGGGGTATTCGAGGTGGTGGCGTCAGTCCTCGGCGCGTGTGCCTTTATGGAAGCCGGCGGAAGCTCCTCGCAGGATAACAATTAGTCTATCGTCGATGCTCCGCAACGCCGATCATTTCGGCGGGCAGAGGAAGGCCGTCAGGCTTCCTTCTTTTTCACGCTAATATTTCCATCGCCCTCGATATATGCTTCTACCACGTCCGAGGGGCTCGCTATGCCCTCCTCGCGCAGCTTGCTCATCAACTCGTCCATCGTCACCAGTTCCTGCCGCATGTGGCGGCGAAGGACCTGCCCGTTTTTGATGAGCAGGAGCGGCGCCGGGCGAGCAAGCCGCTCCACGAAAGGCACGTGATACCCGACCCAGTCGATGGCGAGATTCCAGAAAATGATGGTGGCAACGAGCACGATACCTTCTGTGATCGAGCGGTATTCGCCCGCCATGCCATTCTGCGCCGCGTCCGCCAGCAGGACGACGAGAAGCACATCAGGGATGCTGAGCCCGCCGGTTTGCCGCTTCAAAATGAAGCGCATCAGCGTGAAGATGCCGAGATACATGATGGTGCCCCGCACGATTATTTCCGTGACGGAATGCGTCGGGACGAAGATCTCGCTCCACGATAGCTGAAACATGTTGCCCTCGCCTAAATGGAAGCGTCCTGATGCCGCGTATCGAAACTCTTATCGACACGAACGGTTTCGGATTGCGAGGAGAATGGTCAAGATTGAGCCTCTCGCCGACAGCTCGGTCGTCATTGTCCGACGATCCGCTCCTTACCCCGGTCCGACGAGTCACATCGTTTCAGAAAAACCTTATGTCCCAATGACATCGCTACTGTGCATGGGGTTGTTTTCGGCGTCTTGATGTACCGCCCGCCGCAGGCCCCGCTTCTGGTCACAGGCATCCCTCGCGGCCCGGAGCAGGCTTCGCGCCGACGGTCAACCCGACAGATGTTGAGAAAATGGTCGGAGCGAGAGGATTTGAACCTCCGACCCCTAGTCTCCCAGACTAGTGCGCTAACCGGGCTGCGCCACGCTCCGAATGCCGTTCCATTAGCTAGGATCGCCGCTTTGCGCAAGGCGAGGCCGCAGCATTTTGCTGGATCCGTCCAAAGCTTCCGGAACTGCCCCGGAAAGCCCGCGGGACCGCCCTAGCCCTCCTTCAGGGCCTGATCCAGCATCTCCCGGCAGGCGACGAGGTCGCCGAGGACCCGCTCCAGCCGCTCCCGGTCGAGCGCGCTGGGGCCGGCGGGCGCGGCGGCGCCGCCTTTGCGGAAGGTGGTGAGGATCTCCTCGTCGTCGATCTCGGTGAAGCGGAAGTCGATGCCTTCCTCCTCATCGCCCTGATAGTCGTCATCGTCGGTGTCGGTGACGCCCTTGATGGGGGCCTCGTCCTCCGGCTCCATCAGGCTCGCGCCGATCGCGTCCTCGATCGCGCCGAACGAGACCGCGGCCGCGCTGTCGGCGAGGCCCTGCACCGATTTGACGCCGTGCTCTTTCAGGATGCGCTGCACCCCGCGGATGGTGTAGCCCTCGCCGTAGAGCAGCCGGCGGATGCCCTTGAGCAGGTCGACGTCGTCGGGGCGGTAATAGCGGCGGCCGCCGCTGCGCTTCATCGGCTTGATCTGGGAGAAGCGGGTCTCCCAGAACCGCAGCACGTGCTGCGGAATGTCGAGTTCCTGCGCTACTTCGCTGATGGTTCGGAACGCATCCGGCGCCTTGTCCAAAGGCCAGTCCTTTCCGAAAGGCGGTTACGCCTCTTCTTGAGCCTGGGTGGCGTCGCCGTTGGTGCGGTGCTGGGCGTTGATCCGCTGCTTCAGGATCGCCGATGGCTTGAACACCATGACGCGGCGCGGCGAGATCGGCACCTCGGTGCCGGTCTTCGGGTTGCGGCCGATGCGCTGGCCCTTCTTGCGCACCATGAAGGAGCCGAACGAGGACAATTTCACCGTCTCGCCCTTCTCCAGGCAGTCGGTGATCTCCTTTAGCACGAGTTCCACGAAGGCAGACGATTCCGTGCGCGACAGGCCCACCTTCTGGTAGACGGCTTCGCACAGATCGACACGCGTTACGGTTTTGCTGGTCTCGCTCATCGCCCTGCCCCACCTCACGGCGAACAATTCTTGTCTGAAATTATGAGCTTACGATACGGCGGTCAACACCGCACATCAATGCAGACGTAGCGATAATCGGCGGTGATTCCGGCAAAATTTTATCGGTGTGGCTTACCAGCGCACCAGCGCCGAGCCCCAGGTAAAGCCGCCACCCATGGCCTCCAGCAGGACCATGTCGCCCTTCTTGATGCGGCCGTCCTTGCGCGCCACCGAGAGCGCCAGCGGGATCGAGGCCGCCGAGGTGTTGCCGTGGCGGTCCACCGTCAGCACCACCTTCTCCGGCGCGATGTGCAGCTTGTGCGCGGAAGCATCGATGATTCGCTTGTTGGCCTGGTGCGGCACAAACCAGTCGATGCCGTCGGCATTGAGCCCTGTCGCCGCAAAGGCATCGACGATGACGTCGGTGATCATGCCGACCGCATGCTTGAAGACCTCGCGGCCCTCCATGCGCAGATGGCCGACGGTCTGGGTCGAGGACGGCCCGCCGTCCACGAACAGCTTTGCCTTGTGGCGGCCGTCGGAGCGCAGATGCGTGGTCACGATGCCGCGGTCGGTCGCGGCATTGCCGGGCTGCTCCTGCGCCTCCAGCACCACGGCGCCGGCGCCGTCGCCGAACAGCACGCAGGTGCCGCGATCGTTCCAGTCGAGGATGCGCGAGAAGGTCTCCGCGCCGATCACCAGCGCCCGCTTGTAGGCCCCGGTGCGCAGGAAATTGTCGGCGGTGGCGAGCGCGAACACGAAGCCCGAGCACACCGCCTGCAGATCGAACGCCGCGCCATGATTGATGCCGAGGCCGTGCTGCACGGCGACGGCGGTCGCGGGGAAGGTGTTGTCGGGCGTCGAGGTCGCCAGCACGATCAGCTCGATCGATTGCGCGTCAACGCCGGCATCGCGGAGCGCCGCCTGTGCCGCCTTGATGGCGAGGTGCGAGGTAAACTCGCCCTCGGCCGCGATATGCCGCTCGCGAATGCCGGTGCGCTGCACGATCCACTCGTCGGAGGTATCGATGCGCGCCGCCAATTGGGCGTTGGTCACCACCTGCTCCGGCAGATAAGAGCCGCAGCCGAGCACGACCGAACGAATCTGAGTCACGAAACATCCTCCGGCGCGGGCTGCACGAATTTGAGTGCACCACCCTCGCGGTTGAGCATCTGATTGATCTTGTTCAGGAGATCGTAGTGAGCCATCTCATAGCCAACATCGATCGCATAGGCAAAGCCTTCGGCGTTGGTTCCGCCGTGGCTCTTGACCACCACCCCGTTCAGTCCCAGCAGCACGCCACCATTGGACTTGTTGGGGTCCATTTTGTCGCGCAGGGCCTGGAAGGCGCTGCGCGCGAAGAGATAGCCGAGCTTGGACATCCAGCTCCGCTGCATCTCGTGACGAAGCAATTCCGCCATCTGCCGTGCGGTTCCCTCGGCCGCCTTCAGCGCGATGTTGCCGCTGAAGCCTTCAGTGACGATCACGTCGGCGAGCCCCTTGCCGATGCCGTCGCCCTCGACGAAGCCGATATATTCGAGCTCCGGCAGGTTCCGCGCCCGCAGGATCTCGCTGGCCTCGCGGATCTCCTCGTGCCCCTTGATCTCCTCGGCGCCGATATTGAGCAGCCCGACCGTGGGCCGGGTCTTGTTGAACAGCACGCTCGCCTTGGCCGCGCCCATCACCGCCATCGACACCAGATGGTGGGCATCGCCGCCGAGGGTGGCGCCGAGGTCGAGCACGACGGACTCCCCGCGCAGGGTCGGCCAGATCGCCGAGATCGCCGGCCGATCGATGCCCGGCAGTGTGCGCAGATGGAAGCGCGCCATCGCCATCAGCGCGCCGGTATTGCCGGCGGAGATCGCGACGTCCGCCTCGCCCTTCTTGACCGCGTCGATCGCGAGCCACATCGAGGAGGTCTTGCGGCCGCGCCGCAGCGCCTGGCTCGGCTTGTCCTTCATGCTGACGGCGACGTCGGTATGGACGATCTTGGAGGCGGCCTTCAGCTTCGGGTGCTGGTCGAGCTCGGGCTCGATCCTGGCGCGGTCGCCGACCAGCAGGAACTCGGTGTCGCGATGCCGGCCAAGCGAGATGGCGGCGCCCGGAATGACCACGGCGGGGCCGACATCGCCCCCCATGGCGTCCAGCGCGATGCGAACCTTGCTTGGCATGTAAGTCCTGGAAACCTGGTCTGGTGCGGTCTTGGGATCAGCGGGGCCGCAAAATGGGTTCGCCACCGGGACGGCGGCCGGCCAAGCGCCACGTCGCACCCGGACCGGGGCGCGACAATAGCGTTTTGTACCCCCGAAACAACCTCTTGCCCCCAGCCTTTTGCATTCGGGGCGATCCGGCCGCCGTCCGCGGATTTCGCGAGAAATACATTGAAATCAGACAGATAAACAGCTGTCTCAAACCATCAAGGCAAATGGCTCGCGTCCCCCGGCAAGGCAGCCGCGAGCGAAAATGCCCCTCATTGGCCCTTCTTCTTGTCCTGCAATGCCTTCAGCACGGCGAAGGGATGGTCTTCGGGGTCGGGAGCGATGACCTCCGCCTCGAACACGGCCCCCTCCTTGCGCGGATAGGGATCGATCGCCAGGAACAGGACGTCGGTGGCGAGCCGGCCGAGGTCGATGATGCCGCCCGTGATCGGCTCGGGCGGGTCGGCAACCTCGGGCGGCGCCTCGTCGTCCTGCCCCTCCTCGATCAGATCGGCCAGGCGGCGCGCCTCGGCCTCGGGGGCGAACATCAGGTCCACCTCCTCCTCGATCTCGCTCTCGATCGGATCCAGCGTGACGACGCAGGTCTGGCCGATCCGGCCACGAACCAGGCCCGTGACCTGGACCCGCCCCCCGCTTTTCGGCACGACATCGAAGCTGGCATCGGCGGACAGGATCTCGCGCAAGCCCGCGACCTCCGCCATCGCCTGCCGCTCGGCCGCCGAAGCCTCGAGCTCGCGGTGCAGCCCGCCGTCCGGGATTTGCGCAACGATGACGGGCGCCCGCCAGGGATCGCGCTCGGTATCTGGTCGGCTCATGGCGTGACATCCTCTGACAGCGCCCGGGGAAACTTGAAGGACGCGCGCAGCAGCGCGGCCTCGTCGGTCCGACCAAGATCGGCCTCGCTGGCCCTCGCATAGGCCGCGAGCCGCTCCGCCTGGTCGAAGCCGGTCCCATTCAAGATATTCTTGCAGATCGCCGCTGCCAGCGCCTCGCCGCCGGCTTCCATCGCCTGGTCGTAGGCCTGGACGCGGCCGTAGAAAGCCTCTCCGAAGGCCCGCATCCGCTTCGGCACGGTCTGGTCGCCCACCCCCATCTCGCGCAGATTGTCGTCCATGTCCTCGCAGAAGCGGTCGAACAGCGCCTGCGACAGCTCCGCGGCGCCCTGAACCGCGCGCAGACGGCGCAGCAGCAGCCAGAGATGCAGCAGCAACAGGTCGAAACGCCCGTTAACCGTATCGGGCACACCCAAGACCCGGTAAAACAAGGGTTCTCGCGCCTGCGTCACGATCATGCCATAGATGGCCTCAATGGTGCCGGGCGGGGTTCGCCGGGGTTTCCTGAAGTGATTGAACGGCCAAAGCATTGTGGTTTCCGCAAGCGGGCGCGCGCGAGTTGCATTCAGACGCCCAGCCCGGTACTTCAGCGCCTCGCGCGACGCAAGGGGACGGAATCAGTTCCGCTATGACGACAACGAACCAGTTCAGCCTGCGCGCGGACATGCGGCGCGGCCTTCATGCCTGCTGGCGCGGCCTGCGCATGCTCGCGGCCACCGCCGTGATCGGCGTGGCCCTTGCAGCCTGCACCGGCGAGCAGTTCCAGAAGGGTTACATCCTGCCGCCCGGCGCGCTCGAGCAGATTCCGATCGGCGCGAGCCAGGATCAGGTGCTGATCGTGATGGGCACGCCTTCGACGGTCGCGACCCTCGACGGTGAAGTGTTCTACTACATCTCGCAGCGCTCGGAGCGCCCGGTCGCCTTCATGAACCAGAAGGTGGTCGATCAGCGTGTCATCGCAGTCTATTTCGACAAGACCCGGCGCGTGCGCCGGCTTGCGAATTACGGTCTCCAGGACGGCAAGATCTTCGACTTCATCAGCCGCACCACGCCGACGTCGGGTCAGGAGATGAGCTACCTCACCCCGCTGTTCAAGCTGCTCAGCTTCAACTGAGGCCGTCGAAGAATTCGATCGAAGCGCTTGTCGCTTCGCGTCGAAAATGCGCGTCGAACGAGACTCCTGAAGCCGCTTAATTCCATCGCAAGGTATATGGGCTTACGCCTGCGTCGTCGTGCCGCTCTCTGCGCGGCACTTGTCTTCGCGCGCGACTTGCGGTCGCACGTGCCGTTCCCTACGGTTCCCGCAACGCAAAAAGCAGGAGTGGATTCGTGCCTAAACCTTTGTTGTCCCGCCGTCGTGTGCTCGCCGGTGCTGCCGGCCTTTCGGCCGCAGCGATTCTGCCGCGATCGAGCCTTGCCGACTGGAAGCCCACTGAAAACGTTCGTCTCATCGTGCCGGCCGCGGCCGGCGGCTCGACCGACGTGATGGGCCGCCTCCTGGCCGCGCATCTGCAAACCGCCTGGGGTCAGTCGGCCGTCGTGGAAAACCGCTCCGGCGGCGGCGGCACGATCGGCACCGCCGAGGCCGTGCGCGCCAAGCCGGATGGTCACACCATCCTGGTCGGCAACCCCGGCCCGAACGCGATCGCCTACAGCATCTTCAAGAACCTCAGCTACAAGCCGGACCAGCTTCAGCCGGTCTCGAACATGATCCGGATTCCGAACATCGTCTCGGCGCATCCGAAGACCGGCATCAAAACGATTCCCGAGCTGATCGCGTATCTGAAGGCCAATCCGGACAAGCTCAGCTACGCCTCCTCCGGCGTCGGCCAGAGCCCTCACCTCACCGGCGCCTGGTTTCTCCAGCTCACCGGCTTGAAGATGACGCACATCCCGTTCCGCGGCGCCGGCCCCGCGCTCCAAGCCGCCCTTGCCGGCGACATCCAGATCCTGTTCGACAATCTCTATCCGACCCTGCCTCAGGTGCAGAGCGGCACGCTCAACGGTCTCTGCGTCACCACGCCCGAGCGCAGCGACCTCGCCAAAGACCTGCCGACCATGCGTGAGAGTGCGCCGGAGCTGGCGAATTTCGACGTGTCCTCCTGGTTCGCGGTCTTCCTGCCGAAGGGCGCCTCACCCGAGGTGCTGGGCGCGCTCAATCTCCAGGTCAAGGCGATGCTGGAGCGCGAGGACGTCAAGAAGCAGATCGCCGCCATGGGCGCCCGCGCCGACTACGGCACGCCCGAGCAGTTCGCCGCCTTCGTGGACGCCGAGACGAAGAAGTTCGCCGGCATCATCCAGAAGGAAGGCCTGCAGATGGACGTGCAGTAGGTCCCTCCCCGTCATTGCGAGGGGAGCCGATAGTGCTCCCTCCCCTCCCTGCCGGGCCACGCCGCCCCCTTCCGGCAAAAAAGTGAAAAACAACCCCATGCACAGTAGAGGCGCTGTCGCAGGACGGCACGATGTCCGCTCGATCAAGCTATTGCCGTGTCGAGCAAATCAGCGGCAAGGGAGCATGGAACGCAGCAAACGCAGCTCGTGTTGTCCGTCGCGAAACATCGACGCGCAACGCCGATTGGTCAAGGCGCAGGAATAGCTCCGGAATCGCAGCTCACGGCCAGCGCGCATTTGGCATTTTACGAATCCCGTGGGACGCGTCGGGCAAACTCGGAGATCTTCGTATCGGCGCACCTACTTCGCCCGGGGGTGCCGATCGCCACACCGGTGAGCGTTCCGTTCATGTGCATCGGACCATACAGCTCACCATAGGTATTGCACCCAAACACGCGATGGGTTCGGTACAGTCGTGACATGTCGCGGGCGCATTGATGCTCGACGCCCATACGCCTCTGAACGGACTCGAATCCGATATAGAGCGAGACCTCCCCGATTTCTTGCTGGATTTGCGCGAAAAGGTTGCCGGTTGGGTCGACCGGGTCACGCAGAGTGGCCACAGTGAACACGAGGCCTTTGTCGATGGCGGAGGCAAAATGCAGCGTGCCGTCCGCATCGACCCGTCGTATCGCACGTGCAAAATACGCATCGCCGATCCGTACGAGCACAGGATGGGATGCAAACGCAGCGAGATCGAGTACACTGTCGGTGATGCCCGCCATGCGCGAATATTCGGCTGCTGCTGGCTCGGCATTCAACTCGCTAACAGTACGTCGATCCGGATCAGCCTCCGTCACCACCATCTTTTCTGCGCAAGGCTCGCAAGTGTCGCAAGAAAAGATAAGGAACGGCAACGATGTCTTAAACACAAGGAGCACCGCCGCATCCGTATGGGCGCGGCCCCCGAAATAGACCCAGCTGCGGTCAAATCGCAGACCATCTGCGGCCGAGCCGCCGACCAGCGGAATATGACCAAGCGAGGCATGAATCGCCGCCAAGACGACTTCTTCTCGCTGGCACATGCCATCGATGAGCAAGAGCCCGAAGCAGCGCTCACCGTCGGCATTGCGGCCCTTTCGGAAGAAGCTATGTCGAAGATCTGCGCCAATCGCGCGATGGTCTTCGATGCGAAAATTTGAGAGCCCCAGGATGGGGTGAGCGGTCACGTCGAAGTCGGCAGCGCTGAAGGCGAGCGCGACGATGCTGTTTTCATCCCATCCATTGAGCGCAATCTCGCCGGCGGTCGTGCAGCCGAAGACGGGGATGCCCACAAAGCGGGTCCTCATTTCGGCCGCAAACCGTTGCGGATCGTAACGCGGTGAAACAAAGACGAGCACCGCCGCAACACCGCTGGCCGGGAGAACGCTTGCCAGCTCCGCTGCCGCACCGGCGGGGGTAGACGCCTTGCTCTCGACGGCTACAACGCCGAATGAGCATCGATCGAGCATCCGCGTCAAGAACCTGATCGCTGAAGCGCGACGAATTCCGATTGAATCATCATCGCGCTTTAGCTCGTTCAGTTTACACGCGTGGCGAGCAACTCGGACAGGTTGGCGTCGAGCTGCGCGAGCATCTGCGGATCGGTGCCGAACAAGCCCAGGTGCCCGTCGATGCTGGCCAGCGGGCGCAACTCGCTCCCCGGAATGAGCCGTTGCTCGGCCTCGCAGTCGGCCGGCGGGAAGAACATGTCGTGACTGATCGGCATCACGAATGTCTTCTTGATCCGCCCGAGAGCGGCAGCAAGGTCGCCGTCGGCGTTGCGGCTGACGTCGCCGCGCTGCCACTTCCA
The DNA here is from genome assembly GCF_028128975.1 of Bradyrhizobium sp. CCBAU 45321. Classification (NCBI taxonomy): domain Bacteria; kingdom Pseudomonadati; phylum Pseudomonadota; class Alphaproteobacteria; order Hyphomicrobiales; family Nitrobacteraceae; genus Bradyrhizobium; species Bradyrhizobium sp. CCBAU 45321. Next base: position 155,381 of record NZ_LFKZ01000015.1, read on the forward strand.
CGCCATGGATAGCAGATTGTTCGGGTCCATCGGCGCGAAGTATCCGGTCATGAAGGTGTCGACAAAGCCCTGCATGGTTTCGAAACCTAGCGCCTTGTGTCGGTTGGCACGGAAGAAGTCGGTGCTCCAACCCATCACGGTCCAGAGCTTCGCCTGTCGCTTGAGGCCCGCAGCGACATCGGCCGGCGAGCCGTAGTGTCCCCCGCTGAAGCCCGGATCGGTCGTGATGGCCTCATTCAGCGTCTCCGCGAAGAGGAAGTCGTGCTCGGTGTTTTTCGCCGTACCGGCGATCGGCGCCGCGCGTTTGACGAAATCCGGATAGCGCACAGCCCATTCGTAGGTTTGCTGCGCGCCCATCGAGCCCCCGACCACGAGAGCAAGGCTCGTTAGCCCGAAGTATTCGGTCAACAGCCGGTGCTGGGCGCGAACGTCGTCCCCGATGCGGACCTTTGGGAAATTTGGTCCGACCATCGCTCCGCTGGCGTTGTGCGGCGATGTCGACAATCCACTGCCGATTTGGTTGACCACGATGATGAAGTATTTCGTGGGATCGAGTGCCCGGCCCGCGCCGATATAAACCTGCTCCATGATCTTGCTCGTGCCCGAGTACCAGGTGGGGACGAGAATGGCGTTGTCCTTCGCAGCGTTGAGCGTGCCGTGGGTGGCGACGGCGAGCTTGCAGTCGGGAATGGCCCCGCCATCCTCGAGCAGAAGGTCGCCGATGTTGATCATCTCGTAGGGGCCGTGACCTTCAGGCCCGTAATAGGGATTGTTGCTCATTTGGCTTTTCCTTTGGAGCCGTAGGGTCAGGTCATCGCGAGACCGGGATAGCCGCTGGCGGCGAGCTCGTCGCATTGTCGATTGTAGTTGCCGACGCCGCCGATATAGGACAACAGCCGGCGCGGCTTGCCGTCGACGTTAGAGCCCATGTACCAAGAGTCGGTTTTGACCACGAGCGTCGCCGCAGCGGTGTCGTCATGGTGCTTCACCCAATTGTCTTCGAACTCGCGGGTGGCCTCGATCGTTTGCTTGCCTTGCATCCGCGCGTAGTCGATGCAGTCGGCGATCCAGTCGACTTGCTGCTGCAGACAGGTGGTCATGTTGCAGAGAGCAGCCGAAGGTGCGAGCGGCGCGCCGGTCGTGAACAGATTCGGATAGCCATGGACCTGAAGGCCCATGGCGGTACGGATCTCCTGCTTCCACTGTTCTTTCAGCGAACGACCGTCGCGGCCGCGGAAGTCGATCCGGCTCAGCGCGCCGGACCCGGCGTCGAAGCCGACAGCGAGGATGATGACGTCGACCTCGTGAACCTTGCCGTCAGAGGTTTGGATACCCTCGGGCACGATGCGCTCGATCGGCGTGGACCGGCAGTCGATTGCTTCGACGTTGTTCTGCAGATAGACCTCGAGATAGCTGTTCTCGAGCGGCACGCGGTGCGTGCCGAAGCCATAATCGGACGGGATCAGGAGGCTGCACAGTTTTGGATCGTTGCGCAGGCGCTCACGCATCTTGCCCCGTACGAAATCGGACACGACGGCGCTGACCGATTCGTCGAAGAACATTTCCGGGAAGGTCGCCAGCCACATCGACAGCGAGCCCTCTTTCCAGAACTTTTCCAGTACTTCCGTGCGCTCTCCGGGCGTCAGCTCCGCCCAGGGACGGTTCTCGAAGTCGTAATGGAAGCCGGCGAAGGTCGAACGAACGCGCTTCTTCAGATCGTGGAATTGACTGGCCCAAAGGTCCCATTCGGCCTGGCTGTACTGCGGATTTTTCATCGGCACCACGTATTGCGGGGTCCGCACGAAGATCTTCATTTCGGCCACGTCAGGGGCGATGGTCTGGATGACCTGGATTCCGGTCGCGCCGGTGCCGATCACCGCGACCCGTTTGCCTTTGAGATCGACGCCCTGTTTCGGCCATCGTCCGGTATGGTGGATCTCGCCGCGGAACGTCGACTGGCCGGGAAAGTGGTCCACGAGCGGAGCCGACAGCATGCCGCAACAAGCAAGGACATATTGAGTGTCGATCGTCTCGCCAGCCTCCGTCGTGACCGTCCAGCGGCCGTCCTTCTCGCGATAGTGGGCCGAGACGATGCGGCTGTTGAATTGAATGTCCTTCTTCAGGTCGAGGTGGTCCGCAACGAAGTTCAGCCAGCGCTCAGTCTCCGGCTGCGCGGGAAATCGCTCGCTCGGCTTCCAGGCCTTGTACAGCTCCTCGGAGAACCAATACTGGTAGACCTCGACTTGGGAGTCGAAGCGCGCACCCGGATAGCGGTTCCAGTACCAGGTGCCACCCACCCCCGATGCCGTATCGTAAGCGCGGACGCTCAGTCCCATCTCTCGCAGGCGATACAACTGATAGAGGCCGGCGATCCCGGCGCCGATGACCAGTGCGTCCAAGTGCGTCGTCGGTGCATCCGCACGCGACGCATGTGTCGACTCCAACAAGGTGCCCATAACGTTTCCCCTCTTTTGTACCGGCCGCTTGAGCGACCGAATGGCCATTCGGCTGTGGGAAGGACGTTAGAAGCGACGTGCAGTGTCGTCTTGAAGGAACCAGTGAGCTTGTTGAAGGATCGGGTGAAGAAGCGCTAGCGAGGACTATCGTCCCTGAGGGCGGCCGGTGTCCGGCCCAGCCGTGCGCGCATGACGCGCGTTAAATGGGCCTGATCCGCGAAGCCGCATTCCGACGCGATCGCCTTCACCGGCAGGCGGCCAAGAGCCAGCATTTGCTGAGCTTTTTCGAGCCGACGGTCGAGGACATACTGGTGGGGGCTGGTCTGAAACGAGGCACGAAAGCGCTTCCCGAAAGTCCATACGCCCATCGAGGCGACTTCGGCGAGCTCTTCGAGCGAGAGCGCCTGATCGATCCGGGCTTCGATGTAGTCGACAATGCGTTTGCGTATTGCCGGGGGCAGTTCGCCCCTTCCGGACTTGTCGACAAACTGAACGGATGCAAAGTTGCGAAGCAGATTGACGACGAGCTGCGTACTCAGCGCGTCGACGTATAACGCACCTCCGATGCCGTTGCCGCCGGCTTCGCGAGATATGACCTCGACGGCTTCGGTCACGATCGGACTTTGCGTGCGCAATATGTCGTGCAGCCGCACCGCTGCGATCGGCCGCTCAAGGACGTCGGCAGCCACGCGGGAGACCACAGTGTCCGAGAGATAGACATGCGAGACGTCGATCTGCTCGGTCCAGTGCCAGTGCGATGCCTGCGAGCGGGTCAATAGCGAAATATCGCCCGGATGACACTCGGTCCGGGTCCAGCGCCCCTCGAAACGCCGCTCCATCATGGTGCTGCCGCGCTTGTAGGAGACGATCATGAAGTCGGCCATCGCGGGCACTGGGACGTCGAGACCACGATAGCGATAGGTCCGCAGCTCAACGCCCCTCCAGCCTTGACCGGCACTGCAGCGCAGCAACTCGCCCGGTACAAAGCGCGGCAGTTCATCCGGTCGAATGAGCAGTGCCATGGGATTTTTCCAACGTCGCGGACTGACGGCACCTGTGCGAACTATTGTCAACAGCAGGTTTGTACGTGTCAAGCTGAGCCTGAATTGCGCGGCGTGCGCCCGCCAGAACCAAGCCCTACAGATGGACATGCGGTGACGCGCAGCGTCATTCCGGGGCGGCTCGAAGAACCGAACTCCGGTGCGCAAATTGCGCACCTGAGAATCTCGATATCCCGGGTCTGGTCCTTCGGGCCATCCCGGAATGACAATGCAAAACAAAAACCCCGCGGCTCACGCCGCGGGGTTTTGCCTTTCGTCGTTTGCAGTTCAGTGCGCCAGGATCGCCAGCAGCAGCAGCGCCACGATGTTGGTGATCTTGATCATTGGGTTCACCGCGGGTCCCGCCGTGTCCTTGTAGGGATCGCCGACGGTGTCGCCGGTCACCGCGGATTTGTGGGCATCAGAGCCCTTGCCGCCGAAATGGCCGTCCTCGATGTACTTCTTGGCGTTGTCCCAGGCGCCGCCGCCCGAGGTCATGGAGATCGCGACGAACAGGCCCGTCACGATCACGCCGAGCAGCATGGCGCCTACGGCCGAGAACGCCGCCGACTTGCCGGCCGCGCCGCCGCCCGCGATCGCATAGATCAGGAAGTAGACGACGATCGGCGAGAGCACCGGTAGCAGCGAGGGGATGATCATCTCCTTGATCGCCGCGCGCGTGAGCAGGTCGACCGCCTTGCCGTAGTCAGGCTTGTCGGTGCCCTGCATGATGCCCGGCTTCTCGCGGAATTGCCGCCGCACCTCCTCGACGATCGCGCCTGCCGCACGGCCGACCGCGGTCATGCCCATCGCGCCGAACAGATACGGCAACAGACCGCCGAACAGCAGGCCCACCACGACGTAGGGATTGTTCAGCGAGAAGTCCGGATTGACGCCGGCGAAGTAGGGATACTGCGCGGAGCCGGCCACGAAGAACTTGAGGTCCTCGTTGTAGGCCGCGAACAGCACCAAGGCACCCAGACCGGCCGAGCCGATCGCGTAGCCTTTGGTGACCGCCTTGGTGGTGTTGCCGACCGCGTCGAGGGCGTCGGTCGACTTACGCACCTCCTTCGGCAGTCCCGCCATTTCGGCAATGCCGCCGGCATTGTCGGTGACGGGGCCGAAGGCGTCGAGGGCGACGATCATGCCGGCCAGCGCCAGCATGGTGGCGGTCGCGATCGCGATGCCGAACAGGCCGGCGAGGCTGTAGGTGACCAGGATGCCGGCGATGATGACGATCGCAGGCAACGCGGTCGCTTCCATCGAGATGGCGAGGCCCTGGATCACGTTGGTGCCGTGGCCGGTGACCGAGGCCTGGGCGATCGACTTCACCGGACGATAGTCGGTGCCGGTGTAGTATTCGGTGATCCAGATGATCAGCGCGGTGACGACGAGGCCGACCACGCCGCATTCGAACAGCGCCATGCCGGTGTAGTTGACGCCCTCGAGCTTGCCGAAGCCGATCAGGTAGTAGATCACCAGGGCGATGCCGATCAGCGACAGGATGCCGGTCGCGATCAGGCCCTTGTAGAGCGCGCCCATGATCGACTGGCTCGGCCCGAGCTTGACGAAGAAGGTGCCGATGATCGAGGTGATGATGCAGATGCCGCCGATCGCGAGCGGCAGCGTCATCATGTTGGCGAGGATCGGCGTCTTGGCGAAGAAGATCGCCGCCAGGACCATGGTGGCGACCGCGGTCACCGCATAGGTCTCGAACAGGTCGGCCGCCATGCCGGCGCAGTCGCCGACGTTGTCGCCGACGTTGTCGGCGATGGTCGCGGGATTGCGCGGATCGTCCTCGGGAATGCCGGCCTCGACCTTGCCGACGAGGTCGCCGCCGACGTCCGCACCCTTGGTGAAGATGCCGCCGCCGAGACGGGCGAAGATCGAGATCAGCGAGGCGCCGAAGCCGAGCGCCACCAGGGCGTCGACAACGACGCGGCTGTCAGGCGCCAGCTTCAGCGAATGGACCAGGAAGGCGAAATAGAGGGTCACGCCCAGCAGCGCGAGACCGGCCACCAGAAGGCCAGTGATGGCGCCCGCCTTGAAGGCGAGCTCGAGGCCGCCGGCCAGCGACGTCGTCGCGGCCTGGGCGGTGCGCACATTGGCGCGGACCGAGACGTTCATGCCGATGAAGCCTGCGGCGCCGGACAGGATCGCACCGATGGCGAAACCGATGGCGACGTAGAGCCCGAGGAAATAGGCAAGCAACACGAAGATGACGATGCCGACGATACCGATGGTGGTGTATTGGCGCCGGAGATAGGCTTGTGCGCCTTCGCGCACCGCCGCTGCGATCTCCTGCATGCGCGGCGACCCCGCATCCGCGCCCAAGACCGAAGACGTCGCCCAAATCGCGTAGGCGACGGAAAGCGCTCCGCAGAGCACTATCAACCATAATGCTGTCATGTGATGTTTGCCTCAGATCCTTGATGTACCCCCGGCGCCTTTTGTTGTCCGTCGTGCGGTGCAGCGCCTTGATTTTGAACAAAGCCGCCCCCTTGCCCTTAAGGGGCGGCTTCAGTCGGCCGCGAGCTTGCCAAAATCAAATTGACGGTGCAACGCCGGATGAGGCCGAAAAGGCCGATCTCGGCAGGTATTTAGGACCAAGCGCTGAGAACCAGGATGCCGGTTTGGAGCAATTGCTAGAAATGGCTGTAGGACAGCCGCGTCAAAAGCAGGTCCTGCCCCTGCCCGTCCAGGAAGCGCAGCGGCTTCTGCCCCTCGGTGATCGCACCGATTGCGGTCACGGCAACGCCCAGGGACCGCCCCGCGGCAATCAGCGTCTCGCATTGCGCCGGCGGAACGGTGCAGAGCACCTCGTAGTCATCGCCGCCCGCAAGCAGCGCCTCGACAGACGCGACGTTGCGGGCGCGAAGGCCGGCCGCCGCGGCCGAGAGTGGCAGGCTCGTCACGTCGACCGAAGCCGAGACCCCGGAGGCGGCGCAGAGCTTGGTCAGATCGCCGGCGAGGCCGTCGGAGACGTCCATCGCCGCGGTGGCATGATCGCGCACGGCCGGCGCCAGCACGTTGCGCGGCTGCGGCACCCGATAGCGCGAGACCAGAAAATCCCGTGCCGCGGGATCGGATGTCAGCGCGCTGGCGGCAGCGCCGCCTTTGAGCACGTCGAGGCCGAGCGCGGCATCGCCGATCGTGCCCGTCACCAGGACGCGGTCGCCCGGCCTTGCCCCGGTGCGGCCGATCATCCGCCCCCGAGGCACGCGGCCGAAGGCGGTGATCGAGATCATCTGCGGGCCCGGCGTCGACACCGTGTCGCCACCGAGCAGAGGACAAGCGAAGGTCTTCGCATCCTCGCCCAGCGCGTCCGCAAAGGGACGCAGCCAGGCATCCTCCTTGCTGCGCAGCGCCAGCGTCAGCACGAAGCCGGCCGGCGTCGCTCCTTTCGCCGCGAGATCGGACAGGTTCACCCGCAGCGCCTTGCGCGCGATGGTGTCGGGCGGATCGCCGGCAAGATAATGCACGCCCTCCACCACGGCGTCGGTGGTGACGACGATGTCCTCGCCGGACGAGGACAGCACCGCAGCGTCGTCGACCAACCCGAACGCGCCCGGATCGGTCGCCAGCGGCTTGAAATAGCGCGCGATGAGGGAGTCTTCGCCGGAGGGGTCCTGTGCGTTCGTCATCGGCGCCAACTCCACCCTCCGCCGTCATCGCCCGGCTTGACCGGGCGATCCAGTATTCGAGAGACAGTCGTGTTAGCCCGATAGGCCGCGGCGTACTGGATCACCCGCCTTCGCGGGTGATGACGACGGAGAATGGGGCAGTCGTCTCGCATCACTTCACCGCCCTCGCGGGAAACTACCCCCGCCCGAACTCGTCGCCGCGAAACTGGCGGCCGATCTGGTCGAGCACGGCATTGACCATGCCAGTCTCCTCACGGTCGACGAAGGCATTGGCGACGTCGACATATTCGGAGACCACCACCCGGCCCGGCACGTCCTTGCGATGCTGGAGCTCATAGGCTCCTGCCCGCAGCACTGCCCGCAGGATCGCCTCGATCCGCTTGAGCGGCCAGCCCTTCGACAGCGCCTCGTCGATCAGGGGATCGAGCTTCTTCTGGTCGCGGACGACGCCGGAAACGACGTCGCGGAAAAAGGCGGCTTCCGCCGGCAGATACGTCTCGCCCTCGACCTCGTTGCCGAGCCAATGGCTTTCGAACTCGGCAAAGATGTCGTTGATGCCCGCACCGGCGATGTCCATCTGGTACAGCGCCTGCACGGCTGCGAGCCGTGCCGCACCGCGCCGGTTCGCCTTCTTCTCGACAACGCCTGTCGGCTTCTTGGTGTTATCGGCCATGGCTTCAGGCCTGCGCCAGGCGGCGTTTTATGCGCAGCATCGCAAGCGCGGCGCGCGCGGCATCGCCGCCCTTGTTGAGCTCGCTGGCACGCGCCCGCGCCCAGGCCTGCGCCTCGGTGTTGACGGTGAGGATGCCGTTGCCGAGCGGCAGCTTTCGCGCCACGGCGAGGTCCATCAGCGCGCGCGAGGATTCCTGCGAGACGATCTCGAAATGAATGGTGTCGCCGCGGATCACGCAGCCGAGCGCGATCACCGCATCATAGGGCCTGCCGTTCGCCGCCGCGGCATCGACCGCGATGGCGACTGCCGCGGGGATCTCCAGCGCACCGGGAACCGTGATGACGTCGTGGGTCAGGCCGGCCACCTTCAGCTCCGCAACCGCGCCGTCCAGCAGCGCATCCTGGAGATCGTCATAGAACCGCGCCTCGACAATCAGCGCGCGCGCGCCGGAAATGTCGGTCTGGTCCTTCAGGGGTGCGCGCCGCGCGTCTGCCATCGTTCAATCCGTTTCGAAAGGGGTCGGCGCTATGTAGTAGCCGGAAGCATGTAAGCCAAGTTCTAAGAGACCGTCATTTCCGTCAGCCGCGCCGCGTAGCGGGCCATCAGGTCGACCTCGATATTAACCTCATCCCCCGCCTTCCAGCTGCCGATTGTCGTGACATCCAGCGTGTGCGGAATGATCAGCACCGAAAAGGTCACGTCTGCAACCGTATTGATCGTCAGCGAGACGCCGTCGAGCGTGATTGAGCCCTTAGTGGCGATGAACCGTGCCAGCTCCCGCGTCGTCGAGAGCACGAACCGCGCCATATCCGGCAAGTCCTCCCGGCTGACGATGGTTGCAATGCCATCGGCGTGGCCGGCGACGATATGGCCGCCGAGCTCGTCGCCGATCTTCAGCGCGCGCTCGAGGTTGAGCCTGGTGCCGACCTTCCAGCGCTTGGCCGTCGTCAGCGCCAGCGTCTCGGCCGCGGTGTCGACGTCGAACCAGGTCCTTGGCTTGGAGTCCATGCCATCCGCAACGCCCGAGCCAACCACGGTCAGGCAGACGCCGTTGCAGGCGATCGAGGCGCCGTCCGCAATCGTGCTCTGATCGTAGCGGCAGGCGATCCGGAGCCGGTGCAGCTGCCCCTGCGCCGTCGGCGTGAAGCTGACGATCTCGCCGATATCGGTGACAATGCCGGTGAACATTACGCGCGCTCGTAGATGGTGAGAGTATCCTTGCCGCAGGTCTCGCTAGCATGAACCTTGTAGGCCGGCGACTGCGTGATTTTCGACAGGGGCAATGCATCGAGCGCATCGACGCCGCCTTCGCCGACTGCTTCCGCTCCGCGGAACAGCCAGACCTCGTCGACGAGATCGGCCGCGACGAACGATGCCGCAACGCGGCTGCCGCCCTCGACCATCAGCCGCGTGATGCCCTTCTCCGCCAGCGCATGCAGCACGGCCGAAAGATCGAGCCCGGATGCACTCCCTGGAGGCATGCGCATGATTTGCGCACCGGCCGCGCCAAGGCGCGTCGCGGCGGCCGCTTCCGCAAGCTCGGAAGCGATCACCCAAAGCGGCGTCTCGCGCGCGGATCGAACCAGCTGGCTCGATGCGGGTATGCGCAGGCTCCGGTCGAGCACCACACGCACCGGCGAGCGCGCCGTCATGCCCGGCAGGCGGCAGTTGAGCTGCGGATCATCCGCCAGCACCGTGCCGATGCCGACCAGGATGGCATCGCTTTGCGCGCGGAGCAGATGCACGCGATTGCGTGCCGCCTCCCCCGTGATCGCAAGCGGCTTGCCGCCGGCCGCGCCGATCTTGGCGTCGGGCGAGACCGCGAGCTTCAGGATCACATGAGGACGCTGGTCCCGGATGCGGCGGAAATGTCCGGCATGATCGAACGCGGCCTCCGCCGCGCACAGACCGACGTCCACATTGATGCCGGCTGCGCGCAGGCGCGCATGGCCCTGGCCCGCAACTTCCGGATTGGGGTCCTCGATCGCCGCCACCACGCGCTTGATGCCGGCCGCGATCAGCGCATCGGCGCAAGGCGGCGACTTGCCGAAATGCGAGCATGGCTCCAGCGTGACGTAGAGCGTGGCCCCCCGCGCCGCTTCGCCCGCCCGCCGCAACGCCTCGGGCTCACCGTGCGGACGTCCGCCTGCTTGTGTCCAGCCGCGGGCGACGATGACGCCGTCCTTGACGATGACGGCGCCCACGGCCGGATTGGGCCAGGTACGCCCCTGCCCGCGCCGACCGAGCGCAAGCGCCAGCTCCATGAAACGGCGATCAGCATCCTTGGCCTCGCGGGCCTTCTGCGCGAACTGGTCTTCCAGGATGCGGAAGATCATTTGCGGATCGCGGCGAGCCGCGCTTCCTCCTCGCCGGAGAGCTCGCCGAGCACGTCGGCGAAATCCTTGGCCTCGCGGAAATTGCGGTAGACCGAGGCAAAGCGCACATAGGCGACATCGTCGAGCGTGCGCAGATGCTCCATCACGGTCTCGCCGATCACCTCCGAGGAGATCTCGGCCTCGCCACCGGTCTCGAGCTCGCGCACGATGGTGGAGACCATCTTCTCCACGCGCTCCGGCTCGACCTGCCGCTTGCGAAGTGAGATCTGCACCGAGCGCATCAGCTTGTCGCGGTCGAACGGCACGCGGCGGCCGTTGCGCTTGATCACCGTGAGCTCGCGCAGCTGCACGCGCTCGAAGGTGGTGAAGCGGAAATTGCAGGCGACGCACACGCGCCGCCTGCGGATCACGGACGAGTCCTCGGTCGGACGCGAGTCCTTTACCTGCGTATCGAGACTGTTGCAGTTCGGGCAGCGCATCCGTGTGACCTTTATTTTCGCATGATCTTTTCGGAAAACCGGTACCCACTTTTCCGGATCATGCGGCGCCTTACTGGTAGATCGGGAACCGGTCGGTGAGCGCCTTGACCCGTTCCTTGATCGCAGCCTCCACCAGCGGCGCCTTGCCGTCGGAGGATTGCGCGATCGCGTTGAGGACCTCTGCGATCATGCCGCCGACCTGCTGGAATTCGGCCACGCCGAACCCGCGGCTGGTCGCAGCCGGCGTGCCGAGCCGAATGCCCGAGGTCACAAAGGGCGATTCCGGGTCGAACGGAATGCCGTTCTTGTTGCAGGTGATGGCGGCGCGGACCAGCGCCTTCTCCGAGACGTTGCCCTTCAGGCCCTTCGGCCGGAGATCGACCAGCATCAGATGATTGTCGGTGCCACCGGAGACGATATCGAGACCATGGCCCTTCAGGGTCTCGGCCAACGCCTTGGCGTTCTCGACGATGTTCTTGGCGTAGACCTTGAAGTCCGGACGCAGCGCCTCGCCGAAGGCGACCGCCTTGGCTGCAATCACGTGCATCAAGGGACCGCCCTGCAGGCCCGGGAAGATCGCCGAGTTGAGCTTCTTGGTCAGCGTCTCGTCATTCCACAGCATCAGGCCGCCGCGCGGACCGCGCAGCGACTTGTGCGTCGTGGTGGTGGTGACGTGCGCATACGGCACCGGCGAGGCATGCACGCCGCCGGCGACGAGGCCGGCGAAATGCGCCATGTCCACCAGCAGGTAAGCGCCGACGCTGTCGGCGATCTCGCGGAAACGCTTGAAGTCCCAGGCGCGCGAATAGGCCGAGCCGCCGGCGATGATCAGCTTCGGCTTGACCTCTTCGGCCTGCTTGGCCACCGCATCCATGTCAATGATCTGGTCCTCGCGGCGCACGGTGTAGTGCGCCGCCTTGAACCACTTGCCGCTCATGTTCACGGGCGAGCCATGGGTGAGATGGCCACCGGCGGCGAGATCGAGACCCATGAAGGTGTCGCCGGGCTGCAGCAGCGCCAGGAACACCGCTTGGTTCATCTGGCTGCCGGAGTTCGGCTGCACGTTCGCAAAGCTGGCACCGAACAGCTTCTTGGCGCGATCAATCGCAAGGTTCTCGGCGACGTCGACCCACTCACAACCGCCGTAATAGCGCGCGCCCGGATAACCTTCCGCGTATTTGTTGGTCATGACCGAACCCTGCGCTTCCAGCACGGCCCGGCTGACGATGTTCTCGGAGGCGATCAACTCGACCTCGTGGCGCTGCCGGCCGAGCTCGCCCTTGATGGCGGCGGCGATTTCCGGATCGGCTTGCTCGAGCGAGGCGGTGAAAAACGAATCGGGCGCGGAGGCGGACTTGGGTGCGGTCATCTTGCGAATATCTCCACCGCCGCAGCCTTTTGGCGGGCTACGGGCGGGTCTGGTGTGGCGGTCGGAAGCACGCGCGATCTACCACATCGGCCGACCGCGGCCAAGCATTTGCGGGTCGGGCCTGATATTTATGCAAGATATGGTGGGATTGTAGGTTTTCAGCCCGGGAGCGGTTGCGAGACCGCTCCCTGTCAAGATCCGGGCTGGGGCCGCCTTGGGCCTCATTCCTGAAGGTCGTGCTAAAGCCCCGTGTACCCCGCCTTCACTGGGTCGACGCTGCCGTCGAGCTGGCGCAGATAGGTCAGGCCGCAGACGGTCAACCTGTGACTGTCGGTCTCGCCGGCTTCCATCAGGATGTTGAGGTAATTCGTAACCTTTTCACGCGCCTCGGCGCTGGCCGCCGCGGTGCGGTTGGCGAGCAGGTCGTAGGTCTGCATGATGCGGTCGATGGCGGCTTCCATGGCATCCTCTGGTTCGGGGGGATTGTGGGAGTTTCGATCAGGCAACCGCTTTGGCCTCGGTCCGCGCCTGGAACCGGCCGATCGCCTTGTTGGCCAGCCTGATCTTGTTGAATTCACCCTGCTGGAGCAGTTTGACGATCAGGTGAAGCAGGCGGTCGTCGGTAACCAGAGTGTCCGGGATTGCGCCGGAGCGGCGAAGGTAGTTCGCGGCGATGGCGTAGGCCTCGCTGACGAGTTCCACGTTCATCACCCGAAGCCCGCGCTCGACCAGCATCGCCGTTTCTCCGATCCGAAGAAGATAAGCGCCGAGCCCGGAACTGGTTCCTGGCTGCCGGGGGATTTTTTCGCAGGTGCAAAAAAGATATCAACGCACCGGCCCGGGGCAACTCCGGACCAGCGCGCTTGGGGAAGTCAGGCACGTTCGGGAGGGCTGCCGGTCTTGTTGCGGGCCGGCTTCGCCCAGATCCCTTTAGAACTCAAAGGCGATAGAGGATCTGGTCGGTCCAGAACCGCTCCAGGCGGTGCAGCGACTTGTTGAGGGTCGCGAACTCGTCGCCGGAGATGCCGCCGACCTGCTCCACCGTCTTGACGTGCTTCTGGTAGAGCGCATCGACGATGCGGCGGACTTCCTGGCCCTGCGGGGTCAGGCGGATGCGCACCGAGCGGCGATCGACCCGCGAGCGCTGATGATCGAGGAAGCCGAGCTCGACGAGCTTCTTCAGATTGTAGGAGACGTTGGAGCCGAGATAGTAACCGCGCGTGCGCAATTCGCCCGCGGTCAGCTCCTTGTCGCCGATGTTGTAGAGCAAGAGCGCCTGGACCGAGTTGATGTCCGCGCGGCCGCGGCGATCGAATTCGTCCTTGATCACGTCGAGGAGCCGGCGATGCAGCCGCTCCACCAGAGTCAAAGCTTCCAGATAGAGCGACTGCACCGAACCCTGCTGGCCGGAGACGCGCTCTGCGGTATCTGCCGCAGTTGCGACGGCTTTCATCATGACACTTCCCCTGTTGTCGTTTTTATCGACACTTATTCGACGAAACTTTTGTCCCGTCTGATAGGTGCAACTTAAGAGGGGCGTTTGAAGATCGGCTTAAATAAGAGAATAAAGAGATCATGAATTTAAGACAGTGAATTGCGCATTAAGCCTGTGCCACAAGTACTTTTTGAAAGCCTCTGTTGACCTTCGCAAGGTCCTGTTCACCCTCCGTCCGCCCCTGTTGTCGCATTCCAGAACAGCCCCGCTCCGTTTCGAAACGCACGCGTAAGAGCTGTGGCGGAACCGGCTGGTCAATGAAAACTTGCCGCGAATTTTAGGCAACCAGCGGTCAACCAAACGCGCACACTCTCATGTCCCGGACAACATGCAGCGCGCAGCGATGCATCGCCGAGCCGGGACCCAGATAGCCGGAAACGAGATCGCGGAGAGATGGGCCCCGGCTCTGCAACGCATCACGCCGCAAGTGCGGCGCGCTGCATTGCGTCCGGGGCACGTTTGCGCCTACGGCGGCCGCTCGCGCGCGGCCATCCAGGCGAGCGCGAGATAAGCGGCAAGCATGAAGACCTCGACGCCGACCACGACCAGGCTGCCGCCGTAGATTCCCGGGAACATCAGCTCGATCACGGCCATCGACACCACGGTCGTCAGCCACACCACCGCGCCCCAGGGCGTCGCCAGCCAGAGGCCGACCGCGGCGACGAGCTCGATCACCGCGAAGTACACGGTCGCGGCCTGCCAGGCCATCGACTGGTTCTCGAACGCCTCGTCCTCGCCGCCGACGAAGCCCGTGACCTGCGCCCAGTGATAGAGGCCTTTCAGGATCGAGAGCAGCGCCATCACCCGCAGGAACAGCACCAGCCGGCGGGTCCAGACATTGTCGTCGGACTCCGGGCGCTCCGAGGAGATCGCCGCCACCGAGAGCGCGCTCTCTCGGGCAGTGTCACGGGCAGCGTCCCTGGCATTGGCGCCGCCCTGGGCCGCATCGCGGGTGGATATCTCGGACATGGCCCCTTCTGGCTGCTTCGGCCCGCAAAATCAATCGGCTGCCCAAGTCAGGTTCAGATCTGCCTTGCGGCAGGTCAAGCCGCGGTGACGGGAACCATGCGAGCTGGTATAAGAATAATTCCAGCCGGAGGAAGAGTAATGGCGATCAAATACGGACGTCCGATCGAATTGCGCGACGTTTCGCGCCGGGACAGCACCGCGGTGCCGCATGCCCTCGATCTGACCGTTCGTCCGCGCCGCAACCGCAAGGCCGAGTGGGCTAGGCGCATGGTGCGCGAGAACGTCCTCACCACCGACGATCTGATCTGGCCGCTGTTCCTGATCGACGGCACCAACAAGCGCGAGCAGGTCGCCTCGATGCCGGGCGTCGACCGCCTCAGCGTCGACCAGGCCCTGCGCGAGGCCGAGCGCGCGATGAAGCTGACCATCCCCTGCATCGCGCTGTTTCCCTATACCGATCCCTCTTTGCGCGACGAGGAAGGTTCGGAAGCCACCAACCCGAACAACCTGGTCTGCCAGGCCGTGCGCGCGATCAAGAAGGAGTTTCCCGAGATCGGAATCCTCTGCGACGTCGCGCTCGATCCGTTCACCAGCCACGGCCATGACGGCCTGATCTCCGACGGCAAGATCCTGAATGACGAGACGGTCGCCGTGCTGGTGCGTCAGGCCTTGGTGCAGGCCGAAGCCGGCTGCGACATCATCGCGCCCTCCGACATGATGGACGGCCGCGTCGCCGCGATCCGCGAGGGGCTGGACCGCGCCGGCCTGCTCGACGTGCAGATCATGGCCTATGCCGCGAAATACGCCTCCGCCTTCTATGGCCCGTTCCGCGACGCCATCGGCTCGGCCAAGACGCTCACCGGCGACAAGCGCACCTACCAGATGGACAGCGCCAACACCGATGAAGCGCTGCGCGAGGTCGAGCTCGACATCGCCGAGGGCGCCGACATGGTGATGGTGAAGCCCGGCATGCCCTATCTCGACGTGGTCCGCCGCGTGAAGGACACCTTTGCGATGCCGACCTTCGCCTACCAGGTCTCCGGCGAATACGCGATGATCGCCGCAGCCGCCAACAACGGCTGGCTCGACGGCGACCGTGCCATGATGGAAAGCCTGCTCGCCTTCAAGCGCGCCGGCGCCGACGGTGTGCTGAGCTATTTTGCGCCGAAGGCGGCGGAGAAGCTGCGCAGCCAAGCGTAGGGTCTCGCAGCTGTCGTAGGTGGGCCAAGCGAAGCGGGCCCACCGATCCACCCATCGTTTAAGTCGGCGGGCAATGGTGGGCACGGCGCTGCGCGCCTTTGCCCCCTACAGCATCCGCGCTTGTGGCCTCCCTTCGCCCCCGAATCGCCGGAATATTTCGGCTTGCTGCCGCCCGCGCGCCCTTGGCACGGGCATGGCCTGTTCCCATGTCCTGCGAGGGGGCTTCGCTGGGAGAACGGACCATGTCGTACAACTCGGGCAATTCGGGCGGCTGGCGCAATGACGGCGCCATGCAACCGCATGCCTACGACCCTGACCTGCATCCGGAACTGTTCCGGGGCGTCGCGACGCGGCGGGTGTTCGCCTTCCTGATCGACACGGTCGTGATCTCGGTGCCGGTGATCCTCGGCTACATCTTCATCGCCTTGTTCGGCGTGGTCACCCTCGGCATCGGCTGGGCGCTGTTCTGGATCGCCTGGCCGGCCTCCGTGATCTGGGCCATCGTCTATTACGGCGCCAGCATCGGCGGTGCGTCCTCCGCCACGGTCGGCATGCGCCTGATGGACCTGGAGCTGCGCACCTGGTACGGCGCGCCCGGCTACTTCGTGCTCGGCGCCACCCATGCCGTGCTGTTCTGGGTGACGGTCTCGTTCCTGTCGCCGTTCGTGGTGCTGGTCGGCCTGTTCAACGGCCGCCGTCGCCTGCTGCACGATTTCGTGCTGGGAACGGTCGTGATTAACAATTCGGTTCGCATACCCGCGCCGCAGGCGGCGCGGACGTGGTGAGCTAATCGATTGACCGGGGGCTTTTGGAGCGCGATGCTGATGCCTGTTTCGGAGGCCCACGACGTCCCTTGACCCAGCACTCGCGCGACACCCCCCAGTTTTACCTCACGGCGCCCTCTCCCTGCCCGTATTTGCCGGGCCGACATGAGCGCAAGGTGTTCACGCATCTGGTCGGGGACCGCGCCGGTGACCTCAACGACCTGCTCACCCACGGCGGTTTCCGCCGCAGCCAGTCGATCGCCTACCGTCCCGCCTGCGACCAGTGCCGGGCCTGCGTCTCGGTCCGGGTCATCGCCAACGAGTTCCGCCCCTCGCGCAACTTCCGCAAGGTGATGGCCCGCAACGCCGACATCATCGGCGAGCAGCGCAGCGCGGTGCCGACCTCCGAGCAATATTCCGTGTTCCGCGCCTACCTCGACGCCCGCCACCGCCACGGCGGCATGGCCGACATGACGGTGCTCGACTACGCCATGATGGTCGAGGACAGCCACGTCGAGACCCGCATCATCGAATACCGCAAGCGCGGCCCGGACAGCGGCATCACCGGCCGCGGCGAGGAGCTGATCGCGGTGGCGCTCACCGACGTCCTCAGCGACGGCCTGTCGATGGTCTATTCGTTCTTCGATCCTGGCCAGGTCAGCCGCTCGATGGGCACCTTCATGATCCTCGACCACATCGCACGCGCCCGCCGGCAAGGGCTGCCTTACGTCTATCTCGGCTACTGGATCGAAGGCTCCAAGAAGATGGACTATAAGGCCCGCTTCCTGCCGCAGCAGCGCCTCGCCCCGTCAGGCTGGCTCCGCATCGACGCGCAGGGCGACACGGCATCCGAGCCGCAGGATTAGCGAATGGTGAGTGGTGAGTAGCGAATAGGAGAACGACCCACCTACTCGCTACTCGCCATTCGCCACTCACCCAAAAAACGTATCGGCCAGCAGCTTCAGATTCAAAATCACGATGATGCCCGCGACGATCCAGGCGACCGCGGCAACCGACATCGGAATCGCGAACTTGCCCATCTTGCGGCGGTCGGAGACGAAGCGGACCAGCGGGATCACCGCGAAAGGCAGCTGCATCGACAGCACGACCTGGCTGAACACGAGCAAATCCGCCGTGCCGCGCTCGCCGTAGATCGCGGTGACGATGATCACGGGAACGATGGCGATGCCGCGCGTCAAGAGGCGGCGCGCCCAGCTGGGCAGGCGCAGGTCGAGAAAGCCCTCCATCACGATCTGGCCGGCGAGCGTCGCAGTGACCGTCGAGTTGAGACCGGAGGCGAGCAGCGCTACCGCGAACAGTGTCGAGGCAATGCCGAGGCCGAGCAGCGGCGACAGCAATTCGAACGCCTGCTCAATCCCGGCAACGTCAGAATGGCCGCTCTTGTGGAAGGTCGCGGCAGCGACGACGAGGATCGCAGCGTTGATGAACAGCGCCAGCATCAGGGCGATGGTCGAGTCCGTCGTCGCCCATTTGATTGCTTCGCGCCGGCCCGTGTCGTTGCGCTCATAGGCGCGCGTCTGCACGATCGAGGAGTGCAGGTAGAGATTGTGCGGCATCACGGTGGCGCCGATGATGCCGATCGCGATGTAGAGCATGTCGGAATTGGTGAAGATCTCGCTCTTGGGCACGAAACCCCGCAAGACCTCTGCCACCGGCGGAGCCGCCGCCGCGATCTGCACCGCGAAGCAAACGGCGATCACCACCAGCAGCGCGATGACGAAAGCCTCCAGGAAGCGGAAGCCCCGGTTCATCAGCAGCAGCAGCAGGAAGGCGTCGAGGGCCGCAATCAATGCGCCGCCGATCAGGGGAATGCCGAATAGCAGCTTCAGCGCGATCGCCGTGCCGATCACCTCGGCGAGATCGCAGGCGATGATGGCGGCCTCGCAGGCGAGCCAAAGCAGGAAGTTCACTACCCGCGGATAGGAGGCGCGGCAGGCCTGCGCGAGATCGCGGTCGGTGACGATTCCGAGCCGAGCCGCCAGCGACTGGAGCAGGATCGCCATCAAGTTCGAGATCAGGATGACGGAGAGCAGCGTGTAGCCGAACTTCGACCCGCCGGCGAGATCGGTCGCCCAATTGCCGGGGTCCATGTAGCCGACCGAGACGAGGTAGCCCGGCCCGACGAAGGCCAGCAACCGCCGCCACCACCGGCCGGCGGCCGGAATGGCGACTGTGGAATTGACCTCAGCGAGGCTCTTGGTGATGGGGGCGTCAGCGCGCCAGCCGGCGAGGTCGGGAGTGATGTGGGGTGATCTGGCATCCATGTTGGCAGAATACCCAACTTCGTTCTTATTGCAACTCATTTGCAACTGCATCTAGCGGCGAACGTACCGCCGCGGATCGTGGGG
Organism: Bradyrhizobium sp. CCBAU 45321; assembly: GCF_028128975.1. NCBI lineage: Bacteria > Pseudomonadati > Pseudomonadota > Alphaproteobacteria > Hyphomicrobiales > Nitrobacteraceae > Bradyrhizobium > Bradyrhizobium sp. CCBAU 45321. The sequence goes on from NZ_LFKZ01000015.1 coordinate 174,175, forward strand.
AGATCGCCTCTTGTCGGGAAGCGGGTGGGTTTGGTGGTCATCGGGGGCCAACATCGGCAAATTCGCCTTTACGGGATATGCGCCATGTCAACGCCGCCTCGCCTCCCTGACACTTTCAACCGCCTCGCCTGGTCCAATCTCGCAGCGCAGTCGGCCGAGCAGATTGCGCTCGCGGCAGCGCCCATCGTCGCCGTGCTGACGCTGGGAGTGGCCGAAGGGCAGACCGGCCTGCTCCAGACCGCACTCACCCTGCCCTTCGTCCTGTTCGCCATCCCCGCCGGCGTGCTTGCCGACCGCATTTCCCGCCGCAGGCTGATGGCGAGCGCCGAGGCGCTGCGGGCGGTGGCGCTCGCGGCCGTCGTGCTGCTGCTCGCGCTGGGAGCCCTCAACCTGCCGCTGCTGGCCCTGCTCGGCTTCGCCGCCGTGTGCGGCACCGTCGTTTACAGCGTGGCAGCACCGGCGCTGGTGCCCTCGCTGGTGAGCTCCGACCTGTTGCCGGCGGCCAATGCGCGCATCGAGCTGGCGCGCACCATCGCCTTCGCCAGCGGCCCTGCCCTCGGCGGTGCGCTGGTTGGGTGGTGGGGCGCGAGCCCGGCGTTCGGCTTTGCCGCGGCGCTCTCGGCCATCGCGGTCGTGCTGCTCTCCGGCATCTACGAGCCCGCACGCGCGCCTGCGCCCCGGCGGCATCCGCTCCAGGAGATCCGCGAGGGCGCGGCCTTCGTGTTTCACCATCCGCTGCTGCGGCCGGTCTTCATCACCCAGTTCATCTTCAACACCGGCTGGTTCCTGCAGATCGCCGTGTTCGTGCCCTACGCCGTGCGCCATCTCGGTCTGAGCGCCGCCGGTGTCGGCACGGTGCTGACGATGTACGGCGTCGGCATGGTGATCGGCGCGCTCCTCGCCACGCGCGTGATGAAGCGCATCGCCTTTGGCACTGTGGTGGGCCTCGGCCCCGTCACCGGCTTTGTCGCCGCCTTGGTGATGGCGCTGACGGTGCTGGTCCCCTCGCCCTGGCTCGCGGGCTTGAGCTTCTTCCTGCTTGGCGTCGGCCCGATCCTGTGGGTGATCTCGACCACAACGCTGCGCCAGTCCGTGACGCCGCCGCGCCTGCTCGGCCGCGTCTCCGCCATCAACATCATGAGCTACGGCGCCCGCCCGCTCGGTTCAGTGCTGGGCGCGCTCGTCGGCGGCCTCTGGAGCGCGGAAGCGTGCCTCTATCTCGCCGCCGCATTGTTCGGCATGCAGGCGCTGGTGATCCTGCTGTCCCCGGCGGTGGGACTGGACCGGCAGCCGGACATGGTGGGAGACGAGGTGGCGTCGCGGTGCTGACCACAAGTGCATTGCGAGGAGCGTAGCGACGACGCAATCCAGGGTCCATCCGTTGAGGGACTCTGGATTGCTTCGCTGCGCTCGCAATGACGGCGTCTGTTGAGGCCGCGGAGACTAACCCGCCAAATAGCGCTCGTAGCTGCCCCTGACCGGCTCGCTCGCGTCGACTTCCGGATCGAGCGTGTAGAGATCCTGCGCGCGGCCGATGCCGCGCAGCGCGTAGCGGCCGGTGGAGACGAGATAGCGGCGGCCGGCGGCATCTAAGCCCTTGTAGAACTCGGACGAGGCCAGGAGCTCGCGATCCACCGAGCGGCTCATCGAGGCGATGCGGCTGACCTCGTTGACGGTCGGGCCGACCACGGTGAAATCAAGCCGGTCCTCGCTGCCGATATTGCCGTAGAAGACCTCGCCGACATGCAGGCCGATATAGGCTGACGTGGTCGGACGGCCCTCCGCCGCCCGCCGCTCGTTCAGCGCAGCGACATTCTTGCGGAACAGGTGCTCGGCGCGGAGCGCGGCCCGCCGCGCATCCGCCATGTCTTCGCCCCAGAACATCGCGAGCACGCCGTCACCGATCAGCTTCAGCACGTCGCCGCCGGCTTCGTGGATCGGATCGATCACGGCCTGCGCATAGTCGTTGAGAAACGGAATGATCTCGTCGGGGCCGATGCTCTCGCTGATCCCGGTCGAGCCGCGCAGGTCCGAATACCACAGCACGGCATTGATGCGCTCGGTGACGCCGCGCGAGATGCGCCCGCGCAGCACCTGCTCGGAGGCGTCGCGGCCGAGATAGACCCGGCCGAGCGTGCGCGCGATGTCGACCTGCTGCGCCGACTTGATCGCGAGCCCCAACACCGGAACCAGATCGCGCAGCGCTTCCAGCTCCAGTCCGGAGAACCCGCTCGCGCGGCGGGTGGTCCAGCAGGAATAGAGGCAATCCATCAGGCCGAGCGCGCCGTTCTCGCCGAAGCGGTGGACGAAGGCGAGATAGTGCTTGTGACCCTTCTCGGCGAGCTCGCCGATCTGCGAGAAATCCATCGACGGCGCATCGGCGAGATCGATCACCATCTCGTCGTGGCCATTCTCGAGCATGTGGAAGAACACCGAGCGGCGCCAGCTCTTGGCGGCGTCGCCGTCGGCGGTCGAGCCGTATTCGAAGGCATCGCTCTCGTTGCTGGGACGATCGCTCCAGCGGAAGCCGCGGCCTTCATAGATCGGATGCAGCGTGTCGATGACGACGAGGCCACGCGACAATTCCAGCCCCTCGGCGCAGCAACGCTCGCAAAAGCCGCGGAGCAGTTCAATTTCAGGCAGGCCCGTGAGCCCCTGACCGGTCAGCCAGTTCATCAGCGCAAGGCGCGAGGTCAATTGCATGCGCCATTATGGCGTGCATTCGTGACGAGCGGAAGGCGGATGTCCGCATACAACCCAAAGGCTCCCCGCCGGCAGCAGGTCGAATATGCCGCAGACGCGGTTGACGCGCTCTCGCCGCGGGCTGCAAATGCGCCGATGACACGGCCGATCGGAAATACGAGGACATGACCCAGCGCCAGCTTCCGATCATCCTGGCGCTCGGCACCACGCAGACTCTGGCTTGGGCCTCCAGCTATTATCTGCCGGCGCTGCTCGCCGATCCCATGGGGCGCGAGCTCGGTGTCTCCTCCAACTGGATCTTCGGCGCGTTTTCGGCCGCGCTGGTGCTCTCCGCAATGCTGGGCCCGCGCATTGGACGCCAGATCGATCTCGTCGGCGGCCGTCAGGTGCTGTCGGCGTCCAACGTGACCATTGCCGCCGGCCTCGTGCTGCTTGGCATCTCGCAATCGGTGATGGTGATGGCGATCGCCTGGCTGGTGCTCGGCATCGGCATGGCAATGGGGCTCTACGATGCCGCCTTCGCCGCTTTGGGGCGCATCTACGGCACCGAGGCGCGCAGGCCGATCACCGGCATCACGCTGATGGCGGGCTTCGCCTCCACCGTCGGCTGGCCGCTCACCGCCTGGGGCCTGTCGCAATTCGGCTGGCGCGAAACCTGTTTTGCCTGGGCCGCTGCCAATATCCTGATCGGCCTGCCGCTCAATTTCTTCATGCTGCCGGTCCTCAAGGGCGCCAAGCAGGCGGCAGCCGCGGCCGCCAAGCCGCATGTGCCGCTCGACCGCACCATGATCTTGCTGGCCTTCATCTTCGCTGCGGTCTGGACTGTCACCGGCGCGATGGCCGCGCATTTTCCGCGCATCCTGGAGGCGATGGGGGCAACGCCCGCCGAGGCGATCGCGGCCGGCGCATTGATCGGGCCGGCGCAGGTCGGTGCACGCATGTTGGAGGCCGGCTTCCTCAGCCGCTTCCATCCGCTGTGGTCGACGCGGCTCGCCTGCCTCACCCACCCGCTCGGCGCCGTGATCGTCGCAATCTTCGGCGGCGCTGCGGCGAGCGCGTTCGCGTTGTTCCACGGCTCCGGCAACGGCATTCTGACGATCGCCCGCGGCACCCTGCCGCTGTCGATCTTCGGCCCGAAGGATTTCGGCTACCGCCTCGGCATCATCGGCGCGCCGGCACGGATGGCGCAGGCGGTGGCGCCGCTCGCCTTCGGCCTGCTCATCGACCTCATGGGCGCCAAGGTGCTGATTGTCTCATCCGCGCTCAGCCTCTCGGCGCTGGCCGCGCTGTTCCTGATCCGCGCCGGGCGGCGGCCGGATTGACCAGACCTTAGCTTTCGCGCACAAGCGGGCTATGAGCGACGACAACAGCCCGCCCCGCACATTCAAAGGCCTCGTGCGCTGGGCGACCACGCCGCCGCAGGCTTGGGGCGTTTATCTGCTCGCGATCCTCCTGGTCTGGCTGATCTCGTTCTATGCCGGCACGCTGAAACCGAAGAAGACGCCGGAGGCGAGCCCGCCGACAGCAACCGCGCCGAAGGGCTAAGCCACCCTTAGACGCCGGCAATCCATTGTGCCGACGTGAAGTGCTCGAGCGGTGCAAAGCTGCCCTTCACCAACCCAGCCAGCACCAGCACGACGGCGAGCGTGTCGGCAATCTTGTGCATCGAGGCCGGGCGGCGGCCGGATTGACGCTTGCCCCGACCGGATGCCCTTCCTGTTGGCGCGCTCTTCGACCACATCATGGCGGATAGAGATCGCCATCACCTCGCTTCTCGTCCGGAGGACTGGTTGGCGGATCGTGTGCCGTTAAAGGCACCCCGTTCGCAACCAGTCGCGCGAGCTGCGGCGCGGCGGCGCTGGTACCGACGAGGCGAAACACGGCGCCGCTTCGATTGCCACCGGCGCGTACGCCCTGGAGAGCATCCGACTCGTCGCAAAACAGCGCGTAGTCGGGACCAACTCGCCGTGGGAGGGGCCCGGTTCGTGCGCGGCCCGCCGACGAATAAGGCGACTTGCGTTTCGGCGCCGACAGAATATAGCCGCCCGCCACGTGCACACCCGCGACGCTGTCCGTACCAATCCCGTTAAGGGTGCCCCGGCGAGAAACAAGCGACCCGGTCTTGTCAAACTCTCCACCGGCATATTTGCAGCCGGCCTCGGCCGCGCGGGCCGTCTCCCAGCCGGCATCGACAAAATACGAGCGCTTCGCGCCGGTGCGCATGTTCATGTTCGGATCGGTACGAGCCACATAGGCATGAACCTCGTTCCCCGCCTCGATGCCCTCGACCTTGATCTTCCAATTCCCATGTTTGGGCACCATCCCGGCTCCGGCGATGGTGGGCTCGACCGCAAGCAGCCACACCCTGTTGTCACCCCAGTCAACCGGGGCATACGCGCCGGTGTAGGGCGGAAGAGCGGGTACCGCGGGCGGTGGAGGTGGGGGGCCGGGGGGCGCAGGACCGGTGGTCGACGAGGAGCTACAACCGCCCGGCGAGGTGAGCGTAACAACGACATTGTCGCTGTGGTTCTTCTTCATCCAGACTTCGACAAAGGAGAGCACGGTGTTGTCGGGAGGAAGGCGCCAGGTCCATTCGACATGATCGGGGTCTGCCATGGATTGCCTGACGAAACGGACGTGGCCCTCGCTCAGATACGTGTTGCCGGCGGACAGGAAAATATCAAGCTTTGGATTTCCGGAAGTACCGTCATAGTAAGTGACAAGCTCCCTCAGCTTCTCCTCGAGCGGCGCGGTGCCATCGTGAGGTCCGGTCGTCGGTCCGTAGCTGACATTGATCACCACGTTCGTTATGCGGGAATCGACAAATGACATGATGTATTCGATTGCGTCCGCGACGTAACCCTTCAGCCAAACGCCGGTCGCATCACGAAGACAACTCTCCGGAAACTGCACGAACACGATATCGGCTTCGCAAGCGGGATCGGTCAAGGGATCTCCGGGATTCCAACTCGGCGGATCGCGCCGCGCGATGCGCGCCGAGGGCGGTATGCGTCCCGCGAGGACGTCCATCACGTGTGCGCCATGCGAACGCTGATGCTTCAAGCTCCTGAAACCCGCATCGGCGTAGCAGCCATCCTCGTCGACCGTGTTCGCCCTCTTGTGCAACAGGATCCAGTCGTCGAGCCCGATCACGCCTGGTACGGATTCGCGAAAGAACTCGAGGCCGTAATTGAAGTCGAACGGCTTCTCGCCGAAAACGTCGGCGCCGACCGGGATCGGGGCTCTGGCTGGATCCTCGTTCTGGTCCCAGATGCCGCGCACGCGTGTTCCGGTTGCGACACCCGCGGTCCATTTGACAAACGGAGCGGCGGCGAACGGACAGCCATCGTCGATCACGCCGATGAGGAGAGATGTTGGTGGTTGTTCGCTCGCGGACCTAACCCGCTGCGCCCCCTTTTCTATGGCTGTCGGCTTCAACGGAAGCGACAACTCGACCCGGGATACGTTGTCGTTCCATGCCCGGAAACTTTCCGACCTGACGGCCGCCTTGTAAGCCCGTATGGTCAGATATCGCGAGTTCGGACTGGTCAATCCGAATTCGGCGCCGAAGATGTCACGACTTAGAGCTCTCACAAAGTCACCGGCCAGCCCGGCGTGCTTAAGCTCCACGAACAGGAAAAGCTTGGACTCCTGCTCGTCGAAAAAATCGAAGTTCTTAAATTCGCTCGCGATTGCGTACCGGAGGTATGGGTCGAAGCATCTCGGCAATTCCTCGGCCATGGAATGCTCTCCACTTCGGTTGCAGGGACGTGTTTCCTACGGAAATCTTGTCGAAACTTCGTAGTAGGCCTTGTCCCATAGTTCCTTCATTAGGAGGGACTGCGTAACAGTCCCTCCTGTGGTTTCCGAATAGAACTTGTTGGCATTGAGCGCCTGGTCAGCGTGGAAGGGATTGAAGTCCGTCCTGGAGTTGCTGTCCGCGTAGCCCGCGTTGAACGTGCGGCTCTTGGTCCCTGTGCTCCCCAGACAACGGCCGACGAAGTACTCGCCCAAGGCGATACCCAGCATCCGCCCTGCCATGCTGTCGACTGGAAAATGGACTCCGGCCACGACCCGATTGGTTGCGATCCGTGCGGCCTGCCGGTCGAGCTGCTCGACGATCTCCGGGAATCCGGATGTCGACTTCTGCAGGCTCAATAGCCGTTTCAGCACGTAGGCCACCGCATAGGCCTGCGTTGCATGTCCGCTCGGGAAGCTTCCGTGTCCCGGCGTCGTGAGCATCGGCTGTATCTCGGCGTTGTATTCGACCGGCCGCCAGCAGGCCAGCGCATGTTTGAAGCGCATTTCCACGTAGACGCAGAATTGCAGGACCATGTTGATGAGCTCGAACGTGCGCCTGGTCCTCTCGGGATGCAGATAGACGATCGAAGACCAGAAGGCATACTGGGGATCGATCTGCGCCATGATTTCCGTGGCGCGTTCGTTGCGCAGCTCGGCCCAACTCAGGACCATCGCAATCTGGTCTTGAAACGTCGACGCGCTCGGACGTCCGATCTCCGCAATCACGTATGCGGGCGACCGAACCAGGAATGCGTTTGGATCGGTAGCCGACACCTGAAGGGTGATGCCCTGCAGCATCTCCCCGACCGCCGTGTAGGCGCGCACCCACGGCTCCCAGCGATCCAGTTGGGCGGGGTCGTCGATCGTTGTCGGCAAGCCCGGCGCGTAAAAATAAAAGTATGGAGGTGTCGAAATTTCGGGAACAACGATCGTCCCTTCGCGAGCGTGGATGAGTGCATCCACCATGATGGGATTGGCCCAGACGTCGCCGAGCGTGCCAATTATCGCCCCACCGGCCCCTCCAGCGCCGCCCGCTCCGCCTGCACCTCCTGCCCCCCCTGCGCCGCCGGCTCCGCCAGCACCACCTGCACCACCTGCACCGCCTGCTCCTCCCGCCCCGCCTAGTTGAGCCATTGCCTGCCTCCTTATGAAAACAAGTCGGTATGAGGTTAGTCAGCCTGTCGTCGGTAGTCCTGCCACTTCGAGGCAACGAGCCCAGTGCCTGCCTGTTTCGAGATGCGCATTGGGGAGGCGCCCGATGTATCGATCTACGGTCAAATGCGGCTCGAGCTCGCGCATCTTGCCCAAGGCTTCGCGGGCCTCCGCGACCCGTCCCTGCGAAACGAGTGCGATAGCGAGGACCCGCCACGTGGACGGATGCATGCGATTGAGAATGAGAGATGAGCGCGCGAGCTCTTCCGCCTCGTCGTATCGATGCGCCGATAGAAGCGCCGTGGCGCCCAGGGACTCGAAATAATACCGCTGCGGATCGAGCGGGGAGAGTTTCAGAGCGCGCCGCGTTGCGTCCACGGCTGCCTCGCCGTCGCCTTTGAAGGCGTCGACGGTGCCGCGGTAGAGCCAGCCCAACGCGTGGCTGGGGTTGGCATCGACGGCCTGCTCACACCGCTTTCGGGCAGCGTCCAGGTCCTTCAACATGTGACAATAGACGAAGCCTTCGGTCGCAAGCGCAAGCGCGTCGGACGGGTCACGGTCGAGCGCCGCGCGAGTGGCGCTCAAGGCCTCGGCGGCCTCGCGTTTGCGGTCCTCGGACCAGCCGCGCGTCATGCGCAGGATGTACCAGTTGGCGAGCCAGGCGCGCGGGGCAGCTATTCGGCCGTGGCGATTGATCAGTTCCTCCAGCACCGTCCGGGTCTGGAGAAACTCCTCTCTGCTCGACCGGTGCATCAGGCGGATGCTGCCAAGCAGCAGCGAGTAGCTTTCTAGCGTCGGTAACGGCTGGGTCAAGATATGCTCGACCTCGGCATCGAAGACCGACAGATGCACTGCAGCGGCGATGCGGTGAGCCAGTTCGCTCTCCGGCTGCAGCAGATCGCCGATATTGCCGCTCAGGCGGTCGGTCCAGACGACTTGATTGGTTCGCGCCGCGGACAGCTCTGCCGTCACCAGAATCCGGTCCGCATCGACCACATAGCTGCCGCTGAGAATGTAGGTGGCACCGAGATGCGCCGATACTTCCGCCACATCGCTGACCCTGCCGCGAAATATATTGGTCGACAGACGCGAGATCACCTTGAGGTTCGCCGATCTGGAGAGGCACCAGATCACGCTGTCCGCGATCAGGTTACCGACGTCGAGATGCTCCTCCGCGTCCTTGCGCGCGTCGAAGGGGATGACGGCGATTGTCGGCTCCATGGGAGTTCCATAGTCTCGCCGAGCTGCGAGGCTTGGGTGTGGACTGGCCGGACCAACGCGGTAGGCGCGAACCGGCTTGTCAAAGTGCTTGAGGATACAGTCGCCCAAATCTTCGCACAGCGCATCCACTCCGAGCGTCAGCTCGTCGCGCGCCGCAGCGCTGCCAATCGTCTCCCCCGGACTGGCCAGGCTGGCAAGAGCTGTCGCCAGTTGCTCATGCGCGGCCTCGCTGGCGATGGTTTCACCGGGACCGGCAAGAGTTGCGAGCCGGGCTGCGAGGTTGATACCGGTGCCATAGATGTCGGTGCCGTCACTCCAGGCGGTGGAGGAGTTGATCCCCGCACGAAGCTGGAAGTGTTCATCTTCAGGCCGCCCGGTGTTCTGAACGGAGATACTCCGGTGCATTTCGGCGGCGGCATTGACGGCATCGCGCACGGATTCGAAGCGGGCCATGAGCCCGTCTCCGAGGCTCTTCACGAGGCCGCCGCGATAACGCGGCAGAATTTGGCCGGTGGCAAGTTGGACGAAGTCGGTCCATCGACGCACCGCGGACGCCTCATGCTCCCGCATCAGACGCACGGACTCGACGAGGTCGACCAAGAGGACCACGGTGTCCTGCTGCACGAGGCCCATTGCTCGTCTCTCCGAAGCCCGGCCTCCGCTGACCGGGCTCTCAGGTGAATGGCCCTTAAGGCCGGTACTGCTTCACTTCCTTGATGTTGACCGGACCTTGCCCGGCAGTTGCGAACTCAGCGCACGCACGCCCTCATCGAGCGCACGTCAATCCATACTGCGCAGCTGGCCGCTCGGTTATGAACCAGATCACGATTTGCGAAACGCCCGGGTGGGTCGCAATCGCGACAACTCAAAATGAAAACGCAAACTTCTTCTCGTCATGCGCGAAGTCACGTTCACTCACCGCTAATGCGGGCAGGTCTCGACCTCGACCGTGACGTGGCTGAGGCCCTTCAGCCCCGCGAGCCGCCGCTTGTAGACGGCCGGCTGCTTCGGCTTGTCCGACACCACCGAAAGCAGCACGGCACAATGGCCGGGGCCGACCTGCCAGAGATGCAGGTCGGTCACGCGATCCTCGCCGACCTCCATGCGGGCGCGGATCACCCGCTCCAGCTTCTCGTCGGCGCGCACGTCCAGCAACACCGCACCCGATGATTTGATCAGGCCGAATGCCCAGCTCGCGATCACGGCGCTGCCGATCAGGCCCACCGCCGGGTCGGCCCAGATCCAGCTCGAATACATCGCGACGGCAAGCGCTGCGATCGCCAACACGGACGTTGCGGCATCGGTCATGACATGGACATAGGCCGCGCGGAGGTTGTTGTCGTGGTGATGGTGGTGACGATCGTGCTCGTGGTCATGCCCGGCGTGGTCGTCGTGCGCATGGCCATGACCGTGATGGTGATGATCGTGGCTGTCGCGCAGCAGCCACACGCTGGCGAGATTGACGCACAGTCCGAGAGCAGCCACGGCCATGGCCTCGCCGTAGACGATCGGCACCGGATTGATCAACCGCAGCACGCTCTCATAGGCGATCTCGACCGCGATCAGGCCGAGGATGATCGCGCTGGCGAAGGCGGCAAGATCGCCGAACTTGCCGGTGCCGAAGGTGAAATGCGCATTCCCCAAATGCCGCCGCGCGAAGCGATAGGCGAAGGCGGCAATGCCGAGCGCCGCCGCATGGGTGCCCATGTGCCAGCCGTCGGCGAGCAGCGCCATCGAACCGAACAGCGAGCCGGCGACGATCTCGCCGACCATCATGACCAGCGTCAGCACGACCACGAACCAGGTGCGGCGCTCGTTGTCGTCGTGCTTCTCGCCCAGGAAGGCGTGGTCATGGGTCCATTGTTCGATGGAATGGGAATGCATCGACTTCTCCTGAAGATTCAGCTCTGTTGGCCTCCAATATAGACGGCAGGCACCAATTTTCTAAGGACCAATGGTCCCGCGGATTGACAGTGCTTCTTAGTTTCGCTGTAATCTGCGCCATGGGGATTTGAGCGATCTCCCCACGAGGCGACAGGCCCAAGCATCGCGTCCCGTTTGGTTCTCGAGGACGCATCATGTCTACATTCACGACCATCTCATCCGACAAAATGGCACGGCTGATCGGCACGGCGAATGCGCCGGTTCTGATCGATGTGCGCACCGAGCAGGATTTCGCCGCCGACCGGCGGCTGATTCCCGGCTCCATCAAGCTCGGCCACGACAACGTGGCGGAATGGGGCGGCGCCTTCGCCGGCCGCCGCGCCGTGGTCTCCTGCCTCCGCGGCGAGAAGCTCGCGCAAGGCACCGCGGCCTGGTTACGCCAGCTCGGCGCGCAGGCCGAAACGCTGGAGGGCGGCTTCGAGGGCTGGAAGGCGGCCAAGCTGCCGCTGGTCGACGCCCGCAAGCTGCCGCCGCGCGATGCCAAGGGGCGCACCGTCTGGGTGACGCGGGCGCGGCCGAAGGTCGACCGCATCGCCTGCCCGTGGCTGATCCGCCGCTTCATCGATCCGGCCGCAGTGTTCCTCTATGTCGCGCCGTCCGAGGTGGTCGCCGTCGGCGAGCGGTTCGGCGCAGCGCCCTTCGACATCGAGAACGTGTTCTGGAGCCACCGCGGCGAGCTCTGCACCTTCGACGTGATGATCGAGGAGTTCGGCATCGCGACTCCGCCCCTGCTGCGCCTCGCGACGCTGGTGCGCGGCGCCGACACCGCGCGACCCGACCTCGCACCGGAGGCGCCCGGCCTGCTCGCAGCCTCGCTCGGGCTGTCGCGCATGTATGACGACGACCTCGAGCAGCTCGAGGCCGGCATGCTGCTCTATGATGCCTTCTACCGCTGGTGCCGCGACGCCACCACCGAGACCCACAACTGGCCGACCAACAAGGTGAAGGCGTAATGGACGTTCGCGCCGATCAAACGGGAGCTGGTGCCGGTCACGGCATCAGCTTCAGCGAAGCTTTCCGCGTCTGGCTCCGTGTCGCCTGCTTGAGCTTTGGCGGGCCCGCGGGCCAGATCGCCGTGATGCACCGCATCCTGGTCGAGGAGAAGAAGTGGATCTCCGAGGGCCGTTTCCTGCATGCGCTGAACTATTGCATGCTGCTGCCGGGACCCGAGGCGCAGCAGCTCGCGACCTATGTCGGCTGGCTGATGCATCGCACCGCCGGCGGGCTGATGGCGGGCGGGCTGTTCATCCTGCCCGGCATCATCGCCATCATGGGCCTCAGCTACATCTATGCTGCCTTCGGCAATGTCAGCTTCGTCGAGGCGCTGTTCTTCGGGCTCAAGGCCGCCGTGCTCGCCATTGTCGTCGAGGCCGTGGTGCGCGTCGGCAAGCGCGCGCTGAAGAACCGCCTCATGATCGCGCTCGCGGCCGCGGCCTTCGTCGCGATCTTCTTCTTCGCGGTCCCCTTCCCGATCATCATCATCGCTGCCGGCCTCATCGGTTATGCCGGCGCCCGAAGCGGCCGTCCGGAATTCGCGCCGGCCGGCCACGGCCATGGCGGCGGCGGCGTGATCGACAGCATGCTGGGCGAGGCCGTGCCCGATCACGTCCGGCCCAACACGGCGCGCGCGATCCGCGTCGGTACATTGTGGCTGGCGCTATGGCTGGTGCCGGTGATCACGCTGCTAATGGCCTTCGGCCAGGCCAACGTATTCAGCCAGATCGCGCTGTTCTTCTCGAAGATGGCGCTGGTCACGTTCGGCGGCGCCTATGCGGTGCTGGCCTATGTCGCCCAGCAGGCGGTCGAGCATTATCATTGGCTCAAGCCGCATGAGATGCTCGACGGTCTCGGCATGGCCGAGACCACGCCGGGCCCGCTGATCATGGTGCTGCAATTCGTGGGCTTCATGGCGGCCTATCGCGACCCCGGCGGACTGTCGCCGATGCTGGCGGCAACCTACGGCGGCCTGCTCGCGACCTGGGTCACCTTCACGCCCTGCTTCCTCTGGATCTTCGTCGGCGCCCCCTATATCGAGCGCTTGCGCGGCAACACCGGCCTCGCCGGCGCGCTCAGTGCGATCACCGCCGCCGTCGTCGGCGTGATCCTCAACCTCTCGATCTGGTTCACGCTGCATACCCTGTTCCGCGAGACGGTGCCGGTGCATGCGTTTCCGCTGAACTTCGACATGCCGGTGCTGAGAAGCGTCGACGTGCCGGCCCTGGTGCTGGCGATCGCGGCGGCCACCGCGATCTTCCGCTTCAAGCTCGGCATGCTGACGGTGCTGGCGGGCAGCTGCGCAGCGGGCGTGGCGTTGCGGATGGTCGGGGTGATCTGATGCCAGGGACGTGACTAATCGTGAGTCCAGGATGAGTTGGAACGCCGCGGCCGAACGCCACCTAAGCAGGGGGTTTGGAGAAACAGCGATGCGTTTCATTCTGGCTTTGAGTTTTCTGATCACCTTGGTCGGCGCTGCCGACGCCGCACAGCCGCGTCATCCACACCGGCGGCACGCGATTGTCCATTCCGGTCAGGGTATGGTCCCGTCCGGTCCAGCTTCGGGCTTCGCCTACGCGCCGCCGCCGGAAACCTCAGCTTATCCTGGCGCCACTGAACCTTATTTCGGCGCTTCTCAAGGTTACGCGCCCGGCGAAAAGGAGCGGTTTCTCCGCAGCTTGTTCAGTCCATAGACCCGTTCCACCTTGGGCCGGCTCGCTGATGCCGCGGGAAAGCTGCTGAGTCGAACTCAGCAGCCTTCCCTTATTCACGTATAAGCTTCACGTATAAGCTTCACGTATAAGCGCCGACGTTTGTTAGCGTCGGGTTGGATCGTTTGTGCCGCCCGGACGGATGGTCTGAGGACCGCCCTGGCCGGAACCCGCGCCACTGCCGCCGGCGCCTACGCTGGATCCCGTCGAACTGCCGGTACCTGCATCGCCCGCTCCTGTTCCACCCGCCGCGCCGCTCGTTCCGCCGCTGGTTCCTCCGGCCCCGGCGCTAGCGCCCGCACCCGCGCCGCCCGCTCCACCTGCGCCTGCCCCGCCTCCGGCACCTCCGCCCGCCTGCGCATGGGCGAACCCGATCGACGCGCCAGCAAGCAACGCACACATGGCTACTGAGAAGATTGTCTTTCGCATTGTTCAAACTCCGATTGACGATGACATGCCAATCGAAGCCGCGCGCAAACGTTCCTGATGATATTCGTCGGAGGCTTCCGACGTTCGTAGGAACGATGTTGCGCAACGTTGAATTGAGTCTAGGTCCCGCCACTCGTCCATCTTCCGCGACGCAGGCATGACTCAACACAATGCGTCTTGAATCCCGGCTGCCGGCTACCGCATCATCATCCGCGCGATCGCTTCCCCGATCACCACCGTCGTGAAGTGCGTGTTGGCGCGGCAATCGGACGGCATGATCGAGGCGTCGGCGACGCGAAGGCCGCTGATCCCTTTCACGGTGCCGTCGGGGTTGACCACGCCATCGGGGTCGTTCCCGCCGCTCATGCGGCAGCTGCCGGCGGCATGCTGGATGTCGCCGGTCTCGCGGCGCAGCACCGCTTCGAGCTCGTGATCGGGCAGGCTGGCGGCCTGCGGCAGCGTCAGATCCGTGTCAGCGAGCCTGATCCAGTCGGCGATGCCTGACAGCGCCGGCTGCGACGTGATGACCGCGAGGCGTTTCACCGCATCGATCATGCGCAGCATGTCGCGCGGATCGGCCAGCATGTTCTCCTCGACGACCGGATCGATTGCAGGGTCGGTCGAGGCCAGCTTGAGCGTCCCGCGCGAATAGGCGTTGAACAGCCCCGCGCCAATCGCTCCGGGGTTCCCGATGCCGCGATGATTGAAGGCGATCAGGATCATGTCACGCTTGCCGCCATTGGCGAGGCCCGAGGAATAGGTCACGCAGCAATTGGTGTGGCGCGTATCGGGATCGGTGGGACGAAGCTCGTCCCGGAGCTGGATCGTGGCGCGAAACAGCGGGTGATCGAAGAAATGGCGGCCGACCGGCAGATCGCGCGCGACCGCAATCCCCATTGCCTTCAACTCCTCGGCCGGCCCGATGCCGGAGCGCAGCAGGATCGCCGGACTGTGGATGGCCCCGGCGCACAGCACGATCTGGCGTGCGCTGATCTCGTGGGTGCCCTGCCCCTCGACATGAACGCGGACGCCGGTCGCCCGTCCGTCGCTGATCAGCACGCGATCGACCAGCGCATGCCCGCGGATCTCCAGGTTGGCGCGCCCGCGCGCGGGCTCGAGATAGCCCTCGTTGGTGGTGATGCGGCGCAAGTTTCGGCTATTGATGGGGTAGCACGCAACGCCCTCGCCGTCCGGACCATTGACGTCGGCGCACCAGGGATAGCCGCTCGCCAACGCCGCATCGCGCAAGCCGCGATCGATCGGGCCCCACTTTTCAGGAGGCGCGCGGTAGACCGGCAGCGGCCCGCCGCTTCCATGGCCCTCGACATCGCCGAATTCCAGATCGTCCTCGATCGCTGAGAACAGCGGCATCACCTCTTTCGCCGACCAGCCCGTGCAGCCATTGGCCGCCCATTCGTCGAACGCGTCGGCAACGCCGCGGATCGCGATCTGGCCGTTCATCATCGACGAGCCGCCGAGCCCCTTGCCGCGCCAGTAGAAGCGCGGCTCCTGCCCCGCGACGCGGCGCGTCAGAAGATCGGGCCATTGCCATTTCTCCTGATACTCGCGCTTGTGGATGATCGGGATCGGATTCGGCGTCCTCACCTCCCAGGGCGCCTCGTCGGCGCGCCAATCGAGCCCCGCTTCGAGCAGCAGGACCCGCCGTGCGGGATCTTCGGAGAGCCTTGCGGCCACGGCGGCGCCGGCGGAGCCGCCGCCGACAACAATGACATCGTGCATCGCGCTACTTCTCAACGTTCCAGAACACCGGGATGGCGGACGGTATCAGACCGCGCAAAGTCGCGCGATAGGCGGCCGGCTGCGCGAACTGGCCCCACGGGATTCCGGGCGCCTGATCGTACATGACGGCCTGGATCTCGCCCGCGATCTTCTTCCGGTCCGCCTCGGCCGGCGCCTTGGCGAAGGCTTCCATCAGCGGGGTGATGCGCGCATCGCATTGCCAGCCGGTGAAGTCGGCACAGTTGAAGGCGACCATGACATTGGTGAGCGGCGAGCCCAGATCGAAGCCGCCGGCGTGGACGCCATAGACGCTCCAGCCCTCCTTCTTGGCGCGGCGCGCCAGCACGCTCGCCCAGTCCATCACCTGCAGATCGACGTTGAAGCCGGCAGCCTTCAGCCGCTCGGCGAGCACCTGCGCCGAAACGCGCGGCGCTTCGAGATCGTTGGCCTGCATCACGATGACGGGCTCGCCGGCATATTTGGTCGCCTTCAGTGCAGCCTTCGCCGCTTCGATCGAAGGCTTTGCGGCGGCTTCCGTGCCGGCCTTGCTCTCGTATGTGGTGCCGCAGGTGAAGTAGGTCGCGCAAGGCGTGGCGTATTTGGCGTCGAGCCCGAGCGCATCCAGCACTTCGCGCTGGTCGACCAGCTTCCACAGCACGCGGCGGATTTCTGGATCATCGAACGGCTTCGAGGCCGCGTTGAGACGGTAGGCGCCGGCGAACATGTTGCCGCCGGTGAAGTTGACGAGCTTGACGCGCGTGTTCTTCTCCAGCTGCGGCAGCAGATCGAACGGCGCGTACTGCATGAAATCGACTTCGCCGGCCTGCAGCGCAGAGGCGGCAGTTGCACCATCGGGAATGACGCGGACCTCGAGCGTGTCGACATTGACGCGCTTGCCGCCGGCCAGGAAGTCCGCGGGCTCGGGACGCGGCACATAGTCGCCGAACTTCTTCAGGATCATGCGGTCGCCGGTGCGGTGGTCGGCCTTGCTGTAGACGAACGGGCCGGAGCCGACGATCTCGGTGATGCGCTGGTCGCCGGGCGTCTTCGCGATGCGCTCGGGCATCATGAAAGCGACCGGGCTGACGGGATTGCCGAGCGCGTCGATGACGAGCCCGGACGGCTCCTTCAGCGTCAGCACGAAGGTTTTCGCATCGACCGGCTCGAGCGACGCCGTGATCGCAAGAATGCGGCGGCCGAGTGCGCTGCGGGTTCCCCAGCGGCGCAGCGAGGCCACGCAATCGGCTGATGTGACCGGCTGGCCGTCGTGCCATTTCAGGCCTTCGCGCAGCGTGAACGTATAGGTCAAGCCATCGGGCGAGACCTTCCAGTCCTGCACCATTTGCGGCTTGATGTCGCCCTTGGCATCCTTCGCAAACAGCGTGTCGAACACCATGTAGCCGAACGTGCGCGAAATATAGGCCGTGGAGAAATGCGGATCGAGCGTGACGATCTCCGCCTCGAGCACCGCGACGAGGTTGCCCGCCGCATGCGCGGGCGCCGCCACCAGCGCAAGGCCGAACAGCGCGGGAATAAAAGCCTTCAGTTTGAGCATTGGGTGTTTTTGCCTTTGACCAGCCGTTTGCAGTCGTCAGGAAAAAGCAATGTTCGTGCCCGCACGTATGCGCTCATAGCTAGCTGCCACGCGTTTGCAGGATTCACACTTTTAAGTTGGTGAGCGGCGCTATCGCACCTCGTCATTGCGAGCGCAGCGAAGCAATCCAGAGTGTCTCCGCGGTGGGATTCTGGATTGCTTCGCTGCGCTCGCAATGATGGTGGGGAAGCAGAGTGCACAACACTCTCGTGCCCCGGACGCAGCGCAGCGTCACTTCGACGGTGCGCTGCTGAGCCGGGGCCCATGTCGCCGAGCAATCCGTGCAGCGTGGGTCCGGCTCTGCGCAGCAACGCAAGATGCGTTGCAGCGCATCCGGGACACCAGAGTGCCCTACCCGATCACCCGGCCGAACTTGTTCGACTTCGGGAAGCCCTTCGGCGGCAGGCGGCCGGCGTCGGCGCGGGTGCCTTGCCACTCCGCCAGCTCCTTCATGGTCGCGGAGAATTCGCGTCCTGCGGAATCCTTCCAGGTCAGGCCCGCCTTGGCGTCGAATACCGCAACGTCGGACAGGCCGCCGTCCTTGTATTTCTGCAGGCGCACGCCGCGGCCGCGGGCCATTTCCGGCACCTGGTCGAGCGGGAAGACCAGCATCTTGCGGTTCTCGCCGATGACGGCGACGGTGTCGCCCGTCACCTCGGTGATCGCGCGGGCCTCGTTTGGCATGTCCACGTTGAGGACCTGCTTGCCCTTCTTGGTGGTGCCGACGCAATCGTCCTCGTTGACCACAAAACCCTGGCCCTCGTGGCTGGCGACCAGGAATTTGCGGCCACCCTTGTTGACGAACAGCGCGACGGGCGCGGCCTCCTGCTCGAGGTCGATGAACAGGCGGATCGGCTCGCCATGGCCGCGGCCGCCCGGCAGCTTCGCAACGTCGAGCGAGTAGAACTTGCCGTTGGTGGCGAACAACAGCAGCTTCGAGGTCGTCTCGGCGAAGAAGGCGAAGCCGAGCTTGTCGTCCTGCTTGAAGGCGAGGCCCGAGAGATCCTCGACATGGCCCTTCATCGTGCGGATCCAGCCCTTGTCGGAGACGACCACCGTCACCGGCTCGCGCTCGACGAAGGCCTCCTCGATCGCGGCGAGGTCGTGCTCGGGCGCATCCGCGAAGGTGGTGCGGCGCTTGCCGAGCGGCGTCTTCGGCCCGAACATGTCTCGGACCTTGCCGACCTGCTCGCCGACCTTCTTCCACTGCTCCGGCTCGGAGGCGAGCACCGCATTGATGCCCTTGAGCTCGGCGCGGAGGTTCTTGTCCTCGGTACGGATCTCCATCTCCTCGAGCTTGCGCAAGGAGCGCAGGCGCATGTTGAGGATGGCTTCCGCCTGTACCTCGGTGAGCTTGAACACCTTCATCAGCTCGGGCTTCGGCTCATCCTCGGTGCGGATGATCCTGATCACCTTGTCGATGTTCAGATAGGCGATCAGGAAGCCGCCGAGCACTTCCAGCCGGTGCTCGATCTGCGCCTTGCGGTAGTTGCTGCGGCGGATCAGCACGTCGCGCAGATGGTCGAGCCATTCGCGCAAGCACTCCGCGAGCCCCACGACCTTGGGAATGCGCCCCTTGATCAGGACGTTGAGGTTCAGCGGAATCTTGTTTTCGAGCTCGGTGAGGCGGAACAGCGATTCCATCATCAGGGCCGGATCGACGTTCTTCGACTTTGGCTCGATCACGATGCGGACGTCTTCGGCCGACTCGTCCCTGATGTCGCCGACCAGCGGCAGCTTCTTCTGGTCGAGCAGCTCGGCGACCTTTTCGATGAGGCGCGACTTCTGCACCAGGAACGGAATCTCGGTGACGACGACCACCCAGGTGCCGCGCGAACCCTCCTCCTGCGTCCACCGCGCCCGAACGCGGAACGAGCCGCGGCCGGTGGTGTAGGCCTCCGCGATCGCCTGCTTGGAATCGACGATGATGCCGCCGGTCGGGAAGTCCGGGCCCTTGACCCACTTCAAGAGTGCCTTCGACTTCGCGTCGGGCTTCTCGATCAGGTGCAGCGCGGCATCGCACAGCTCGGCGGCGTTGTGCGGCGGGATCGAGGTCGCCATGCCGACCGCGATGCCCTGCGCACCATTGGCGAGCAGGTTCGGGAAGCCGCCGGGCAGCACGATGGGCTCTTTCGACTGGCCGTCGTAATTGGCGCGGAATTCGACGCCGTCCTCGTCGATGCCCTCGAGCAGAAGCCGCGCGACGTCGGTCATGCGCGCTTCGGTGTAACGATAGGCGGCGGGGTTATCGCCGTCGATATTGCCGAAATTGCCCTGGCCGTCGACCAGCGGATAGCGCGAGGAGAAATCCTGCGCGAGGCGCACCATGGCGTCGTAGATCGCCTGGTCGCCGTGCGGATGGAACGAGCCCATCACGTCGCCGACGATCTTGGCCGATTTCTTGAAGGCCGTGCCGGGGTCGAGCCTGAGCAGGCGCATGCCGTAGAGGATGCGCCGGTGCACCGGCTTCAGGCCGTCGCGCGCGTCCGGCAGCGCACGGTGCATGATGGTGGAGAGGGCATAAGCGAGATAGCGCTCTTCCAGCGCCTCACGCAGCGGCACCTCGTGGATTTCAGCCGGTTCTTCCGGCGGAACGATTCGTTTTCCCATGCCGCCCGGTTAAACCGTGGAAGCGAATCGGGCAAGGATCGAATGGTTCCCTGTGGGCGGCGTACTAGCCTGCCCAGCCGGCTGTGACGGTCTGGGTTGGGGCCGGACCAGGTGTTTGCGCAGGCGCCGGCGCATTGGTCAGGCAACGGCGGGCGGCCTCGATCTCGGCATCGGTTGCCCCCTTGGACCGCGCCCATGTCTCTGCGGCGGCAGCGGAATATTTCGCCACATAGTACCGCACCACCGTGCACGAGGCCCGGCGAAACGCCCCGGGCTGCGGCTCACCGGCCATGGCGTCGGGCGCGAACGCAAGCAGCGTCGCGGACAAGGCGAATCCCTTGATCAACATTTGGGCTGTCCCCCGATGTGGAACCTGACGGCCAATCCGCTCAGGCCGATTTCGTTCCAGGGAACTGCATGCTGCTGGGCAAGGCTGGCCAGCTATTCCGTCATGGCGCCGGGATCGCCGCTCTCGCCTGCTGCCGCATCAGGGCGTTGATGAAGCCGGCCCGCGCATCGGAATGGCCTTGGCCGCGCGGCTCCAGCACGTGGCGGAGCAGGAACAGGCCGGTGAGCCGAAAACCGTCCTGGAGATCTTGCTCGGTGAGATCGCCCGCCGTTTCGCCCTTGCGCAGGAATGGCGGCAGGCGCAACAGCCGGTCGCGCCACGGCTCGCCCGCTCCGCGCGATACCGCGCCGCCGGATTTTGGCGAGACATAGATCAGGTTCGTGGTCTCGCCGGTCACCGCGCAATTGTCCAGCGCCAGGCCGAAGCCCAGCTCGGCGAGCATCGCCAGCTCGAAATGGATCAGGTGCACGGCCGCGCTGCCGATGTCGTCGAAATCGTCGAGCGAATGTTCGAGCAGCGCAAAGATGTCCTCATGCGGATCGCGCTCCGGCAGCAGCCGCGCGATCGAGGCGAGATGGGTGACGCCATAGACGCCGTGGGACGATGCCAGCAGCGTTGCCGCGCGCAGCTTCAATCCCTCGATCGCATAGGTGCCCAGATGCTCGTCGAGCCGCGCCCGCCACACCGCACTGACGCTGTTCCCCGGCTGCAGCAGCGGCCGCATCCGCGAGCCGGCGCCACCGCGGACGAGGCCGAGATGCCGGCCATGCGCGCGCGTCAACAGCTCGACGATGGCGCTTGATTCGCCATGCCGCCGGACGCCCAGCACGATGCCTTCGTCGGTCCATTCCATGGTGGGAAGTGTAGCCCATTCCAGCGATTGTAGGGTGGGCAAAGCGAAGCGTGCCCACCAATTTGATCGACCGGGCGTCAATTGATTGCGGTGGGCACGGCCCGCAAGGGCGCGCCTTTGCCCACCCTACAGCACTGCGCAACATCTCACGCGTTGAACCAACCCTGCGCGTCGCCGCTGAAGGAGAAATACAAGCCCATCGTCGTCAGCGCGCAGGAGACGATCTCGATGGCGCTGTCGAGCTCCAGGCCCTTCTCGCCGATGATCTGGCCGAGCGAGATCACCGACAACACGAGGGCCGCCGCCAGCACCCAACGTGGCCAGTTCTTGCGATGATGCGCGGCCATCCGGACGAAATAGAGCAGCAGGAGGATCATGCCGCCGGCGAGCAGCGTCCCGGTCATGATCATCTGCTCGGTCACCGCGGCACTGGGCGTGCGGTCCTGCACAGCGACCGAGACGGCGTCCAGCATCAACGATGCATAGAGCAGCGCTTCGAAGCGCTGGACGTTGGTAGGTAGGCTCATCGAATGCCGATCTATTCTTGGCTATTCTTTTGGGAAGTCCAGGCCCATCTCGCGATAGCGATCGGGATCGTCGCCCCAGTTCTCTCGTACTTTGACGAACAGGAACAGGTGCACCGGCACGTCCAGGATCTGCATCAGCTCTTTCCGCGAGTCGGCGCCGATCGACTTGATGGTGGCGCCGCCCTTGCCGAGCACGATCTTGCGCTGGCTTTCGCGCTCGACGTAGATCGTCTGCTCGATCCGCACCGAATGATCCTTGCGCTCCTCCCACTTGTCGGTCTCGACCGTGGACTGGTACGGCAATTCCTGGTGCAGCTTTTGATAGATCTTCTCGCGCGTGATCTCGGCCGCAAGCTGCCGCATCGGCGCGTCCGACATCTGGTCCTCAGGGTAGAGGAACGGACCAGGCGGCACCATGTCCGCGAGCGTCTTGCGGATGTCGTCGACGCCGTCACCCGAGATCGCCGCGATCATGAAGGTCCTTGCGAACGTCATGCGCTCGTTGGCGGCCTGCGCCAGCGCCAACAGCTTCTCGCGCTGGACCAGATCGACCTTGTTGATGACGAGGATCTTGTCGTGATTGACGCTGGCGGCCTTGGCGAGGATCGCCTCCGCCTCCTCGTCGATCCCGGTCTTCGCATCGAGCAGCACGCAGACCAGATCGGCATCATGCGCCCCGCTCCAGGCCGTCGAGACCATAGCGCGGTCGAGCCGGCGCTTGGGCGAGAAGATGCCGGGCGTGTCGACCAGGATGATTTGCGCGTTGTTCTCGATGACGATGCCGCGGATCAGCGCGCGCGTGGTCTGCACCTTGCGTGAGACGATCGTGACCTTGGCGCCGACCAGCGCGTTGACCAGCGTCGACTTGCCGACATTCGGGGCGCCGATCAGCGCGACGAAGCCGCAGCGCGTCGCGCCGGGTGCCCCGCCGCTTGCTTCAACCGTCATTGCTGCCGCCGACGCCTTCGCGTTCGATCATCACTGACGCTGCCACTTTCTCTGCCGCGCGCTTGCTGCCGCCGATACCCTCGGCCGGGGCCAGGCCCGGCAGATCGACGGCGACACGGAACTGCGGATCGTGATGCGGGCCGGTGCGCTCGACCTCGCGATAGACAGGCGTCGGCAGTCCCTTGCCTTGCGCCCATTCCTGCAGCACGGTCTTGGGATCGCGCAAGGGCCGGCGCGGCTTGTGCATCCGCTCGGTCCAGTTGCGCTTGACGAATTCAGCTGCCGCCGCATGGCCGCCGTCGAGGTAGATGGCGCCGATCACGGCCTCGCAGATGTCGCCGAGGATGGATTTGCGCAGGCGGGCATCGGCACTGGAGCCGACCGAGCCCAGCTTGATGTCGTCGACGAGACCGAGCGACTTGGCGACGTCCGCGCAGCTCTCCTTGCGCACGAGCTCGGCAAGCCGCTTGGACAGCTCGCCCTCATCTGCGTTCGGGAAGGCGTGATACAGCATGTCGGAGACGACGAGCCCGAGCACGTGGTCGCCGAGGAATTCCAGCCGCTGATAGCTGTCGCCTCGCTTGCGCCCGGACTTCAGGGCCGAGACATGCGTGATCGCCTGCATCAGCATATTTGGATCGGCGAAGCTGTGGCCGATCCGCGCCTCGAGCGCCGCGTTGGCATTCGTGCCCTTGGCCTTGCTGCTCCGCGGCCGTTTCTTCTTGGCAGGCGCCTTCGCCGCAGCTTCGCCCTCGGGAGCGGCTTGCGCCTCGGTCGGTTGGATCGCGATGTCCTTGGCTTCGTCTTTCATCGGACGATTTTGAAGAACCGATTCCAGCGCACCGCCCACGGCCAGCGCCAGAGCATCCAGGCGTGCTCGCCTTCAGCGATGGAGAAGAAGATCATCTGGGCGCGGCCGATCAAGTGCTCCTGCGGGACGTAGCCGACCTGGCCGAGAAAGCGGCTATCGGTGGAGTTGTCGCGGTTGTCACCCATCATGAAGAAGTGGCCGGCCGGGACGGTGTAGACGTTGGTGTTGTCCATGTAGCCGTTGTCGGCGCAATCCAGCGTCTCATAGGACACGCCGTTCGGCAGCGTCTCCTTCCAGCGCTTCACCCGGGAGATGCCGCCGCCTTCCGAGCCGCAAGGGTCCTCGCCGACATATTCGCTCATGCGCTGCCGCTCGACGGGCGTATCGTTGATGTAGAGCAGCCCGTCCCGCATCTGGACACGGTCGCCAGGAAGCCCGATCACGCGCTTGATGTAGTCGGTGGAATCGTCCTTCGGCAGGCGAAACACGACGATGTCGCCACGAGCGGGGTCCGAGCCCCAGATCCGCCCGGAGAACAGCGGCGGCGAGAACGGAATCGAATAATGGCTGTAGCCGTAGGAATATTTCGAGACGAACAGATAGTCGCCGACCAGCAGCGTCGCCTTCATCGAGCCGGACGGGATGTTGAAGGGCTGAAACAGGAAGGTGCGGATCACGAGCGCGATCAGGAGAGCATGAATGACGACCCGGATCGTTTCGCCGACGCCGCTCTCAGTTTTCGTTCCCGAAGTCACGCTCATTGCTCTCTCAATTCCGGCCGGCGATCATAGAGCGCCCTCCTCCCGCGAACGGCCCACCGGTTCGCGGCGCAAGGAGATTGTCCTGATTCTGATAGTGAGGGCCAATTCCGGCGTAAAGCCGAATTCGCCCAGGCTGATTTGCGTTCGCGGACTTTTAGACGGTTGTCGGAGGCCACGCAATCAAGGATCGCATCAAAACTGATTAAGATATTGATTTACAAAGAAAAACACAAAACGCCCGAGCCGCGATCAAGGTTTCGGCAGCGGGACGGCGGAAATGACGACAAAGGCCTGCGCCAGCGGCCAGTCGTCGGTGATCGAAAGGTCGATCCGCGCCTCGAACCCCTCCGGCGTCAGGGCCTGGAGCCGCGCCAGCGCGCCGCCGGTCAGCTGCATGGTCGGCCGCCCGCCCGGCAGGTTGACCACCCCCATGTCGCGCCACCAGACGCCGCGCCTGATGCCGGTGCCGAGTGCCTTGGAGCAGGCCTCCTTGGCGGCGAAGCGCTTGGCGTAGGTCGCCACCACCATCTTCTCGTTCTTGGCGCGCCGTTCCGCCTTGGCCCGCTCGGCCGCGGTGAAGATTCGGTCGAGAAAACGCTCGCCGTGGCGCTCGATCACCTTGGCGACGCGGGTGATGTCGATCAGGTCGGAGCCGATGCCGATGATCATGCCCGGCTCCGGCCACGATCCATCGCCGCGCGCATGCTGCGCACGGTCTCGGCCAGCCCCACGAACAGCGCCTCGCCGATCATGTAATAGCCGATGTTCAGCTCCATGATTTCGGGCAAGCTCGCGATCTTCTCCGCCGTCGCATAGTCCAGCCCGTGGCCGGCGTGAACCTCAAGTTCGGCGTCCTTCGCCAGCTTCACCCCGGCCACGATCCGCTGCCATTCGGCCTCGGCCTTGTCGGTGTGGCCGTCGACGACGGCATCGCACCAGGCACCGGTGTGGATCTCGATCACGGGGGCGCGCAGCCGTGCCGCCATCTCGATCTGGGCGGGATCGGCCGCAATGAACAGCGAGACGCGGATGCCGGCTTCGCTCAGCCGCGCGATATAGGGCGCGAGCGCGTTGTGCTGGCCGACCACGTCCAACCCGCCTTCGGTCGTCACCTCCTGGCGCCGCTCCGGCACCAGGCACACCGCGTGCGGCTTGGTGGCGAGCGAGATCCGCATCATGTCGTCCGTCGCGGCCATCTCGAAATTGAGCGGCTTGGAGATCTCCGCCTTCAGGCGCGCCATGTCCTCGTCGCGGATGTGCCGGCGGTCCTCGCGCAAATGTGCGGTGATGCCGTCGGCGCCGGCCTCGATCGCGAGCAGCGCGGCGCGCACCGGATCGGGATGGCGGCCGCCGCGCGCGTTACGCACGGTTGCAACGTGATCGATATTGACGCCGAGGCGGAGCGGAGGTGCGGGCATTTCAGAACTCGCGAAATCAGAGGGAGCGGCGCATGCGAGATGCGCCTATCCATTAACACGTTCGACTTTGGCGACGACCGCCTTCGCGCGCAGCTGGGCCAGGATCGCGCTGAGGTGCTTCAAGTCGTAGACTTCGAGATCGATCGTCGTCTCCGTGAAATCGGGCGAGCGGCGCTGCATGCTGATATTGTCGATGTTGCCGTCGTGCTCGGCGATCACGGTCGCGATCTGCGCCAGCGCGCCGGGCTCGTTGACGTTCTCGACCTTGATGCGGGCCGGGAAGCGCTGCGGCGCGGAATCCTCGATGTCCCAGCGGACGTCGAGCCAGCGCTCCGGCTCCTCCTCGAAATCCTTCAGGGCCGGCGCCTGGATCGGATAGATCGTGATGCCCTCGCCCGGCGTGACGATGCCGACAATGCGATCGCCGGGGACGGCGCCTCCGTTCGGCGCGAACTTCACCGGAAGGTCGGAATTGATGCCGCGGATCGGGATCGCGACCGGGCTGCGCGCTGGCTCGGAGACCCCCTTCTCCTTGAGCTTGGCCGCAAGCCCCTTCTTGACGCCGTAGCGCGCGATGCGTTCCTCCTTATAGTCGGGGTACATCGCGCGCGCGACGTGGGAGGCCTTGATCTCGCCGCGCCCGACCGCCGCCATGACGTCCTCGATCGAGGTGCGCGCGAGCCGCGGCAGCGCGCCCTTGAGCTTGTCGTCGGCGTATTCAATCTTGGCGCGCTCGAACAGGCGCTCGACGATGCGCCGGCCGAGCCCGACATATTGATCGCGTACCGCGGTGCGCGTGGCGCGGCGGATCGCGGCGCGCGCCTTGCCGGTGACGGCGAGCGTTTCCCAGGCCGACGGCGGCGCGGACTGCGCCTCCGAGGTCAGCACCTCGACCTCGTCGCCGTTCTGAAGCTCCGAGGACAGCGGCGCGAACTTGCCGTTGATCTTGCAGCCCACCGCGCTGTTGCCGACGTCGGTATGCACCGCATAGGCGAAGTCGATCACGTTGGCATGGCGCGGCAGCGCGATCAGCTTGCCCTTCGGGGTGAAGCAGAACACCTGGTCGTGGAACAGCTCGAGCTTGGTGTGCTCGAGGAATTCCTCCGGGTTCGCGCTTTCCGAGAGGATGCCGATGGTGTGGCGCAGCCAGGCGAACGCGTTGGACTCGCGCTTGAGGAATTCGGTCGGCGAACCCACGCCCTCCTTGTAGAAGACGTGCGCGGCGATGCCGCGCTCGGCGATCTGGTCCATCGCCTCGGTGCGGATCTGCAGCTCGACGCGCTGGTTGCCGGGGCCGATCACCGTGGTGTGGATCGAGCGATAGTCGTTCTGCTTCGGCGTCGAGATATAGTCCTTGAAGCGTCCGGGCACGACCGGCCAGGTGGTGTGGACGATCCCGAGCGCGCGATAGCAGGCCTCGACGTCGCTGACGACGAGGCGGAAGCCGAAGATGTCGGACAATTGCTCGAAGCCGACCGACTTGCGCTCCATCTTGGTCCAGATCGAGAACGGCTTCTTGCGCCGGCCATAGACCCGCGCCCCCAAGCCCCGGTGACGCAGATTGTTGGAGAGCTGGTCCTCGATCTCGCCGATCAGGTTGCGGTTGCGCTCAGCCAGCGCGTCGAGCCGCTGCATCACCACCGAATAGGCTTCGGGATCGAGGGTGCGGAAGGACAGATCCTCCAGCTCCTCGCGCATTTCCTGCATGCCCATGCGCCCCGCCAGCGGCGCGTAGATGTCGAGCGTCTCCTCGGCGATGCGCCGGCGCGATTCCGTCGGCACGAAGTCCAGCGTGCGCATGTTGTGCAGGCGGTCGGCGAGCTTGACCAGAAGCACGCGGACATCGTCGGCAATGGCCAGCAACAATTTGCGCAGGTTCTCGGCCTGCTTGGCCTCGCGCGAGACCAGCTCGAGCCGCTTCAGCTTGGTCAGCCCCTCGACCAGCGCGCCGATTTCAGGTCCGAAGATCTGGTCGATCTCGGCCCGCGTCGCCTCGGTGTCCTCGATCGTGTCGTGCAGCAGCGCCGCCACGATGGTGGCGTCGTCGAGCTTGAGGTCGGTGAGAATCGCCGCCACCTCGAGCGGGTGCGAGAAATACGGATCGCCCGAGGCGCGGGTCTGCGAGCCGTGGGCCTTCATGGCGTAGACGTAGGCACGGTTCAGCAGGTCTTCGTTGGTGTTGGGGTTGTAGGACCTGACGCGCTCGACGAGGTCATATTGACGCATCATCCGGGCGCGAGGCCTGGCGGGGCGCGCGACCGGCGCAGTCGGGGCCACGGCAACCGATTCGGTTGCGGCCTGCATCTGCGTGGATCTGCGGCGCCGATATACCATGCCGTCCTGCCTTCAAACGGGCTTGAACCGGCCCGTTGCATACATCCTAACTCCGATCGCGCTCGTGTCCGATCAATTCAGTGACAGGGCCAAGCGCCGACCGCAGCGCTATGGTAACCACGAAAAGGTCAACAAAAGCAAAGGCCCGAACGATCGTTCGGGCCTTTGATATGATCACAAGAAGAAGATGATCGCGATGGAGGAATTACTCGTCTTCCTCGGGCTGCTCCTCGGGAGGCGCGAGGCCTTCCAGGCCCTTCAGCAGCTCCTCTTCGGTCATGCGCTCCACGGCGACCTCGGTGTCGTCGGCATCGACGCTTGCCCCCGCGGAACCGATCAGCGGCACCGTATCCGGCTCGGGCTCGTCCACCTCGACGAACTTCTGCAGCGAGTGGACCAGCTCCTCGCGGAGGTCCTCCGGCGAGATCGTCGTCTCGGCAATTTCACGCAAAGACACAACAGGGTTCTTGTCGTTATCGCGGTCAACCGTTAGTTGTGAACCGGATGAAATCATGCGGGCACGGTGGGCGGCCAGCAGGACCAAGTCAAACCGGTTGTCGACCTTGTCGATACAATCTTCTACGGTGACGCGAGCCATGGACTGTCGCTCCGTTGTGGGTGGGACGAATTATGTGGATGATTGGGGCTAGTTATAGGGGGCGGGACGGTTTCGCAAGACCATTTTGTGATTTGGCCTCGCCAAACCGCTCTGCTACCCCCACATTGGGGCTGGGACGGGTGGTTTTCCGGGCTGCCGTTGGGGGCGCCCCCGGGGTGTATGCAAGTCCGCCATAACTATACCTTGATTGCCCCGACTTCTCCGGATTTGCGGTTTCGACGGGTTTCTGCGGCACTCTAGAACTGCGCGGCCTGTTGTCGCCGCGCCAACAAAAAACGATCAATCACGAACGCTACGCGAGCAAACTGAATGTCACCTTCTTCTACCAACAAGATCGCGCTCTTCATCGACGGGGCCAATCTCTACGCGACGGCGAAAACCCTCGGCTTCGATATCGACTACAAGCGCCTGCTGAAGGAGTTTCAGAGCCGCGGGACGTTATTGCGGGCGTTCTATTACACCGCCATCATCGAAGACCAGGAATACTCCTCGATCCGCCCGCTGATCGACTGGCTGGATTACAACGGCTACACGGTCGTCACCAAGGCGACCAAGGAATTCATCGACGCCTCCGGCCGCCGCAAGGTCAAGGGCAACATGGACATCGAGCTCGCCGTCGACGCCATGGAGCTCGCCGAGCACATCGACCAGATGGTGCTGTTCTCGGGTGACGGCGACTTCCGCTCCCTGGTGGAGGCCGTCCAGCGCCGCGGCGTGCGGGTCACGGTGGTCTCCACCATCGCCAGCCAGCCGCCGATGATCGCCGACGAGCTGCGCCGCCAGGCCGACGTCTTCACCGACCTCGTCGAGCTGCAATCCAAGCTCGGCCGCGATCCGTCCGAGCGCCCCGCCCCGCGTGACCGCGGCGAGCGTGGTGAACGCCACCACGCCCCGCAATTCCTCCAGCGCGCGACCACGACGGCGCCGAGGGGCGATGACGACTTCGAGGAGTGAGGCGGCCCGGTCAAGCCGCCAGCCTCTCACAATCGTTCCCGACCGTGACTGCCCGCTCTGTCCGCGCCTGGTCGCCTTCCGCGAGGCGAACCGCGCGCGCGAGCCATCGTGGCACAATGCGCCGGTTGCGCCCTTCGGCGACATCAAGGCCCGCCTCCTGATCGTGGGCCTCGCCCCGGGAATGCAGGGCGCCAACCGCACGGGGCGGCCGTTCACGGGCGATTATGCTGGCGACCTGCTCTATGCCACGCTGATCGAATACGGCTTTGCCCGGGGCACCTATCAGGCGCGTCCCGACGACGGCCTAAAACTCGTCGACTGCCGGATCGCCAATGCCGTGCATTGCGTGCCGCCGCAGAACAAGCCGCTGCCGATCGAGATCAACACCTGCCGCCAGTTTCTCGTGGCCAATCTGGCGACGATGCCGAAGCTGCGCGCGATCGTCGCGCTCGGGCGAATTGCGCACGACAGCGTGCTCAAGCCGCTGAATTTGAAGGCCTCGCAAGCTCCCTTCGGCCACGGCGCGGTGCATCAGGCTGGCGCGTTCAGGCTCTACGACAGCTATCACTGCTCCCGCTACAACACGAACACCGGCGTGCTGACGCCAGACATGTTCAGATCCGTGTTCGCGAAGGTGAAGGCGGATCTCGATTAGCTAGAGCATGATCCGGAAAAGTGTGTAGCGGTTTTCCGAAAAGATCATGCTCAAACAATAAGCTAAAGCCCGATGACGATTCACCCTAATCGCATCGCGCTTTATTGACGCGATTCGCCTTGAGCCAGGCCAGCACGTCGCCGGCGTTCCGGTCGGGTGGAAACACCGGATAGAACACGTGCGTGATCCTGGCGTCGTCGATAACAAGCGCGAGGCGCTTGATCAGCGTCAGGCCCGCGACCTCCATGGTCGGCAAGTTCAAAGCGCGCGTCAGCGCCAGCTTCTCGTCCGAGAGCACCGGGAACGGCAGATGCAGGCGCGAGGCCATCTCGATCTGATAGTCGTTGCTTTGGGTCGAGAGACCGAATACGTGCGAGGCGCCGGCGGCCTTCAGCTCGGCGTAGAGATCGCGAAAGGCGCAGGTCTGGGGCGTGCAGCCGCGCGCTCCGGGGATCATGTCCCAATCGTCGACCAGCGCGATCTTGCCGGGCTCACCGGTGCGGGGATAGGCGAACACCACGGTGCGGCCGCGCAGCGCCGACAGGGTGACCGACGTGTCGTCGGTCGCGAGCAGGCCGATCGGCGGCAACGTCATGCCCTCAAGATGCGCGGCGGCGCCATCGTCGGAAGGCGCGGGAATCTGGCTCCAGTCGACCTCGAGCAGGTTCCGTTGATTCATCTCGTCATCCCCTCGCCCGCAGCAGCCGGCCCTTCTCCCGGCTCCAGTCGCGCTTCTTCTCGGACTCGCGCTTGTCGTGCAGCTTCTTGCCCTTCGCAATCGCCAGCTGCAGCTTGGCCCGGCCGCGCTCGTTGAAGTAAAGCTTGAGCGGGATCAGCGTCATGCCCTCGCGGTCGACCGCGCCGATCAGCTTGTTGATCTGGCGGCGGTGGAGCAGCAGCTTTCGCGGCCGCTTCGGCTCATGGTTGAAGCGGTTGCCTTGGAGATATTCGGGAATGGTGGCGTTGATCAGCCAGATCTCGCCGTTCTTGGAATCGGCATATGATTCCGCGATCGTGCTCTTGCCGTTGCGGATCGACTTGACCTCGGTGCCGGTCAGCGCAATGCCCGCCTCGATCGTGTCCTCGATGGCGTAGTTGAAGCGCGCCTTGCGATTTTCCGCCATCACCTTGATCGGACGTTCGTTCTTATCGGCCATGACGGGCAAACCTGATCGAGATGCGCTCGGATTCTAACAGTTCGGATGAAGTGGGCGCGTCACTTCTTGAGGAGATCGCGGATCTCGGTCAGCAACTCGACCTCGGCCGTCGGCTTGGGCGGAGCAGCGGGTGCCGCCTCCTCCTTGCGCTTCAAGGTGTTCATGGCGCGGATCACCAGGAACAGCACGAAAGCGACGATGATGAAGTTGATCGTCAGCGTCAGGAAGCTGCCGTAAGCAAGGACGGCGCCTTGCTTTTTCGCATCCGCCAAGTTGGTGGCGGTGACCGCCTTCGACAAGGGGATGAAGTAGTTCGAGAAGTCGAGGCCACCGGTGACGGCGCCGACGATCGGCATGATGACGTCACCCACCAGCGAGGTGACGATGCCGCCGAAGGCCGCGCCGATGATGACGCCGACCGCGAGATCGACGACGTTGCCCTTCATGGCGAACTCGCGGAACTCCTTGAGCATCCGCGCGCCCTTTTCCTCCACGCTCATGAAAGGCTCCCCGAACGTCTCATGCGTCAGTTGATCAGGCCGGCGTGAACCATCGCGCTGCGCACGGCAACCCGCGTCGGCTCGGACACCGGAACCATCGGCAGCCGCAGCGTCTCGTCCAGCTTGCCGAGCAGCGACATCGCGTACTTGATCGGCGCCGGATTGCTCTCGATGAAGAGGTTGTTGTGCAGCGGCATCAGCTTGTCGTGGATCGCGAGCGCCGCCTTGGTGTCGCCCTTCTGCCAGGCGGCGTGGAACTCCGAGCACAGGCGCGGCGCGACGTTCGAGGTCACCGAGATGCAGCCATGGCCGCCATGAGCCATGTAGCCGATGATGGTGGCGTCCTCGCCCGAGAGCTGGTTGAAGTCCTCGCCCATCGCCGCGCGCTGCTGCGACACGCGGACCATGCTGGCGGTAGCGTCCTTGACCCCGGCGATGTTCTTCAGCTCCCACAGCCGTTTCATCGTGTCGACCGACATGTCGATCACCGAGCGCGGCGGGATGTTGTAGATGATGATCGGAATGCCGATCGCATCGTTGATCGCTTTGAAGTGCTGGTACATGCCTTCTTGCGTCGGCTTGTTGTAATAGGGCGTGACGATCAGCACGGCGTCCGCGCCCGCCTTTTCGGCGTGCTGGGAGAGCTCGATCGCCTCCTTGGTCGAGTTGGAGCCGGCGCCGGCGATGACGGGCACGCGGCCCTTGGCTTCAGCGATGCACCATTCCACGACCTTCTTGTGCTCGTCATGGCTGAGCGTCGGGCTCTCGCCGGTGGTGCCGACCGGAACGAGGCCGTTGGTGCCCTCGGAGATCTGCCAGTTGACCACGGAGCGGAACGCCGCCTCGTCGAGCGAGCCGTTCTTGAACGGGGTGACCAAGGCGGTGAACGACCCTCGGAATTTCGTCTTGGCTGCCATGGACTTCCTCCGTACGCGGCAATCTCTTGAGCAAGCCCCCTTCATATCGGGTCTATCCGGCCGGTAAAAGGCCCGGGGTCGGTGCGAGGCTGGGTTTAGGCCGCGATTTTGCCGCGGTGCTGGTGCAAATCGGCCCGAGGTAAGCGGCTGTTGGTATTTTCTCCGCATATTCAAGCAAATTCAGCTAGGTCTTGAGCCACTTCACTGATTCGGGGCGACGAAACGCCGTGACCTCCTTTGCATCTGCCGCGTGGCGATCCCTGGGTATGGCATTGTGCCTGATGGCCGGGCTGTCGATGGACTGCGCCGCATTCGCCAAGTCCAACGAGACGGCCGCGGAGACCAAGGATCCCGCCAAGCCGGCAGCCAAGGACGCCGCGAATGGCCCGACCAAAGGATCAACCAAGGAAACGGCGAAGGATACGGCCAAGGGAACCGGCAAGGACGCCGCGAAGGCCGCAAGCAAGGGTACGCCTGGCACCCCCGCCAAGGACGCCGCGAAGAAGCCGGACGCCGGCAAGAACGCCAGCAAGGAACCGGCGAAGGACAAGCCCAAAGACAAACCCAAGCCTGCGGCCACCGCTCCCGTTGCCACGGCACCTGCTTCCGCGCCAAAGGCAGCGCCGACTGCGAGCGGCGCGCCGCCCAAGGCAGCCCCCGCCCCGGCCGTGACTGCCACCGTCAAACCGACTGCGCCGGCCCCGGCCAGACCGGCCGCAGCTCCCATACTGGCGCCTGCAACCCGCCAGCATGCAGCGCCGCGCAAGCCGGTCATCCCGGCCGCCGTCGCTGCGACGTCATCGACGTCGCAGGCTGACAAGGACACCCTGGAGAGCGTCATCGAGCTCGTGCGCAAGCGCAAGGCCGCCGACGCCACCAATGCCGCGGCCGGCATCTCCGATCCGGTCGCGCGAAAGCTCGCCGAATGGATCATCCTGCGCAGCGAGGACAACGGCGCGACCGTGGAACGCTATCGCGCCTTCCTCTCAGCCAATCCGAGCTGGCCGTCGCAGACCTTCCTGCGCCGGCGCCTCGAGGCCGCGATGTGGGACGACAGGCGCGACGAGGCCGTCGCGTGGTCGTGGTTCGAGAACGAATCGCCAATCTCCGCCAAGGGTCGCTTCACGCTCGCCAGGGCGATGCTGGCGCGCGGCGACCGCGCCAATGCCGAGCGGCTGGTGCGCGACGCCTGGCGCGCCGATCCGATGTCGGAGGACACTGAGAACAACGCGCTCGACCAGTTCGGCGCCCTGCTCACGCCGGGCGATCAGAAAGCGCGGATGGACAACCTGCTCTACGGCAGCGAGAACGAGGCGGCGCTACGCGCCGCCAAGCGTCTCGGCGCCGGCTATGTCGCGCTCGCCAAGGCCCGCATCGCCGCGGTCAAGAAGGCGCCGAACGCGCGGGCGCTGCTCGATGCCGTTCCGCGCGAGCTGCACGGCGATCCCGGCTTCGTCTTCAGCAAGATCCAGCTGCTGCGTCGCGAAGAGAAGTTCACTGAAGCCGCCCAGCTGATGCTGTCCGCGCCGAAGGATCCGGGTCGCCTCCACAATCTCGATGAATGGTGGATCGAGCGGCGCCTCCTGGCGCGCAAGATGATCGACACCGAGGAATTCCGTAGCGCCTATCTGATCGCGCGCGACGCCGCCCTGCCCTCGCGCGACATCTACAAGACCGAGCAGGAGTTTACCGCCGGCTGGATCGCGCTGCGCTTCCTCAACGATCCCGCGACAGCCGCGCAGCATTTCGCCCGCATCGGGGTCGGCAGCGTCAATCCGACCGCGCTGGCGCGTGCCGGCTATTGGCAGGGCCGCGCTGCCGAGGCGATGGGCCGCCAGCAGGAGGCACGCAATGCCTATGCGCGGGCGGCCGAGCAATCGACCAGCTATTACGGCCAGCTCGCGCGCGCAAAGCTCGGCCTGCCGCAGATCGAGCTCAACAGCCAGCCGCGCGGTCGCGGCGCCGAGCGGCTCGAGATCGTGCGCGCCGCGCAACTGCTCTACGAGCTGGACGAGCGCGAGTTTGCGATACCGCTGCTCGCCGACATGGGCGAGAACGGCGATCCCGAGGCGCTCGCCGGCCTCGGCGAGCTCACCCAGCGCTACAGCGACGCGCGCGGCATGCTGCTGCTCGGCAAGGCCGCGCTCAACCGCGGCCTGCCGTTCGACTTCTACGCCTACCCCGTCAACGGCATTCCTCAGTTCACGCCGATCGGCCCCGAGGTCGAGCGCAGCATCATCTATGCGATTGCGCGGCAGGAGAGCGCGTTCAACCCGTCGGTGGTCTCGCCGGCGCAGGCCTACGGGCTGATGCAGGTGACGCCGGATGCCGCCCGCTACGTCTGCAAGCGCCACGGCGCAACCTACGACCTGGGGCGGCTGAAGAACGACTCCGTCTACAACGCCACGCTCGGCTCGGCCGAGCTCGGCGGACTGCTCGAGGATTATCGCGGCTCCTACATCATGACGTTCGCCGCCTACAATGCCGGCCGCGGCAGCGTGAAGAAGTGGGTCGAGCGTTACGGCGATCCGCGCGACCCCAAGGTCGACGCGGTCGACTGGGTCGAGCTGATTCCGTTCTCCGAGACGCGCAACTATGTGCAGCGGATCATGGAGAACCTTCAAGTCTACCGCGCCCGTTTCGGCGGCGGCACCCGCTTGCAGATCGAAGCCGATCTGCGCCGCGGCGCCGTCAGCGTGCAGTAACGGCCGTCGATGGCCCGATAGAATCAGAGCCTGGTTGCTGGGCAGGGCTCGGCAGGATTCGTCGACGGCACCAGCGATCTGACATAGGGTTGGAACAAGCGTTTCGTTCCCACGCTCCGGTTGGCTTATACCTCAACTGCCAGTTTTCCACTTGCAGCCAGTGCATGGCGGCGGCGTCGGGCACAATCGATGCCTGCGGTCCCAACCCGACCTATGCCTTCAAGGAGTGGAAGGTCCAACATGGTGACCTGCCGCTCTCGTCGAGGGCGCCGCTCGCCCGCGAATGCGAAGCGCCTCAAGCACGGGATCCGATTCTCACCTCATCCTGTCGGGGGCGGACCGGCCGTGAGGCGGGCGGACCGGGCGGGCCGAAGTCGGCTGGGACCAATATGGGTTCGCAAGGCACATCGCGGGCAATCCCATCGCAGAAGCCTTGCAATCCTCCCAGGACCGGTAGCTGCAGTAGATCCGGTTGCTGCCGCCCCACTCCCATTGCTGGAGGCACACCGGATAATTGGGGTTCAAGGGTTCGGCAGCTGCCGGTGCGAACACGGCCGTAACCCCGGCGACCATTGATGTCACGGCCAGCACGCTCAGCATCCGTCCCCAGCTCGTCGAAATGGTCATGGTCAGAAGCTCCCTTACCGCGGTCTCGAACGATCTGCCTTTTAGGTGCCCGCTTCATGACCCGCAAAGAAAAACCCCGGCAGTTTCCTGCCGGGGTTCTTCGATCAACCTAGGGTCGATCTTAGAAGTTGCGCTGAGCGCGCAGGAGCATCTGGAGGTTACCCTGATCCTTCAGCTCGTAGGTCGCTGCGGGCTTGGCAACAGCCAGGTTGGCCGTGTTGGCGCCCGTGACGACGCCAGAGTGCTTCTGGTCGAGCCAGACGTAGCTCACGTCAGCCGTGAAGGCGAGACC
Source organism: Bradyrhizobium sp. CCBAU 45321 (assembly GCF_028128975.1). Classification (NCBI taxonomy): domain Bacteria; kingdom Pseudomonadati; phylum Pseudomonadota; class Alphaproteobacteria; order Hyphomicrobiales; family Nitrobacteraceae; genus Bradyrhizobium; species Bradyrhizobium sp. CCBAU 45321. Next base: position 210,501 of record NZ_LFKZ01000015.1, read on the forward strand.
CTTGACCGGAGTCCAGACCAAGTTGCCACCGACAACCGCGAGGTTGAAGTCGGGGTTACAGGTCGAGCCAGCGACGGGGGCCAGAGCAGCAGCGAAGTTGGCGCAGATCAGAGCCTTGCTCGCATCGCCATAGCGGAGCGATGCATAAGCACCGTAGATGCCCGACGACCAGTTCGGGGACCAGTTGTGGGTATAACCACCGCGGAAGCCCCAGGTCTTGACGGTCTCGATCCCGGTACCGGAACCAAACACGCCATCAGCAATACCGGCGAAGCCGACGCTCTGATAGGCAATGCCGCTGCCGCCGTAGATGAAGATGGTCTGCGGGAACAGGCTCTGGAAGTTGTACCGCGAAGCACCGTCGGTGTAGACCGCCTGCAAGTTGATCGAGTCGCCCGCACCGGTCGGGATGTTCTTGATCGACAACGCACCCTGAACCGCCCAGCCCCACTTGTCCGACGGATGACCAGTGGGCTCCGTCGTACCGTAATAAGCCGAATGGAGTTCGTGCGCCGCCGCCGAGATCTGGAACAGACCCCAGGCCTGATCGACACGAACCTGACCGACGATGTCGGGCATGCGCGTGCCACCCCAATCGTTGACACCGTAGATGCCCTGGATGAAGGCAGCGCCCGCAGCTGCGGTCGTGGCGAAGCCACCAACTGCACCCGCAACGCCCGTCACGCTTGCGTTCCAAAGGTTCGACTGGCCGCCAGCGGCGGTCGTCATATCCTGCAACGCGACCGAACCCGTGATGCCCTGGCCGAAATCAGCCGTGTAGGCGACTTGGTTCACACCGGTGACGTTGTTGCTGCCGCCCGGAAGGAAGTCGGGACCGCCAGCCGGATAGCTCTGCCACGGTGCGTCGAAGATCGAGACGGTGCGGCCGAAGGTGAAACCAGCGAACTGGATGAACGCATGGTAGAGGCCGAGCGAAGCCGAACCGACCGAGAAGGCAGATGGGGCGCTGCCGGTCACCGACGTGGCATCCCAGCTGAAAACCGTATCGGCGTAGGTGCGGACCACGCCGTACTCGGTTGCCGTGCGGGTATCGATGGTGAAGTCCAAACGAGCGCGGGTCTGGTAGTAGTTGTCCAGACGGTTGTTGGCGCCGCCGGGAGCGCCCTGGCCAATGCCGTAGTCGCTGTTCGTGTTAAACAGCATGTCGGCACGCAGATAGCCGCCGAACTTGATGCAGGTGTCGGTGCCCGGAATGTAGTAGAATCCAGCACCGTACAGGGAGCAGATCTTCACGTACTCGACCGCCTTGGCCTTCACGGGGAGATCGGCTGCCTGAGCTCCGCCCACGGCGATCAGACCCGCCGCTGAGCCGAGCAAAAGGCTCTTAACCAACTTCATGTTAAACCTCCAAGTTGCTCTTCAGGGAAGGTCACTGACCGGACGGCCAATTCCCCAACCCCCTCTAAATCACCGCTTTCGGCCCCTTCGCGTCTTCGGACACACCCGCATGAACGCGAGGGACTTAAGCGAATGACCTAAACGGGACGACCTCGGGATGCCCCCCTCCGTCGCTCAGTCACAATTACCGAACGTCCTTGCACACACAACAAGAGAACGCTCCAAAACGGGCCGTTGCAGCGTGTTTTCCAACGGGTGTTGCACAAATAACACGCAGATGTGATCAAACCGCTCTCATAACGCGTTGTTTACATTGAGGTTTTCGGAGCGGTTCCAAATGCCATCAAAGTTCCGCACATGAGGCGCCGCGCGCGAGAGCTCGGCTTGAGCCAGCTTTGAGGCGCTCGAATCGTGGAATCAGAAGGAGACTCAATGGGCAGGCATCGACCTGCCTCCCCGCCGCAATCTGACGAAGCAGGTCCCTGCAATGCCTCGGCCGCCCGGGTCGCGCGCTCTATCCCTCTCTATATGGAGATATGGAGGTTGCGGGGCGGGACGACCGGGCCGGACAGCTCGGCGAAGCAGGATCTGGAGGTGCTCGTCCTTTCTTTGCACCTTTGAATTTCCTCGCAAATTCAGCGCCATGCCCTCGTTCGAGCGCAAACCCGTCTCGTTTCGCAAATCACTGGGAATATTCGAGCGAAAACACGCGCTTCCAAATTGACCAGCCCGAGCAAATAGATGCATAAGGCTCGCACCGGAGAGGTGGCCGAGTGGCTGAAGGCAACGCTTTGCTAAAGCGTCATACGGTCTCAAGCTGTATCGAGGGTTCGAATCCCTCCCTCTCCGCCACCCCAGAATCCCGGAAGCAGAATCAAGGTCTCTGCGCGCGTCCAGCGGAAGGCGAAGGGCGACGCCGGCACGAAAGTTCCGCAGAAGGATGAGGGCGGCGAGCCCCCCGATTCGCGCGCTCCTTATATATGTGAGCCCCCACCCAAAATGCCGGATCGCCAGACCCGCCAATGCGAGGGCGCTATCAGCACGGCCTCGTCGGCCCAAACATTGAACCAGATGCCGCTCTTGCGCCGGCATGGAAAGGACCATGGCACAATTCCTGTTTGGTGCAGACGCCCGAGCTCCAGGTCGCACTCGTCGGGAGCGATCTGAATCGGCAGCCATCGTCTATTCGTAGCCTGGTTGCTCATGCCGTCGGTTTCTAGGCGGCGGCGTGACGGAGAAACTTCACGGCACCGGGCCTGCCCGTGCGAAACAAGCGCAGGCGGCGCGGCCGTTGTTCTCGCGGGCAAAGGTGACTAGAGTTTTTGCACCATTTCGCCCGAGCACAGACCCCCCTACGTCGGGTCGAGAAACCCATCGCATGTCGCAACAAGGCCGCAACAAGGGAGCCTCGGCCCCCTCCTCAATCCATCCGTCAGCTATTCTGGACCAGGCAATTGCGGCGCACCGTTCGGGCAATCTGTCGGAAGCGGAACGGGCCTACACGACCATCCTGAAGGGGAGCAGAACGCATGCCGTCGCGCTCCATATGCTGGGGCTGTTGCACGCCCAGCGCGGCCATTTTGCGGACGCCGAGCCTTTGCTGAAGAAGGCTGCACGTGTCGACCCCGGCAATCCCGACGTTCTTTTCAACTATGCCAACGTGCTGCGCGCGCTGAACAAGCCGGACGATGCGCTCGTCTGGCTTGCGAAAGTAATCGCCCTGGCTCCGAACTTCGCGGACGCGCATCTCAATCGCGGAGCGATCCTCATTGCACGGCAGCAGCTTCGCGACGCCATAGCCGAGTTTGATCGCGCCATTGCGATCGCACCGTCGAGCGCCGCGTTCGCCAACCGAGGCAGCGCGTTGCATCAGCTTGCTCGACTCGAGGAAGCGCGTGACAGCTACGGCCGCGCCATCGAGCTTGCACCGGGCGACCCACAGAACCATTTCGCGTTATCTGAGGTTCTTGGCCAGCTGGGGCGAGACGACCAAGCGATCGTGGCTCTGGAACGAACGGTCGCACTTGATAAGACGTTCCCGTTTGCGCTGAGCAACCTCGTTGCTTTCAAGCGGAAGCGCGCCGACTGGAGCAGTTTCGAACGTGAACAGACCGCCATGGACGAGGCTGTCGAGGCGGGCGTTCCGATCGACCCCTTCGCCTTCTTTCATGTCTCCTCATCGCCTGCACGCCAATTGACCTGCGCGAAGGCCTATGTCGCCAAGGTGACCCCCGACGGCGGTGCCGCCAGGCCCGCAACGCCGAGTCCGGCGTCCCGGCTCCGGGTCGCGTACATGTCGGCCGATTTTCGCAGTCATGCCACCGCGTATTTGATGGCCGGAATCTTCGAGGCGCACGACCGCGAGCGCTTCGACGTCACCGCCATCTCCTGCGGGCCCGACGACGACAGCCAGATGCGCGACCGCCTGAGGGCCGCATTCGAACGTTTTGAAGATGTCGGCGATCTCGCCGACGAGGACGTCGTCAAGCTGATCGGCCAGCTCGAGATCGAGGTTCTCGTCGATCTCGGCGGCTTCACCGCCGGTGCGCGGCCGAAAATCATTGCACGCCGGCCGGCTCCTATCCAGGTCAGCTATCTCGGCTTTCCCGGCACGATGGGCGCCCCCTATGTCGACTATCTCATGGCCGACCGGATCGTCATCCCCGAAGCAGAGCAGCCTTATTACGCCGAGAAGGTGATCTATCTTCCCAATAGCTACCAGGCGACCGACGCGAAGCGACCGCTCCCGTCAAATCCACCGAGTCGGAGCCAGCTCGGACTGGCGGACGATGCGTTCGTCTACTGCGCGTTCAACAGAAGCCCCAAGATCACGCCGCCGTTGTTCGGCGTCTGGATGCGGCTGCTCGACAAGACCCCCGGAAGCGTCCTTTGGCTGCTCGATGGTGACCCGGTCGCCACCGAGAATCTGAAGCGCGAAGCCGTTGCGCGGGGGATCGCCGCCGAGAGAATCGTGTTCGCTCCGCGCGTCCCTGCTGAGGAGCATTTGGCGCGCCACCAGGTCGCCGATCTGTTCCTGGACACATTGCCCTACAACGCCCACACCGGGGCCAGCGACGCCCTCTGGGCTGGCCTGCCGGTCCTGACGTGCATTGGGACCGCCTTCGCCGGACGCGTTGCAGCCAGTCTCCTGAACGCCGTAGGCCTTCCCGAGCTGGTGACGCGATCGCTGGAGGAATATGAGGCTTTGGCGCTTCGGATCGCGCACGATTCCGAGCTTCGCGTCGCGCTCAGGAGCAAGCTGGCGGCGCGCCGGACCACTTGGCCGCTTTTCGATACTGTCCGCATGACGCGGGATATCGAAAAGGCATTCGACGAAATCTGGCGCAGGCATCGCGCCGGCGAAGCGCCGGCCTCGTTTGCCGTGCAAACCTTACTATGAAGCCGCCGCGGCGCGATGGCGCCGCACGGTCAAGGTCCGGTTCCGAAGCGACGTGACGCTCAGTGCGCGCAGACCCAGGCTCTCGCCTCACGCTGCGCGGCGGAGATCTCGGCGTCCGACATCTGGCCGGCGATTTCCTGGCGCAGCACCACGGCGTCCTTGCGGCCCTTCAGCGCGGCGAGATTGAACCATTTGTGCGCGGCGACGAGATCGACGATGCCGGAGCGGCCGCTCGCCCAATAGATCCCGCGCTCGAACAGCACGTCCGACAGCGCGCTCGCATCGACCGGCGTCGCCGTCTCCAGATCGAAAGTACCCTGAAACATCACGCATCCCCTTTGTTCTTATGCCGCCTCGTCCCCCGAGCGCGGCTCCCGTCCAACCTCTGATGTGCATGACCCGTCCCGGGATCGTGCACTGTTCAACTCTTCCCCATCGCCGTTTGCCGGCTTGTTGGAAGCGATGATGGCGGGCAAATTTGAATGGCAGTTTAAGCATCGCGATGAAGCAGACGTAAACGCGGGCGGGCGCCTCCTCTGCCGAGAATTCAAGAAGTCCTTGATTCGCAGGCGCTTCTGTCATTCGTCAGATTCGGTTTACCCTGGGATTTCAGGACATCGATAACCATCGCGCGCGGTGGCGCAGGTCATGTGGCTGCTTTTCTTGTCGTCATCCGCGCCCCGGCTTCGCCTAGGCATTCGGTCTCTGGCCGTCCAAGTTCGGCGAAGGCGGCAGGCGGGTGATCCAGTATCCAGCCGCCGCAATCGTTCCACGACAAGCCGCGCGTGCTGGATCGGCCCGTCGGAGCCGGGCGGCGACACCGCAGGGCGAAACGGCGCGCGATCACGCCACAGGCCGCCTTGCCTCTCCAAGCCAAGCGATCAAGCTGGCATGACAGAAGCGCGCTCGGACGCGACGCGGTCAAATCAACGATGTGAGGGAGAGGAATGCCGGCAATGCCCCGGCTTCAAGGGAACGAGGGCGTCGGCGAACACGTCAGGACCAGATTCCACTTTGGCCCGAAGGCCTGTCGTGAAATTGCGGAGCCCGTTTGAGGAGAACCGCACCGAACGAAGAAAACTCGTTTCTTCTGCCGGACCGCGAAATAGAACGGTCCGACCGTTGACCTGATGTCTCGCCGACACCCTCTATCGTCGACCAGAACCTCTAGGAGGCGCTGATGACGTGCCGGCTATCTGGAGCCGGCAACTTCAGAAGCGAAGTTACTTCTTCTTCTTCGCGACCTTGCGGGTCTTCTTCGCAGTCTTCTTCACTGCGCTCTTCGCCTTCTTCGCCTTCTTCGCTTTCTTGGCCATGTTGCCCTCCGATGTGTGAGATGGCTTTAATCGCTGCGTGCACTCGGGGATCGAATGCACTCATCCCGAATACACCAACACGAAGAAAAAAACAGCTTCTCGCTTAAAGAAGTGTTGACGCAGCAAGGCGCGTGCGCTTGGCGAGCGCGACGCAGGCGCTTCGTACGACGCGCACTTGCGATCATGCAGAGCGCTCGCATCGTCGACGCTCACGAACGATGCGACTGCACGAAAACACTATGCAGCAAGTATTTTTTCGCATGCACGCATCGTGCGCGATCGATGCGACGATGCGCGTCGACCACCGCGCGGTCGCCTCGCGCAAGCGCTTCGCGGACTCTGAGTCGCGACTTTTGGCAACGAAAATATTTTCATGCTTAACGGCGCGGGCGCTCGCCGGAGCGCGTCCAAGCCGCCGTTTCCGGCGAATCGCGCGGCGGCGATTCGCCCCACCGCATCGCCATCGATCGGATGGAGTTTGCCGTTCGCGGATGCGCGCGAGCGTCGCAGCGACAACCGAAAGCGAGGTGACGAGACGTGTCCGTCACCTCGTTCGAACGTGAGGCTTAGACGCCGAGCTTGGACTTGAGCAGGTCGTTGACGCTCTGCGGGTTGGCCTTGCCGCCGGATGCCTTCATCACCTGGCCGACGAACCAGCCGAGCGATTGCGGCTTGTCCTTCACCTGCGCCGCCTTGTCGGGATTGGCCGCGATGATGTCGTCGACCACCTTTTCGATCGCCGAGAGATCCGTGACCTGCTTCATGCCGCGGCTTTCGACCAGCGCGCGGGGATCGCCGCCCTCCTGCCAGACGATCTCGAACAGATCCTTGGCGATCTTGCCCGAGATCGTGCCCTCGCCGATCAGGTCGACGATCGCAGCCAGCTGCGCGGCATTGACGGGCGAGGCCGTAATATCCCGGCCTTCCTTGTTGAGGCGGCCGAACAGCTCGTTGATCACCCAGTTCGCCGCCATCTTGCCGTCGCGGGCGCGACTAGCGAGCTTGTCGAGCACCGTCTCGTAGAACAGCGCGCTCTCGCGCTCGGCGACCAGCACGCTCGCATCATAGGCCGAGAGGCCGAAATCGGCGACGAAGCGCGCCTTCTTCTGGTCCGGCAGCTCCGGCAGCTTCGCCTTCAGCGCGTCGACGAAGTCCTGGCCGAACTCCAGCGGCAACAGGTCGGGGTCGGGGAAGTAACGATAATCGTGCGCCTCCTCCTTCGACCGCATCGAGCGCGTCTCGCCCTTGTTGGGATCGAACCGGCGCGTTTCCTGCTCGATCTCGCCCCCGTCCTCCAGGATCTCGATCTGGCGCCGCGCTTCATACTCGATCGCCTGGCCGATGAAGGCGATCGAGTTCATGTTCTTGATCTCGCAGCGGGTGCCGAGCGGCGCGCCGGGCCTGCGCACGGACACGTTGACGTCGGCGCGCAAGGATCCCTTCTCCATGTCACCGTCGCAGGTGCCGAGGTAGCGCATGATCGAGCGCAGCTTGGTCACATAGGCCTTGGCCTGCTCGGCGTCGCGGATGTCAGGCTTCGAGACAATTTCCATCAGCGCCACGCCACAGCGGTTGAAATCGATGTAGGACAGCGACGGCGAACGGTCGTGCAGCATCTTGCCGGGATCCTGTTCCAGATGCAGCCGCTCGATACCGATGGTGGCCGTCTTGCCGCCATCGAGATCGATGATCACCTCACCCTCGCCCACGATGGGCGATTTGTACTGGCTGATCTGGTAGCCCTGCGGCAGGTCCGGATAGAAATAGTTCTTGCGGTCGAACACCGAGCGCAGGTTGATCTGCGCGTTGAGGCCGAGCCCGGTCCGGACAGCCTGCCTGACGCATTCCTCGTTGATGACCGGCAGCATGCCCGGCATCGCGACGTCGACCAGCGACACTTGGCTGTTCGGCTCGCCGCCGAAGGCGGTGGACGCGCCTGAGAACAGTTTGGCGTTCGAGGTCACCTGGGCATGGATCTCCATGCCGATGACCATCTCCCAGTCACCGGTTGAGCCCTTGAGAAGCTTGTGCGTGGCCGTGCTCATGTCCTGCTCCCGAGCAGCGTGGCAGCGATCCGCTCCCACTCCGCTTCCAATGAATCCTTTGCCGCCGGCTGACCGGCCTGGCGATACCAATAGCCGGCATTGCCGAGATCGCCTTCGACACGGTGCAAATAGGCGTGCACCCAGGCGGCCTCGCGGCTGCTCTCGTCCTGAACGATCGTGTGCGCGCGGTCCCAGTCGCCCTTCGCCGCCCACCAGAGGCCGGCGAGCGGCGCGTTCAGGTCCGGCGCGGGCGCCGCGCCGCCGAGGCTCGCGATGAAATCAGCGACATTCACCACCACCTCGCGGGCGTGAAGCGGCCGGCGGCCTGCTCGATCACCTCGCCGAGCGAGAACAGCGTCTCCTCATCGAACGGACGGCCGATCAGTTGCAGCCCGAGCGGCAGGCCCTGCGCGTCCTTGCCGGCGGGCACCGCGATGCCGGGCAGGCCCGCCATGTTCACGGTCACCGTGAAGATGTCGTTGAGATACATCTCGACCGGGTCGGCGCCGCCCTTCTCGCCGATGCCGAAGGCCGCCGACGGCGTCGCCGGGGTGAGGATGGCGTCGACGCCCTTGGCGAAGCAGTCCTCAAAATCCTTCTTGATCAGCGTGCGCACCTTCTGCGCGCGCAGGTAATAGGCGTCGTAATAGCCGGCCGAGAGCACGTAGGTGCCGATCATGACGCGGCGGCGCACCTCTGCGCCAAAGCCTTCGGCGCGGGTGTTTTCGTAGAGCTCGGTGATGTTCTTACCCTGCTCGCGCAGGCCGTAGCGTACGCCGTCATAGCGCGCGAGATTCGACGAAGCCTCCGCCGGCGCCACGATGTAATAGGCCGGCAGCGCGTATTTGGTGTGCGGCAGCGACACCTCGACGAGCTCGGCGCCCGCCGCTTTCAGCCACGCCGCGCCCGCTTCCCAAAGCTTCTCGATCTCGGCCGGCATGCCGTCGAGGCGATACTCCCGGGGGATGCCGATCTTCATGCCCTTCACGGATTTGCCGATCGCCGCCTCGTAATTCGGTACGGGGATATCGACCGACGTCGTGTCCTTGGGATCGTGGCCCGCCATCGAGCGGAGCAGCATCGCGGCATCGCGTACGCTGCGCGCGATCGGACCCGCCTGGTCCAGCGAGGAGGCAAAGGCGACGATGCCCCAGCGCGAGCAGCGGCCATAGGTCGGCTTGATGCCGACGGTCGCGGTGAACGCGGCCGGCTGGCGGATCGAGCCGCCGGTATCGGTCGCGGTCGCGCCCATGCAGAGCAGCGCCGCCACGGCCGAGGCCGAGCCGCCGGACGAGCCGCCCGGCACCAGCGTCGTGTTGCTGCCCTCGCGCCGCCAGGGATTGCCGACGGGGCCGAAGCACGAGGTCTCGTTGGCCGAGCCCATCGCGAACTCGTCATTGTTGAGCTTGCCGAGCATCACCGCGCCGTCGCGCCAGAGCTGCGAGGTGACGGTGGACTCATAGGTCGGCACGAAATTGCCGAGGATCTTCGAGCACGCCGTGGTGCGCACGCCCTTGGTCGCGAACAGATCCTTGATGCCGAGCGGGATGCCGGCGAGCGGGCCGCCCTCATCCCTGGCGATCTTCTCGTCCGCCGCCTTGGCCATGTCGCGCGCCTGGTCCGGCGTCTCCATCACGAAGGCATTGAGCACGCGCGCAGCTTCGATCGCGGACAGATGCGCATCCGTGAGCTCGAGCGACGTGAAAGTTTTTGCCGCGAGACCCTTGCGGGCCTCGGCGAGCGTCAGCGATGTCAAATCGGTCATTTATTGATCGGGCTGCAGAAGAACGGAGACAGGGTCTTGTCGTCGGCCGGGTCGTCCTTTTTGGCGGCGGCTTTCGCGGCCGCCTCGAGCTCGTCGAGCACGGCATTGACGGCGACATTGGGGTCGGCAGCCTTGCCCTGCCGTTCCATCTTGTCGAGGTAATTCATGTAGGCCTGATAGGCCTTCTCATCGTCGCAAAGCAGGCACATCGGACCTAACCTGTTTATTCAACGACCTTCGGCACCAAGAAGAAGTGACCTTCGGTCGCGGGCGCGTTGGCAACGATATCGTCGGCGATCTCGCCGTCATCGACCACGTCCTGCCGCTTCTTCATCTGCATCGGGGTGACCGAGGTCATCGGCTCCACGCCCTCAACATTGACCTCCGAGAGCTGCTCGACGAAAGCGAGCATGGTGTTGAGCTCGCCCTGCAGATGCGGAACCTCGTCCTCGGAAACCGCAATGCGCGCCAGATGCGCGATGCGGCGGACGGTAGCGGCGTCGACGGACATTATATAAGGCCTCTTACGGCAAAACCTATGTGCCGTATAGCAGAGGCCGGTTTTGCGCCGCAACCGGCGCTTCCCCCTATCCGGCGAGGGCCTTCATGCGCCCCAGCGCCGATTTGGCGAGGTCCCGGGTCAATTCGGCGGCGGGAAGCTCGCGGCCCAGCGCAACGGCCTGCCCTGCCCAGAGATTGGTGAAATCCACCCTGCCCTGCTTTTCGGCAGCCGCCTTCAGCGGCCCCAACGCCGTCGCGGCGTGGGGAAATGGCGGCGCATCCGGCGAGATCGGGCCGGCCTCGCGCATCAGCCGGTTCTGCATCCCCCGCGCAGGCCGGCCGGTCATGACATTGGTGATCACGGTGGAATCGTCCCGCGCCTCAGCGAGCGCCTTGCGGCCGGCCGCGCTGAGCTTGGATTCCGGGCAGCGCAGATAGGCGCTGCCGATCTGCACGCCGGCGGCACCGAGCGCGAACGCCGCGGCAATGCCGCGCCCGTCGGCGATACCGCCCGCCGCGATCACCGGCACCTTCACGGCATCGACGACCTGCGGCACTAACGCAAACGTGCCAGGCTGCTCGGCGATCTTGTCGGTCAGGAACATGCCGCGATGGCCACCCGCTTCCGCTCCTTGCGCGATCACGGCGTCGACGCCGCGCTCTTCCAGCCAGACCGCCTCTTTCACTGTGGTGGCAGACGAGATGACGAGGCAACCCGCCGCCTTGACGCGCCTCAGCAGCGCTTGCTCCGGTAGGCCGAAATGGAAGCTGACGACCTCCGGCTTCAGCTCCTCGACCACCTCGCAGAACGCCGCATCGAATGGCGCGCGGTTCGCAGCCGCGATCGGCGCGGAGGGATCGAGACCGTGCTCGGAATAGTATTCCGCGAGCCGCTGCTTCCACCGCGCCTCGGCTTCGCGCGTCAGATCGACCGGCGTATGGCAGAAGAAATTCATGTTCACCGGCGCCTTGACGCGCTGGCGGATGAGACCAACTTGCTCGCGCGCCTTCTCCGGCGAGATCATCGCACAAGGCAGCGACCCCAGCGCCCCGCCCTGCGCCGCCGCAATCACCAGCTCCGCATCCATCACGCCAGCCATCGGCGCCAGCACGATCGGGAATTCGGTCTTGAAGAGATCGATCAGTCGACGGTCAGGCCACATGGTTGTTCTCTCGTTCTTTCTTACCCTCCCTTGGAGGTTGGGGAGGGTCGGTTCGCATGTAGCGGAAGCGGGGTGGGGTGATCTCTCAACACGGGTACCGCCTCAATGGAGAGACTGTCACCCCACCCCGCTCGCGCTTCGCGCGATCGACCCTCCCCCTCCAGGGGGAGGGTAGGAAGTCTACGCCGCTGCCACCGCCGAGTTTCTCCGCCCGGCGATCAACTGCTCCGCCTCCGCCGCAATCCGCTCGACGATCTCCGCCGCCGGTGGGATATCATGAATCAACCCAACCGCCTCGCCGGCGATCACGGCCGCGACATCGAAATTGCCCGCCGCTCTTGCTGCCGCATACTCGGAAGCGACTGCGGCAACATTCTGCATCAGCTCGACCTCGCGGCCGATCCAGCGCTTGGCATGATCGTTGACCAGGCAGCGCCCGGTAAACGGCGCCGGCCAGACATTGTTGCGGGAGAGATCGAAGAGGATGCCGCGCACAGTCGAACCCGCGTTCGCCACGCAGATGCGGCGCTTGGCCTCCTCCGCACCGTCGGCCTCCTGACTAGCATAGAAGCGCGTGCCGAGCAGCACGCCGCTCGCGCCCAGCATCATCATGGCCGCGAGGCCGCGCCCATCCGCGATGCCGCCAGCCGCCACCACTGGAACGCGCCCCGCGACGAGATCGACGATGGCGGGCACGAGATCGACAGTGGTGCGCGAAGCGCCATGACCGCCCGCCTCCGTGCCTTGCGCGATCAGGATGTCAGCACCGGCATCGAGCGCCTGCCGCGCCATCGCTTCGTCCTGAATCTGGCAGATCAGACGCGTGCCGGCGGCCTTGATCTTGGGCGCGAACGGCGCGGGATCGCCGAACGACAACATGATCGCGTCTGGTTTCGCAGCGAGCGCGACATCGAGAAGCTCGGGCCGCTTGGCGAGGCTCCAGGTGATGAAGCCGATCCCGAACGGTGCACTGAGGTCGGCGAGCTTCGCCGTCTCCTGCTCCAGCCAGACCCGCTCGCCATAGCCGCCGCCAAGAATGCCGAACCCGCCGGCGCGGCTCACCGCCGCGACCAGACGGCTGCCGGCAATCACATCCATCGGCGCCAACAGGATCGGATGCTCGATTCCCAGCAGCGTGGTCAGCGACGTCGTCATCGGCATGGCTCCTCCCCGATCTGGACAGCGAGACTAGGCGCGACTAGCATTCTCGAAAATTGAATTGTTGCGAACGCTGCCATCTCAAAAGCGAAACGACACCATGGAACTCAGCGATATCAAGACCTTCGCCGCGGTCGCCCGCACCGGCGGCATCACCCGCGCCGCCGAGGAGCTCAACACCGTGCAGTCGAACGTCACCCAGCGCGTGAAGGCGCTGGAGGCGGAGATCGGCACGCCGCTGTTCGAGCGGCACTCGCGCGGCATGACGCTGACCGGCGCCGGCAAGCGCCTCCTCCCCTATGCGCAAAAAATGGCGGCGCTGTCGCGCGAAGCCTTGCTCGCCGCGCGTGACGATGGCGAGCCGAAAGGACCGCTCGCGATCGGCTCGATGGAGACCACGGCAGCCGTGCGATTACCGCCGCTGCTCGCCGATTTCCACCGCCGCTTCCCTGCCGTGCGCCTTTCCTTGCGCACCGCGCCGACCGCCGACCTCGTCGCGAGCGTGCTCGACGGTACGCTCGACGGCGCCTTCGTCGCCGGACCCATCGCGCATGACGACCTCTCCACGACGAGCGCGTTCGGCGAAGAGCTGGTGCTGGTCAGCGCGCGCCGCTGGGCCTCGCTCGCCGAGCTGCGCGCCGGCACGTCGGAGTCGGGTCCGACCGCGCTGGTGTTCCGCACCGGCTGCACCTATCGCCAGCGGCTCGAACAGATTTTCGTCGAATTCGGCTGGCCGTCGGCGGCGCGCTTCGAGCTCGGCACGCTCGACGGCATGATCGGCTGCGTCGCCGCCGACATGGGCGTGACGCTGCTGCCGCGCGCCGTCGTGGAACGCAGCGCGATGAACGGCGCCGTCGCCGTCCACACGCTGAGCCCGTCACATGCCCGTGTCGAAACACTCTTCATCCAGCGCCGCGCCGGACATCAATACAGCGCGCTGAGCGGTTTTGCCGATTGCCTGAAGAAGGACGAGGACGTCATCGCGGCATGACGGAGCGCCAACGTTCCACGCCACGAAATTCGTCACAAATCCATCGCGTTTGAATCGATCCGCGCTGCGTGCCGCCATCGCAGCGCAGCACTTCGAAAAGCTTTGAAGCCCCCGCTTCTTCTACGTTAGGATGAGTGACTGGCCAGCGCGAAACCATAAACGAAGCCAAACACCGGCAGAAACATCGGGAGGACTATTGATGCGCAATACGCTCGTGTTGTGCTGCGTCGCTGCGTTGTCGGCGATTTCAGGAACCGCAAGTGCACAGGACTGGACCAAATCGAAATGGGGGCCGAACGACGAGATCGGCGCCGCCAACTACATGACGCCCGAGCTCGTGGTGAAGGCGGCATCGCTGGTGAAGACCGGCAAGACCTACGCCCTCGGCATCCCCGTCACGCCGCAGACGCCCGCCTACCCGCCGCGCACCTTCAAGCTCACCATCGTGCAGCCCGGACAGGCCGGCACCCCGGGTCTCGGTCCGAACAAGGCCACTTACAACGATGACATCCTCGACAGCTGGGTCGGCATCGGCAGTCAGCTCGACGGGCTCGGCCATCTCGGCGTCGAGCACGTCTACTACAACGGCAACAAGCTGGCCGATTTCGCCGATCCCAATGGCTTGAAGAAGCTCGGCATCGAGAAGGTGCCGCCGATGGTCGCCCGCGGCGTGCTGCTCGACATGGCCGCCTATTTCAAGACCGACGTGGTGAAGGAAGGCACCGCCTTCAACGTCAAGGAGATCGAGGAAGCCGCCAAGCAGCAGAACGTCGAGATCCGCCAGGGCGATGTCGTCATCTTCCACACCGGCTGGCTCAGCCTGATCGGCAAGGACGACAAGCGCTACTCGGCCGGCGAGCCCGGCCTTGGCGTCGAAGGCGCGAAGTACCTCGCCGGCAAGGGCGTCGTCGCGGTCGGCGCCGACACCTGGGGGCTCGAGGTGCTTCCGTTCGAAGGCAAGACCGTGTTCGAGGTCCACCAGATTCTGCTCGCGATGAACGGGACCTATATCCTCGAGAACATGGACACCGCCGCGCTCGCCCGGGACAAGGGCTACGAATTCCTGTTCGTGCTGGGCCAGCCGCGCTGGACCGGCGCCGTGCAGGCCATGATCAACCCGATCGCGATCCGCTGACGCCACACGCGCGTCCGTCGAAAGAAGCCGGGTGAGGTCTTGCAGTGTCTCGATAGAGCGCACCGCTGCCCTCACCCGAACGTCGCGTCGGTTTCACTGCTTGGCGAAACAAGCGCTCCTCAGAGTCGAATGTCCTCGTAGGACTCGATCCGCCGCGGACCGACCGAGGTCGCCTCGTGCGAATCCGCATCAGTGAGATTGCCGAAATCCAGCTTGGTCAACCTCGTCAGGTCCGCGATCGAGACCTGGAAGACGCTGACATCCTCCTCGGACATCCGCTCGCGCAGATCCGCCTCCTGGATGCGATCGATCTCCATGACCTGCTTTCGCTGGCTCATCAGGAAGGCCGCCGCCTTGAGAGCATCGTCATCCTCGTTGCGTCGGATCAGGATCTTCCAAAAATATTTCGGGATTTGGACGCCGCCGAAGCTTGGATCCTTGTGCGGCCGCCCGGCCGGATTGGGCAGATCGGATCCATCGGCGTCGGGCCCGTCGAACACCGGACCGTTCATGACGATGCCCTTCTCCTCGCCTTCGAGCAGGACATCGCGTGTATAATCCTCCAATCCCGCCCACAGCTGCTTGCCCTGGTTGAACGAGAAGAATTGCGGCGAGCAATTGGTGAAATGGAAAGAATCGTCGCCATGCTGCTTGGCGGCGGCGACGGTCTCGCCCCACGTCGCATCCAGGCGGCGCACGAGATGACCGCGGTCGAACGGATTCTTGCTACGATCCGCCTCGAAAGTGGCCTGCTTGCGGTAGAACTCGTCACCGATCTGGGCATCGTCGTCGATGCGCGGATCGCGCAGCCAGGAATCACCCTCGCGCTTGCCGACGTCCTGCTGCTTGCCGCCGTCGATGTTGACGCAGCTGAAGAAGGCGAGCCGGCGCTCCTTGTTCATGACAACGCTGTAGTTGAAATATTTCAGCTCGGATTGCCTGGAGCTTCCCTTGAGCATCGCGATCCTGGGCTTGAGCGAGGCCGGAATCTTCGGCAAGGGCACCGAGAATCTGCCGGTGCCAAGGAAGTTCGCCTTGTATCCGGGACGCGATTTCAGCGTGCTCTGATCGATGTGCACGGCCTCCATCGGGAGGCCGTTCCTCGCGCTGATGTAAGGCAACAGGCCGGTCGGCGGAGCAATCAATGGCGTGCCGCCGTTCCGCTTGCCGCCGTTCGTGCCGCCGTTCGGCGTCCGGCCATTGCCATGACCTCCCGCCGGGCTCGGTAGCGGCGGCGTTGGAGCGAGAGGAATCTCCTTCCTGAACATCGGCAGCGGAACGCGGATCGGGACCACCAGAGACGTGCCGTCGACGGATTGCTCGACCCAGACATTGGCGCCGTACGGAGTTGCGTCAATCGGGGGCCGCAAGGCTCGCTCGATCTCGGGCCGGCCTGGCGGGTCCATCTCGTCCAGCACAGGCCTGATCAGAGGGTGAGAGCCGACGGCCACCTTCAGATCGGCGACGATCGCGCTGATCCGAATGCCTTCATTGGCGATCCAGTCGATCGAGGATTCGTCCATCGACGGCTTCCACACCTTGCCGTCCTTGGTCAGGATGCGACCCTGCGCATTCTTCCGGGGAACACCGCTGTGGTGCAGCGCAACCACCTGCCAGAAGCGGTTGAACGCCGGCGACCCTGACGATCCGGCCGTCGTGTCGGTATTGTACCAGAGGAAGTCACCGACATATTTGAGCAGCTTGTTCTCGCGGACGCAGACCTGCTTCATCTGCCCGCTGGGATGCTGGATGATGGTGAGATACTCGCCCGGATCTGCCTTGCCGGGCGCGTCACTGAGCGGCAGCCATCCCCAATCCTCGAGTTCCTCGTGGCCTGACAGCGAGGTCGGCGCCACCGCGACGACCGAGAAATCCAGCCGGTCATTGGTGTAGAAGAATCTGCCCGGCTCGAATCCGAACCTCACCGGCACACGCTCTTGTCCCGAAGCGTCCAGTTCGTAGTTGAAATCGGCGATCGAATGGGCTGCGTCGGAGGGCCGGCCGAAGACATGATGATTGGTCAGCAGCAGACCGGGCCCGATCAGAAAGCCGGAGCCATAGCCGAGCAGATTCGACTTGGCATCCCTGAGTTGGATACGGCAGACCGAGCGCGAGGCTGCGGTCCCCTTGGCAAGATAATTGATGCTGTCGAGATCATTGCCCTGGATGATCCGCTCCAGGCCAATTTCGGCCTTCTCCACGTCCCGCGTCTCGGCCAGCAGCTGGCGCTGGCGCAGACGCATCTTTTCGACCGACATGTCGATCGGACCGTCGCCCAATTTCCGGTTCAAGGCTTCGGGTGAGAACTCGGCTTGCTTGAATCGCCGTTCTGAGCCCGCGATCAGGCTTGGCTTGATGAGCATCATGACCTCTCAAATGATTGGCGAATATTGGACGTCGTCGGCGCCCCCAAAAAAATTGGCGCCAAGTTGCAGCGGCGGGCCGGACTGCCGGTCGCAGCCGATCGTTCCCGAAATCGGGGGCATGCACCCAATACTACTTTAGACCTGTAACTCTATTGCCACGCAACCACGCGGCATCATGCCATGGCCTGCAGCATCACCAGTGTGAGATTTCCCACATTTGATCGATACAGCCGTGCATCACGAATTCGCGCGCTGCTTGCGGCCCTCTGGCGATCTACGGCTTCAGGTACCAGCGCCGCAATGCCACGACGGCCCAGATCGCCTCGACGAGGCCGAACGGCCAGGCGCCTTGCAGGAAGCCATACGCGGAACCGAGCGCGCAGGACGCCGCGAACAGCAGCACGAACCAGTGGCTGCGATCCTCCAGGGCATAGCAGACCAGCATCGCCGTCACGGCAAACAGGCCGAATAGTGTCAGTGCATCCATGGTTATCAGTTCACCCCGCAGCGCAACGCGTGATATGCGCTAAAGCCATGCCGGCTCCTATCCTGCCTCTCATCGATGCTGCAACCCACTGGCCCGCGCGCGGCGCGCTGGTCGGGCTCGACTTGGGGACCAAGACCATTGGCGTTGCCGTATCCGATCCGGACCGGCGGCTGGCGACCGGCGTCGAGACGATCCAGCGCAAGCAGTTCAAGCAGGATGCCGCCAGGCTGCTGGCCATCGCCACGGAGCGCAAGGCGGTCGGCTTCGTGCTCGGCCTGCCCATCAACATGGACGGCAGCGAAGGTCCACGCGCGCAATCGACCCGCGCCTTCGCGCGAAATCTGGCCGGATTGACCGCGCTGCCCATCGGTCTCTGGGACGAACGCCTTTCGACGGCGGCGGTCGAGCGTGAGCTGATCGGCATGGACGTCAGCCGCGCCAAGCGCGCCGAGGTGATCGACGAGCACGCCGCGATCTTCATCCTGCAAGGCGCGCTCGATCGCCTGGCAAACCTGCGCACCGGACCCGGCTGATCCCATGGCCGTCGTCGTCGCGGCGCTGCTGCCGGTCTTCATCCTCATCGTGCTCGGCGTCGTGCTGAAGCGCAGCCTGATGCGGCTGGACACGCAATGGCACGGGTTGGAGCAGCTGACCTATTTCGTGCTGTTTCCGATGCTGCTGATCCAGACCCTGGTCAAGGCGGACCTCACGAAAGTTCCGGTCGCCGGCGTCGGCGGCGCGCTGCTGCTGTCGGCGCTGGCGATGTCGCTGCTCTGCCTCGCATTGCGCCCGGCTCTGTCCCGGCTCGACATCGACGGCCCCGCCTTCACGTCGATCTTCCAGGGTGCGACGCGCTGGCAGACCTTCGTTGCCCTGTCGATCGCCGCCAATCTGTTCGGCGATGTCGGGCTGGCGCTCGCCTCCGTGGCGATGGTGGCGATCATCCCGCTCGTCAACGTGTTCAGCGTCTCGGTGCTCGCTCGTTACGCATCCCCGGAAAAGCAATCCGGCCGCGCCATCGTCATGACATTGGTGCGCAATCCCTTGATCTGGGCCTGCATCATCGGCCTTACTTTCAATGTCACCCACCTGCCGCTGCCAAGGCTCTGGCATGAGGTTGCAGACGCGCTCGGCAGTTCCTCCCTCGCCATCGGCCTGCTCGTCACAGGCGCGGGCCTGCATCTCGAAGGGCTCTTCCGTCCAAGCCTCGGCGCAGCCGTCGGCGTCGTTTTAAAGCTCTTGCTGATGCCCGCGCTCGCGATGGGGCTCGGTCTCTGGTTCGGGCTTTCCGGCAACAGCCTGGCGATCGTGGCGATCTGCTCGGCGGTGCCGACCTCGTCCAGCGCCTATGTCCTCGCCCGCCAGATGGGCGGCGACGCCCCGCTGCTGGCGCAGATCATCACGCTGCAGACGATCTTTGCAGCCATTACGATGCCGATCGCGATCGGGCTGGCGGCTTAGCACTCGTCATGACGAGCGCACCTCTCTCACCTCGTCATTGCGAGGAGCTCTTGCGACGAAGCAATCCAGACTGCCGCGGCGGAGAGATTCTGGATTGCTTCGCTGCGCTCGCAATGACGGAGTGTGGAGCTAGCTCCCCAGCCACATCGTCAGCACCACCGCGGTGAGATTGTTCAGCGCATGCAGCACGATCGTGAGCCACAGCGAGCCGGAGCGGTAGCGCATGTAGCCGAACCACAGGCCGATGGCGAAAACTTCGGCGAGGAAGTACATGTCGTACTGCAGATGGACGATTGTCCAGACCAGCGACGACAGCAGGATCGCGCCGGGCGCGCGAAGGAAGCTCGCCGACCAGCCACGGAAGAGGAAGCCTCGCGCCAGAACCTCTTCCGACATCGGCGCCGCCACTGCGAATGCGGCGAGCAGCAGCAGCGCGGCGCCCTTGTCGCGGCCCGTTTTCAACAGATCGGTCATGAAGCCCGGCGTCGCCTCGCGACCGAGCGCGCGCGACATCGTCTCCCAGAGCAGCACGATCAGGATGAGGCCGACGGCGCCGAACAGCAGTTGCTTCCAGGACGGCCAATGCAGCGCGAGATAATCGACGAACGAAGCTTTCTTGATGCGAATGGCGAGCCAGACCGCGGCCAGTGTCGCCGGCAAGCCCATGATGACCGAGAGCGCAAGCGTCTGGGGCTCGCGGCCGACGACCTGCAGCGAAGCGAGGTCCATGGGTAGACCACGCTGCGCCGCCAGCAGAAGGACGGCGCCGATCTGCCCGACGAACATCGCGACGAAGATGAAGAGGCCCCACAGCGCCGTGCCCCAGAACTTCCAGACGCGGGGGGTCGCCGGCGTCGCGGTCAACGGCGGATGATCGGGGTTGAGGGAGTCCATCAGCAGGCTTTCGTTGGAGAGCGCAAACTATCGAGCGATCGTCATGCCCGGGCTTGTCCCGGGCATCCACGTTCTTCTTGCCGCGCAGCAAGACGTGGATGGCCGGGTCAGGCCCGGCCATGACGCTGCGGAGAGACCGTGCCCAGTCACGGCAGCGCCCGCTCCAGCAGGGCGCGCACGTCGGCGCTGTCGAGTTCGACTGCGCCGTACATGCTGGCGTGATTGGTCGCAAGGCGCGTGGCCGCGAACAATTCGGCCTGGCGCGGCGACACGCCATTGAGCGCGGCCGTCGCGGCCAGCAATGACAGCTTCTCGACCGCAAGCCGCGCGACGCGCTCGCCGTCGGCGCGCCGAAACGTCTTGCCGATGAAGCTGGCCGCCTCGCCCGCCCCCGGCAGCCCCTTGGTCTCGGCCGCCAGCGCTTGCAGCACCACCGCCGCCGCCTCGCCCTCGCGCGAGAGCGCGCGGAGCACGTCGAGGCACATCACGTTGCCCGAGCCCTCCCAGATCGCGTTGACCGGCGACTCCCGATAATGGCGCGCCAGAATGCCGTCCTCGACATAACCGTTGCCGCCGAGGCACTCCATCGCCTCAAACAGGAACGGCGGCGCGCTCTTGCAGGACCAGTATTTGATCGCGGGCGTGAGCAGTCGCATATAAGCCGCCTCCGCCGCATCGTGCGGCGTGCGGTCGAAGGCACGGCAGAGCCGCATCACCAGCGCCGTGCTCGCCTCCACATGCAGCGCCATATCCGACAGCACGGCCTGCATCAGGGGCTGATCGGCCAGATGCTTCTGGAACACGCTGCGATGCCGGGCGTGGTGCAGCGCATGCGCAAGCCCCGAGCGCATCAGGCCGACGGAGGCGATCGCGCAATCCTGCCGCGTCAGCTGCACCATCTGGATGATGGTGCGGATGCCCTTGCCTTCCTCGCCGACCCTTTCGGCATAGGCGCCGACGAACTCGACCTCGGACGAGGCATTGGAGCGGTTGCCGAGCTTGTCCTTCAGCCGCTGGAACTGAACGGCGTTGACCGATCCGTCCGGCGCGAAGCGCGGCATGAAGAAACAGGTCAGCCCGCCATCCGCCTGCGCCAGCACCAGGAATGCATCGCACATCGGTGCCGACATGAACCATTTGTGCCCGGTGATGCGATAGCCGTCCCCGTCGCGCACCGCACGCGTCATGTTGGCGCGCACGTCGGTGCCGCCCTGCTTCTCGGTCATGCCCATTCCGAGGGTCATGCCGCGCTTCTGCCACCACGGCGCAAAGCTCGGATCGTAGCTCTTGGTCGACAGCACCGGCATCACCCGCGCGAGCAAGTCGGGCTGCATCGCCAGAGCACCGACGGAGGCGCGCGTCATCGTGATCGGACAAAGGTGGCCAGTCTCGACTTGCGCAGCCATGTAGAACTTTGCGGCGCGAATGACCTCGGCGCCATCGCCGGCCGGCTTGCCATCCGCGGTCCAGGTAGAATTGTGCACGCCGGCATGCGCACTGTGCGCCATCAGTTCGTGATAGGCGGGATGAAACTCGACCTGGTCGCGGCGATTGCCCTTGGCATCGAAGCTGCGCAGCTTCGGCGTGTTCTCGTTCGCCACGCGCCCGCGATCGGCCATCGCCGCCGAGCCCCAGTGCCTGCCGAACTCCGAGAGCTCACGCTCGGCCGCTGCGCCGCCATTGGCCCTGACCGCCTCGACCAACGGTCGGTCCACGGCGAAAAGATCAATGTCCTCGAATGGCGGCGACTGGTTGAAGACCTCGTGGGTCGCAAATGTGGGCTGGGTCATTTTGCTTCCATCGAATCTATCTCGGCTCGGGCGCACCTCTCCCATTGGGAGAGGTCGCGCCGGAGGCGCGGGTGAGGGGCTGCGCTCTATCGAGGGACCTGATCCCCTCACCCGGCGCTTCGCGCCGACCTCTCCCCTTGGGAGAGGTAACCCTGCTCGCAGGTGCTTCCGTTTCAACCGAACTCTACCTCGTCCGCGGCTGGATCGGGAAATCATAGGCCGCCCCGCCCGTCCCCGGCAGGGAAAAATGCCACCACTCCTTCGAATAGTTCACAAAGCCTTGCCTGGCCATCGCAGCCACCAGCCGCTTGCGCCAGGCACGCTGCTCCGGAGTGATCGATGGTGCCGCAGTGTGCCCCTTCGGGTCGGTGCAGTCGTAGCCTGTGCCCATGTCGACGCTGCCCTCCGGCGCCCGCGCCTCGACCGGCGCCGTGCAATCCGAATAGGTCTTGGCTGGATCATATTTGGCGGAATTGTCCGCCCTGAGATCGACCAGCGTGAGATCTAGTGCCGCACCGGTCGAATGCTGCGAACGGCTCGCAATGTAGCCGAGGCGGAACAGCTCGGTCTTGGGAATCTTCGGATTGTAGCGCCGCTCCGACGCGGTCTCGCGGCCGTTCTGCGACCACTTGACCATGTCGAGCGAGGCCCGCGCCGGCCGGTAGCAGTCGAACATCTTGAGCGAGAGATTTTGCGCCGCCAGCTCCTGCTGCACCGCTTTCAGCCGCAGCCCCACCTCGCGCTTCACCACGCATTCGCCGGCATCGTAGCCGGCGAGCGGACGGCCGACGAAATTGTTCGACGTGGCGTAACGGATGTCCTGGATGATGCTGGGATCGATGTCGCGCAGATAGACGAAGTCGCCGGGCAAGGTCTGCGCCCGCGCGGGAACGAGAAACGATAGTGCGAGCAGCACGACAAGCGCGGCGCACGCCGCGGTTCCGGTCCTTGCGGTCATTGCACCGGATCCGAGTTGACCAGAAGCTTCGTGATCGCGGTGTCCGTATATTTGTTGCCGGCCCAGACGTCGTCGATGATGAACTGCATCCAATGGGCCGACACGGGCGGCCGCAATGTCAGCAATTGCGCCGACAGCTTGTCGTCGAGAATGAAGGTCTGCGACTCGCCGCCCGAGAACAGTACGCGGATCTGGCGGACCCTGTTGTTCTTGGCGAAGATGTCGGGGCTTTTCTGGTAGCCGTTCTGCACGTGGATCGATTTGACCCGCCGCACGGTTTCGAACTCGACGGTGATCCACTCGCCGACGCCGTTGCCTGAGGCGCCCTCGACCCAGGCCGTCCCCGTCGAGGCGTCGAACAAATTCGCTGCGCCGTACGAATTGCCGAATTGCGGCTTCAGCATCGAGCTGACGCAATAGGTCTCGAAGCCGCTGCGGGCGCAGCTTTCGCCTGCCGCGGAGGGACGCGGCGGACGCATGGTGGCGCGCTCCGCGACCGCAAGCCTTGCCGGCGGCTTGATCAGCATGCCCGCCACTTTCGGCGCCTCGTTCGACGATTCCGCATTCCAGAGAAAGATGCGCCCGCCGAGCGTCTGGTCGTAATAAGCGGGCGTCTGCTCGTGCGGTGCTGCTTGTCCTCCGGCATCCGTCGCCGTCAGCGCTAGCGCCGCCACGCGCTCGCGCACCTCGACCGCGAGGTCGCCGAGATGCAGCTCGGGCCGCTTGAGCTGCTCGACGAATATCCGCGTGAACACCGAGTTGTGCGCCGTATCGTTGCTGCCGAGCTGGTCGAGCGCGGTCTGGCCGATCCCCGCGGAATAGAGCGTGAAGATCCCGCGCGCGGGCTTCGCGTCAGCGAGCCCCCGCGTGTTCCCGATCGAGCGGCCCGCGGCGCGCGGAAACGGATTGTCACGGCAGGCATCGATGACGACGAAGGCGACACGCACTGCCTTGGCCTGAAGCTCCGCAATCACGTCGGGCTCGGCGATCGAGGCCCCGCGCACCCGCGCCTCGGCGCCCTCATTGACGGTGGGAACGTCGCTCGGCACGAGGTAGTTCACGCCTGCGATCGCAACGCCGTGTCCGGCATAGAACACGGCCGCGGTATCGCCCGGCTCGAGCCGCGACGTGAAATCCGCAAGCCGGTCGATCATGCCCTGGCGGCCAAGATTGGTCCCGAGCACGATGTCGAACCCGAGCGACCTCAGCGCGTCGGCCACGGTCGTTGCGTCATTGGCGGCCTTCTTCAATTGCCGGTCGGCCGGCAGGTTCGGATAGAGATCGTTGCCGATCACGAGTGCGACGCGTTTTTCGGCCCAAGCCGGTGTCGCAAGGCCAGCCATGCACGCGGTCGCGAGCGCAGCAACATTGCGCGCCAGTCGATTAAAATACCGCGTGCCCGTCATGATCCAGCCCGTGACGCAACCAATGTTGCGAGTCTAGCGCAAAGCGGCTGCCCCGAACACCGGCTGGCGGCGCCGCCTCCGCTGCAAAGCGCCGTGGATAAGTCCGGCGGCCGGATTTGAAGCTTGCTCCCCCCGCCGTCCGCCCCTATAGCTCTGCTTTTAATGACATCGAAATCGACCTTCGTCCTCGGCCACCGGCATCTGCTGGGCATCGAGGGCCTTTCCGCGGCCGACATCAGCGGCCTCCTCGACCTGTCCGAAGAATATGTCGAGCTCAACCGCCAGGTTGACAAGAAGCGCACCGTCCTGCGCGGACGGACGCAGGTGAACCTGTTCTTCGAGGCCTCCACCCGGACCCAGTCCTCGTTCGAGCTCGCCGGCAAGCGGCTGGGCGCCGACGTCATGAACATGTCGGTCGCCTCCTCGTCCATAAAGAAGGGCGAGACACTGATCGACACCGCGATGACGCTCAATGCGATGCACCCGGACATCCTGGTGATGCGCCATCACGCCTCCGGCGCGGTGGAACTGCTGGCCCGCAAGGTCGACGGTTCCGTGATCAATGCCGGCGACGGCGCGCATGAACATCCGACCCAGGCGCTGCTCGACGCGCTCACCATCCGCCGCAACAAGGGTCGGATCGAGGGGCTCGTGGTCGCGATCTGCGGCGACGTGATGCATTCGCGCGTCGCCCGCTCCAACATCATCCTGCTCAACACCATGGGCGCCCGCGTCCGCGTCGTCGGGCCCTCCACGCTGCTGCCGCCGGGCATCGAGCGGATGGGCGTCGAGGTCGCGCGCGACATGCGCGAGGGTCTCAACGGCGCCGACATCGTCATGATGCTGCGGCTGCAGCGCGAGCGCATGAACGGCTCCTTCGTGCCCTCGTCGAGCGAATACTTCCACTATTTCGGGCTCGACCAGAAGAAGCTCGCTTACGCCAAGCCGGACGCGCTCGTGATGCATCCCGGCCCCATGAACCGCGGCGTCGAAATCGACACGGCGGTCGCCGACGGTGCGCAATCCCTGATCCGAGAGCAGGTGGAGATGGGCGTCGCCGTGCGCATGGCGGTGCTGGAAGCGCTCGCCCGTAACCTGCCGAACGCGTGATGCCGATGTTGACCGATCGCCGCCCCATCCTGCTGGCCAATGCCCGCGTCGTCGATCCCTCCAGGGATTTCGACGGCGTCGGCGACGTCCTGATCGCCGACGGCAGCATTCGCGAGACCCGCCGCGGCATCGGCGCGGCCGGCGTCCCCGAGGGCACCGACATCGTCAATTGCTCCGGCAAGATCGTCGCACCCGGCCTGATCGACATGCGCGCCTTCGTCGGCGAACCCGGCTTCAGCCACCGCGAGACCTTTGCCACCGCGAGCCAGGCGGCCGCGACCGGCGGCATCACCACCATCATCTGCCAGCCCGACACCTCGCCGGTGATCGACAATTCGGCAACGGTCGACTTCGTGATGCGCCGCGCCCGCGACACCGCGATCGTCAACATCCAGCCGATGGCCGCCCTCACCAAGGGCATGCACGGCCAGGAGATGACCGAGTTCGGCCTGCTCAAGGCCGCGGGCGCCGTCGCCTTCAGCGATGGCGCCAGAAGCGTGACCAATGCGCAGGTGATGCGCCGCGCGCTGACTTATGCGCGCGATTTCGACGCGCTGATCGTGCATTACACCGAAGACCCCGATCTCGTCGGCGAAGGCGTGATGAACGAGGGCGAGTTCGCCTCGCGGCTCGGCCTGATGGGCATCCCAAATGCCGCCGAGGCCGTGATGCTGGAGCGCGATCTGCGCCTCGTCGCCCTCACCGGTGGCCGCTATCACGCGGCGTCGCTGACCTGCATCGATTCCCTCGACATCCTTCAGCGCGCGCGCGATGCCGGGCTCGCCGTCAGCGCCTCGGTCTCGATCAATCATCTCGCTCTGAACGAGAACGACATCGGTCCTTACCGTTCGTTCCTGAAGCTGTCGCCGCCGCTGCGCACCGAGGACGACCGCCGCGCCCTGGTGGCGGCAATCGGCTCCGGTCTGCTCGATGTCATCATGTCCGACCACAATCCGCAGGACGTCGAGGGCAAGCGCCTGCCGTTCGCGGAAGCCGCGCCCGGCGCCGTCGGGCTCGAGACCATGCTGCCGGCCGGCCTGCGGCTGGTGCACAATGGCGAGATCGAACTGAAGACGCTGATCCGCGCGATGTCGACCCGCCCGGCCGAGCTGCTCGGCCTGTCGGGCGGAACCCTGCGCGCCGGCAGCCCCGCGGATGTCATCGTGATCGACCCCGACGTGCCCTGGGTGGTCGATCCCGCCGACCTCAAGTCGCCCTGCAAGAACACCCCGTTCGACGAGGCCCGCTTTACAGGCCGGGTGGTGCGCACCATTGTCGGCGGACGAACGGTATATGAGCATGTCTGACGTGCGGCTTCGTTCGACGTGGAGAATGGGCCTTTGGAGATGCCGCCATGGCGCTTGAACCGTTTCTGCCGGTGGCTTTCGTCATCGGCTATCTCCTCGGCGCGATTCCGTTCGGGCTGATCCTGACTAGGCTCGCGGGCACCCAGGATATCCGCTCGATCGGCTCCGGCAGCATCGGCGCCACCAACGTGCTGCGCACCGGACGCAAGAGCCTCGCCGCGGGCACTCTGCTGTTCGACGCGCTCAAGGGCACCGTGGCGGTGGTGATCGCCGGCTACATCGCAGGCCCCTATGCCGCAATGGTAGCCGGGCTCGGCGCTTTCCTCGGCCACCTCTTCCCGGTCTGGCTGAAGTTCAAAGGCGGCAAGGGCGTCGCGGTCTATATCGGCATCCTGCTGGGGCTGTTCTGGCCGGGCGCCGTCGTGTTCTGCCTGCTCTGGCTGGCGACCGCCTTCACCACCCGCTATTCCTCGCTCTCGGCGCTGGTGGCGGCATTCATCACGCCGATGTTCCTGTGGTGGTTCGGTCATCTCGCATTGTCGGCACTTGCCGCCGTGCTCACCCTGCTGTTGTTCTACGCGCATCGCGAGAACATCAAGCGCCTGCAAGCGGGCAAGGAAAGCCGGATCGGCGAGAAAGCCTAGAGCATGATCCGGAAAAGTGCGTAGCGGTTTTCCGAAAAGATCATGCTCAAACAATAACCTAAAGCGCGATGACGATTCCTAATCGCATCGCGCTTTAGAGCGCTTTCGGGCGAAGTGAATGCCGGTTCGCGTCAAGAAGACGCGTCAACAAGTATCTGAGGTCGGAAAAAGTACGGATACTGCCGCACCCCTTCCGCATTATATGCCAAATCCTGTTCGCAATTGCCGTGCGAGTCACGGCAGGCTGTAGCGAACGGGTTCCATGCCTGTCATCCTGACACGGGAAACGGCGTTAGGCGGTTGCTCAGAATGAGCGAGAAGATTGTCGGCGTGAATGACGGGATCGGCTCGCTCGGTGCTTCCGGCACTGCAGCAAGCCGGCTGCTCTCGGCGACCAATATCTGGTCCGACGCGCCGCTGCCCCCGCCTGCCCCCGTTTCGCGGCCAGCGCAGCAGCCGGAGCCTACCGTTAAACCTGACGCTCCACTTGACATCGTCGTCGCCAAGGCTGCACCGGCCGCGCCCGCGCGGGCTCGTTCCGACCAATGGCCGCGGCGAAAGCTTTCGCTGGCGCTGCAGGGCGGCGGCACCTTTGCGGCCTTCACCTGGGGCGTGCTGGAGCGCCTGCTCGAAGAGACGTCCATCGAGATTGACACCGTCAGCGGCGCCAGCGCCGGCGCCATCAATGCGCTGCTGCTCGCTTGCGGCCTGGCCGAAGGCGGCCGCGAAGGCGCCCGTTCCAGGCTGAACCGGTTCTGGGTCCGGCTGATGCACGAGGCCTCGTTCCGCTCACTGATGCTGATCGGCGGCTTTTCGCCGGCGGGAAGCTCGGTCGCGTTCGGCCCGACCCTGCGCTCCGGGCAGTTCGATCCGTTCGACCTCGATCCGCTGCGGCAGGCGGTCTCCCGCGACATCAACTTTTCCGTCCTGCGCCATGCGCGGTGCCCAAAACTGCTGATCGCGGCGACGCGGATCCGCGACGGGCAGCAGCAGATTTTCGGCAACGAGGCCATCACCGCCGACGTCGCGCTGGCCTCGACCTGCCCTCCGCTGGTCCATTGTGCGGTCGAGATCGACGGCGAGGCCTATTGGGACGGCGGCTTTGGCGGCAATCCGCCGCTGCTGCGCCTGGTGCAGGACACGGCGGCAACGGATCTGCTGCTGGTCCAGGTCACGCCAACGCGCGACAGCTACGTGCCGATCACGCTCGCCGCGATCGACCGCCGGCTCGACCAGATCGCGGCCAACGCCGCGCTCAAGGCCGAGATCGCCGCGATCGAATGGGCGCAGTCGCACATGACCTCTCCGCTGCGGCTCACGAGGATCGCGGCGGAAGACTCCGTTGACGGTCTGGCGCAGCGCTCATCCACCGATCTCGGCCGCGGCTTTATTCGCCTGCTGCACCGGAGCGGCCGCGCAGCCGCCGAGCAATGGCTCGGGCAAGGCGCGGGCGCCGGCGCGGCGCCCTCAGCGCCCGCTCAGGCCCTCGCTCCTTCCGAACCTGTGCTAGCCTGATTTTGCCAACGCGTCCTCCAGGAACCAGGCCACCGCGAGCGCCAAAGGATCGTTGCCGAAGCGTGCGATCACCTGCACGCCAACAGGCAGGCCACCGACCTTCAGCACCGGCACGTTGACGCAAGGATTGCCCATCAGCGTCCACAGCCGGTTGTAGCGCGGATCGCCGGTGCTCGCGAGCTCCTTGGCCGGCGCAGTGCCGGGCGCGGAATAGGTCAGCAGCACGTCGACGCTTTCGAACAATTCACTGAGCTCGCGGCGGCCGCGACGGCTGATGCGGCGCGCCTCGTCATAGTCTTTCGGCGTCAGCCCGACCGTCGCATCGAGACTGGCGCGCAGCATTGGCGCGATCTCGTCGTGACGTTCCGAAAACTCCCAGGCGAGCGCGCGATGCGCTTCATAATCCTGGATGATCGGGTGGATGCGCCAGGCCTCCTGCACCGCCTCGGGCAGATCGATGGTCTGCACCTTGGCACCGGCGCGCATCGCCGCCTTGATCGCAGCCTGCAGCCCCTCTTCGGCCGCCGGCTCCACGGCGCCTGCGAACTCCTGCCTGACCACACCGATGCGCGGCGACTTCGCCGGGGTGATACCGGAGAATTCCGTGCGCCCCGTCATCGCCAAGAGACCGCGCGCAAGATCCTCCGCGCGGGCGCCGAACAGGCCGACCGTGTCGAGCGCCCACGAATAGCACTTGACGCCGACGGTCGGCAGCATCCGGAACGACGGCTTGATCGCCGCCGTTCCGCAATAGGCCGCCGGCCGGATCACCGAGCCGCCGGTCTGAGTACCCAGCCCCAGCGGGATCATGCCGGCGCCGACGGCCGCCGCCGAGCCCGAGGACGAGCCGCCGGGCGAATGCGCCGTATTGTGCGGATTGCGCGTCGGCGTCGGATCGCGCGAAGCGAATGCTGTGGTCGTGGTCTTGCCGATGACGGTGGCGCCCGCCCGCTTCAGCATCATCACCACCGGCGCATCAGCGCGCGGCTGCCAGCCGCGATAGATCTCCGAGCCCATCTCGGTCGGCATGTTGGCGGTGTCGATGATGTCCTTGATGCCGACGGCAATGCCGCGCAGCGGGCCCGAGGCTTGCGCCTTCGCGGATTTGTCGTGCCGGACGAAAGCCTGAACGTCCTTCTCCTTGGCTTCGATCGCCGCATGCGACTGAGCGATGGCGGCGTCGGGCGAAAGCTCCCCCGCTTCGATGCGGCGCTGGAGGTCGGCAAGTGAGATCATGGCAACATCCTTCTTATTGCGATCGCTTTTAGCATCGCAGCGAGGTCGTGCAAGCGTACGTCCCTGTTGCGCAACGCCCTCAGGTTGTTCCATGCTGTCCCTGCAAGGAGCCGCCGTGGACGCCATCAACAGAAGCGTGGAGCTGACTGCCGAGCGGATCGACCGCCTGCGGCTGATCCGTTCCGACAATGTCGGGCCGCGCACCTTCCGCTCGCTGGTCGATCATTTCGGCAGCCCACGCGCCGCGCTGGAGCGGCTGCCTGACCTTGCCCGGCGCGGCGGCGCGGCGCGATCGGGGCGCATCTGCAGCCCGGATGAAGCAAAGGCCGAGCTCGCCGCGAGCCGCAAGTTCGGCATCGCCTGGCGCGCGCCCGGCGAGGACGGCTATCCGGCGCGGCTGGTGATGATCGACGATGCGCCGCCGCTGCTCGCGGTGCGCGGCGACACCAAATCCCTGATGCGGCCGATGATCGCGATCGTCGGCTCGCGCAACGCCTCCGGCGCCGGACTTAAATTCGCCGGCCAGCTCGCGCGCGAGCTCGGCGAAGCCGGCTTCGTCGTCATCTCCGGGCTCGCCCGCGGTGTCGACCAGGCCGCGCATCGCACCAGCGTCAAGAGCGGCACGATCGCCGTACTCGCCGGCGGCCATGACTGCATCTATCCGCCCGAGCATGGCGACCTGCTCGCCGCGATTCTGGATCACGCCGGCGCTGCGATCTCCGAGATGCCGCTCGGCCACGAGCCGCGCGCTCGCGACTTCCCCCGTCGCAACCGCCTGATCTCGGGCGCTTCGCTCGGCGTCGTCGTGGTCGAGGCGGCGCACCGCTCGGGCTCGCTGATCACGGCACGCATGGCGGCCGAACAGGGCCGCGAGGTGTTCGCCGTTCCGGGCTCGCCGCTCGATCCGCGCGCCGCCGGCACCAACGACCTGATCAAGCAGGGCGCAACGCTCGTCACCGAAGCTGCCGACATCATCAACGCGGTTCAGCCGATCATGGAGCGGCCGCTGATGCATCCCGCGGGCGAGCCCGACAGCGAACCGTTCGAAAGCGATCCGCAAAGCCATGATCGCGACCAGATCACCGCCCTGCTCGGCCCAGCCCCTGTTACGATCGACGACCTCGTCCGGATGTCCGGCGCCTCGCCCGCGATCGTACGCACCGTGCTGCTGGAGCTCGAGCTCGCCGGCAAGCTGGAACGCCACGGCGGCGGATTGGTGTCGCTGGTTTAGCGTCGTCCCCAGTTGTCATTCCGGGGCGCGACGAAGTCGCGAGCCCGGAATCCATTTCATCCACTTGATCTGCGGCCAAATGGATTCCGGGCTCCCTCGCTCCGCTGGGGCCCCGGAATGACGAAATGGAGGCCGTACGCTAACCTTCCTTGCGCTGGTCGAACCGCGTTCGTGCCGCCTCGATCTGCTCCAGATGCGCGATCGCCCATTCTCCGAGCGCTTGCACCGGCTGCTGGAGGCCGCGGCCGAGATCGGTCAGCTCATAATCCACCCGCGGCGGGATGGTCGGAAAGATCGTGCGCGTAACGAGGCCGTCGCGCTCGAGGCCACGCAACGTCAGGGTCAACATCCGCTGCGAGATGCCGTTGATCATGCGCTTGAGCTCGTTGAAGCGCTTTGGCCCGTCGCTCAGCATCATGATGACGAACACGCTCCACTTGTCGCCGACGCGGGACAGCACGGAGGCGACCCCGCGGCAGTCCGCATGGTTGGGATCCGGCATGGGCCTGGTATCCGGCCTCGGATTTGGCCGCGGCGGAGCAGGCAAATCGGTGTGCGCAGGTTTCAATGATGTGCCCATGGCTCAAAAAAGTGCGTTCTTGCGGGGATTTCGATAGTCACACATGTAGCGCTGGTTACAAACTTATACCAGGGTGACCCCACATGAAACTCCTCCATGTCGACTCCAGCGTGCTCGGCCCCCACTCCGTTAGCCGGCAGGTTTCCGCCGCCATCGTCGACCGGCTCCGGCAGGCGACGCCCTCGCTTCAAGTCGTCTA
Source organism: Bradyrhizobium sp. CCBAU 45321 (assembly GCF_028128975.1). Lineage (NCBI taxonomy): Bacteria > Pseudomonadati > Pseudomonadota > Alphaproteobacteria > Hyphomicrobiales > Nitrobacteraceae > Bradyrhizobium > Bradyrhizobium sp. CCBAU 45321. The sequence continues at coordinate 242,518 of NZ_LFKZ01000015.1, forward strand.
CCGCGACCTGACCGAGACGCCGCTCGCCCACCTCTCCGGCTCGCACCTCGCCGCCGCGCAAGGCGCCGCCGCGCCGGCGGAACTCGGGCCCGACCTTGCCGCAAGCGCGGCGGCGCTGGAGGAGTTCCTGGCCGCCGACATCGTCGTGATCGGCGCGCCCATGTACAATTTTACCATTCCGAGCCAACTCAAGGCCTGGATCGACCGCATTCTCGTGGCGGGGAAGACTTTCAAGTACGGCGCGGCCGGGCCGGAGGGACTCGCCGGCGGCAAGCGCGTGATCGTGGCCATTTCGCGCGGCGGCCACTACGGCGCAGAGACGCCCTACGCAGCCGGCGAGCATCTCGAAACCTATCTGCGCTGGGTGTTCGGCTTCATCGGTATCACCAGCGTCGAATTCATCCCGGCTGACGGCATCCAACTCGGGCCGGAGCACCGCGAGAAGGCGATCGCCGGTGCGCTCCAGTCGGCAACAAGCCTGCGCGCGGCCTAGCCGCGGCTAACGCGTCGGGCGCAACGCGAATGTTGCGCCCGAGCAGGTTCGCTTGATGTGATCAGCCGCGATAGATCGGCGCGCCGCTCGGCGAGGCCACCGCGCCGCCGTCGACGAAGATTTCCTGGCCCTGCACATGCGCGGAATCATCGGAGGCGAGGAACAGCACCGTCTTCGCCACGTGATCGGTCTCGCCGATGCGGCCGAGCGGCGTCGACAGCGCGATCCGCTTCTCGAACACCTTTTCGGCTTCCGGCGTCGCGGTCGCGGGTCCCCAGATCGGGGTGCGGATCGCGCCCGGCGCGACCACGTTGACGCGAATGCCGCGCGGCGACAGTTCTGAGGCCATGATCCGCGCCATCGCCCGCACGCCGGCCTTCGCCGCGCCGTAGGCCGAGTAGCCGGGAATGCCGAGCACCGAGATCACCGAGCCGTTGAGGATGATCGAGGCGCTGTCCTTAAGAAAAGGCAACGCGGATTGAACGGTGAAGAACACGCCGGTCAGATTGGTGCTGATCACCTTCTCGAACACCTCTGGTGTCGCCGATCCCAGCGGAGTGCCGCCGGCGATGCCGGCATTGGCGAACACGATGTCGAACTTGCCGAATTTCTCCGCGCCCTGCTTGATCGCAGCTTCCGTCGCCGCGATGTCCGTCGCGTCGGCTGGCAGCGCGAGCGCGTTCGGCCCGAGCTCTTTCGCGGCCGCGGCCAGCGTCTCCTTGTTACGCCCGGTGATCACCACCTTGGCGCCCTCGGCCACGAACAGTTTTGCCGTCGCCAGCCCGATGCCGCTATTGCCGCCGGTGATCAGCGCCGTCTTGTCCTTCAGTCTCACGCTCGCCTCCAGTAGTTGCATGATGAAACCATATTGCGATTTAGGCCATATGGTTTTATGATGCAACCACACAAGCGCGTGATCGACTGAACGCGACCGGATGGACGACGATGGTGAAACGAACGAGCTTTGCCGGTGATGCCTGCCCGATCGCGCGGTCGCTTGAGGCGCTCGGCGACTGGTGGTCGCTCTTGATCATCCGCGAGGCGCTGTTCGGCGTCCGCCGCTTCGGCGAGTTTCAGAACAAGCTCGGCATGGCCAAGAACATCCTGGCGGCGCGGCTGCGATCGCTGGTCGACCACGGCATTCTGGAAACCGCCCCCGCCTCCGACGGCAGCGCCTATCAGGAATATGTGCTGACGACGAAGGGCCGCGGCACCTTCCCGATCCTGGTCGCGCTGCGGCAATGGAGCGAGGAGTTCGACGACCACCCGGAGGAGATCGCGACCATCCTGGTCGATCGCGCGAAAGGCCGTCCGGTGAAGAAGCTGGAAATGCGCGCCGATGACGGCCGCCTGCTCAGCCCCGCCGACACCACCCTAAAGCCGCGGCCGGCGCGGCGACGAAGGTCGGCCGAAGCGAACTAGTCTGGCGAAGCTGAGCTTCGCTAGCATCCGACCAGGCTGGCTTTGCGGACGGTTTTCAGGCGGTTTGCGCGTTGATGCCGCCCGAACTGGACGTCGTAGCTCAGGTCATAAACACAGCCGACCTTCATGGCGGCGAAATCTGCGTTCCGCTCGATCATGTAATGACCGGAAGGCTCTGTCATGAGATAGACACGGCCGGGCTCGGCCCAGGCTTGATCGACGCCGCGATAGATCACCCGGTCGGTCGAGCCGGTAGCCGCAAACCAGAGGATCAACCCTCCGATCAAGGCCGCCATGATGACGAGGCTACGAATGTCGTTGCGGAGCTTGTCAGCCAGGGTCGAGAGATTGGACGCGCTATTCACGCTTGGTTGGTCGCGGGTCGAGCGCGGCAGTTCAATTCGTCCAGCCTGTCACGACAGCTTGCGCTTGGTCCGTAGCCGCAGATGCTCGTCGGCCTCGAGCTTGGTCATGCCCAGGAGGTAATGCAGCACGTCCAGCTTGTGGCGCTCGGCCAGCTTACGTAGGGCCCCCGTTTGCTCGGCGATGAAGGCCACGGCCTCGTCCGCACCGCCCTCCCCCGGTTCCTCGTGACGCGTGCCCCCCGGCGCGCCGGACCCGGCGCGCGCCCGTTTTTTTCCTGGCTTGGTCACCAGTACCCCACCCGAATCCATGCCCCGACAGGACATTACGCCCACATCAACCGCAACTCCAAGGTGGTATTCTGCAACTTTTTCGATATGAAACTTTTCCCATTGCGGCGCCTTTCAACACCCCACGATTTGACAGGGGGCCGCTCACCACCCATGTTCGGGTCGAAACGGCCGACCCGAGTCCTTTCGTTTTCGGCCCAAGATTTCCCCGTAAGCCACTGGAACTAAATGAATATCGTCATTGTGGAGTCGCCGGCGAAAGCCAAGACGATCAACAAATATCTGGGCTCGTCCTATGAGGTTCTGGCCTCGTTCGGCCATGTCCGCGATCTCCCGGCGAAGAACGGTTCCGTCGATCCCGACGCCAATTTCAAGATGATCTGGGAGGTCGACCCCAAGGCGGCCGGCCGGCTCAACGATATCGCGAAGTCGCTGAAGGGCGCCGACCGCCTGATTCTCGCCACCGACCCCGATCGCGAGGGCGAAGCCATCTCCTGGCACGTGCTGGAGGTGATGAAGGAGAAGCGCGCGCTGAAGGATCAGAAGATCGAGCGCGTGGTGTTCAACGCCATCACCAAGCAGGCCGTCTCGGAGGCGATGAAGCATCCACGCGAGATCGACGGCGCCCTGGTCGACGCCTACATGGCGCGCCGCGCGCTCGACTATCTGGTCGGCTTCACTCTCTCCCCCGTGCTGTGGCGCAAGCTGCCGGGCGCCCGCTCGGCCGGCCGCGTGCAGTCGGTGGCGCTGCGCCTCGTCTGCGACCGCGAGCTCGAGATCGAGAAGTTCGTGCCGCGCGAATATTGGTCGTTGATCGCGACCCTGCTCACCCCGCGGGGCGATGCCTTCGAGGCGCGCCTCGTCGGCGCCGACGGCAAGAAGATCCAGCGCCTCGACATCGGCACCGGCGCGGAAGCCGAAGACTTCAAGAAGGCGCTGGAACTGGCGACTTACGCGGTCACCGCGGTCGACGCCAAGCCGGCCCGTCGCAATCCGCAGGCGCCCTTCACCACCTCGACGCTGCAGCAGGAAGCCAGCCGCAAATACGGCTTTGCGCCGGCGCACACGATGCGCATCGCCCAGCGTCTTTATGAGGGCATCGACATCGGTGGCGAGACCACCGGACTCATTACTTATATGCGTACCGACGGCGTGCAGATCGCCCCGGAGGCGATCACCCAGGCGCGCAAGGTGATCGGCGAGGACTACGGCAACGCCTACGTGCCGGATAGCCCGCGCCAGTACCAGGCCAAGGCCAAGAACGCCCAGGAAGCGCACGAAGCGATCCGCCCGACCGACCTCTCCCGCCGCCCCGACAGCATGAGCCGCAAGCTCGATGCCGATCAGGCCAAGCTGTATGAGCTAATCTGGAAGCGCACCATCGCGAGCCAGATGGAATCCGCCGAGCTCGAGCGCACCACCGTCGACATCACGGCGAAGGCCGGCTCCCGCACCCTGGAGCTGCGCGCCACCGGCCAGGTCGTCAAGTTCGACGGCTTCCTCGCGCTCTACCAGGAAGGCCGCGACGACGAGGAGGACGAGGATTCGCGCCGCCTGCCCGCGATGAGCCCGAACGACGCCCTGAAGCGGCAGAGCCTGTCCGTCACCCAGCATTTCACCGAGCCGCCGCCGCGCTTCTCGGAAGCTTCACTAGTCAAGCGTATGGAGGAGCTCGGCATCGGCCGGCCCTCGACCTATGCCTCGATCCTGCAGGTCCTGAAGGACCGCGGCTACGTCAAGCTGGAGAAGAAGCGTCTGCACGGCGAGGACAAGGGCCGCGTCGTGGTCGCCTTCCTCGAAAGCTTCTTTGCCCGCTATGTCGAGTACGACTTTACGGCGAGCCTCGAAGAGCAACTCGACCGCATCTCCAACAACGAGATCTCCTGGCAACAGGTTCTGAAGGACTTTTGGACCGGCTTCATCGGCGCCGTCGACGACATCAAGGAGCTGCGCGTCGCCCAGGTGCTCGACGTGCTCGACGACATGCTGGGCCAGCACATCTATCCGCCGCGCGCCGATGGTGGCGATATCAGGCAGTGCCCGAACTGCGGCACCGGCCGGCTGAACCTCAAGGCCGGCAAGTTCGGCGCCTTCGTCGGCTGCTCGAACTATCCGGAATGCCGCTACACCCGTCAGCTCGCCGCCGATGGCGAGGCGACTGCTGACCGTTCGCTCGGCCAGGATCCCGACACGGGTCGCGATGTCTGGGTCAAGGCCGGCCGCTTCGGCCCCTACATCCAGCTCGGCGAGCAGAAGGATTATGAAGAAGGCGAGAAGCCCAAGCGCGCCGGCATTCCGAAGGGCACCTCGCCCAGCGACGTCGATCTCGAGCTCGCGCTGAAGCTGCTGTCGCTGCCGCGCGAGATCGGCAAGCATCCGGAGACCGGCCAGCCCATCACCGCGGGCCTCGGCCGCTTCGGACCGTTCGTGAAGCACGAGAAGACCTATGCCAGCCTCGAGGCCGGCGATGAGGTGTTCGACATCGGCCTCAATCGTGCCGTGACGCTGATCGCGGAGAAGGTTGCCAAGGGCCCGAGCCGCCGCTTCGGCGCCGATCCCGGCAAGGCGCTCGGCGATCATCCGACGCTCGGCACGGTCACCGTGAAGAGCGGCCGTTACGGCGCCTATGTCACCGCGGGCGGCGTCAACGCGACCATCCCGGCCGAGTTCGAGAAGGACACCATCACGCTGCCGCAGGCGATCGCGCTGATCGACGAGCGCGCCGCCAAGAGTGGCGGCAAGGCCAAGAAGGCGGCGAAGCCGACCAAGGCCAAGAAAGCGTCAGAGAAGGCTGCGGACGGCGAGGACGCCGCACCGAAGCCGAAGAAGCCGGCTGCGAAGAAAGCCTCGGCCAAATCCAAATCCGAATCCACCAGCAAGGCGCGCGCCGCCGTGCCGTCGACCGCAAAGACGTCGCCGACCAAGGCAGCTGCCACCAAGAATCCGGCAAATACTCCGGCCAAGAAGAGTGCCGGCAAGACCTGAGATCAAGAATTAGAGGTTAAGTGAAACCAAAGAGAGACCGTGGCTTTCCCGACAGACAAGCCATCGTCGCCTTCATCAAGGCAAATCCAGGAAAGGTCGGGACTCGGGACATCGCGCGCGAGTTCGGCCTGAAGAACGCCGATCGCGCCGAGCTCAGGCGCATGCTGCGCGAGCTCGCCGACGACGGCATCATCAAGAAGAAGCGCCACAAGGTCTCCGAGCCGGACGCGCTGCCGCCGACGCTGCTCGCCGACATCACCGGCCGCGACTCCGATGGCGAGCTGATCGCCTCCCCCGCCGAATGGGACGAGGTCGAGAACGGCGAGCCGCCGAAGATCCTCATCGAGATGCCGCGCCGGCCGAGGCCCGGCACCGCCGCCGGCGTAGGCGACCGCGCGCTGCTGCGCGTCGAGCGCAGCGATGACGACGAAGGTCCCCCCTATCGCGGCCGCATCATCAAGGTCATCGACAAGGCCAAGAGCCGCATCCTCGGCGTCTTCCGCAGCCTGCCCGAGGGCGGCGGCCGGCTCGTTCCCGTCGACAAGAAGATGGCGGACCGCGAGCTGAACATCGCCAAGACCGACACTAGCGGCGCTGAGGATGGCGACCTCGTCAGCGTCGACATCGTCCGCAGCCGCGGCTTTGGCCTCGCCTCCGGCCGGGTCAAGGAGAAGCTCGGCTCGGTCAAATCCGAGAAGGCGATCAGCCTGATCGCGATCTACGCCCACGACATTCCGCTGCAATTCTCCTCCGCCGCCGAGCGCGAGGCGGACGCGGCGGAGCCGGCCAATCTGAAGGGCCGCGAGGACTGGCGCGACGTCCCGCTCGTCACCATCGATCCGCCCGACGCCAAGGATCACGACGACGCGGTGCATGCCGAGCCCGATCCGGATCCCAACAACAAGGGCGGCTTCATCGTCAACGTCGCCATCGCCGACGTCAGCTTCTACGTGCGGCCAGGCACGGCGCTCGACCGCGACGCGCTCGACCGCGGCAACTCGGTCTATTTCCCCGACCGCGTCGTGCCGATGCTGCCCGAGCGCATCTCCAACAATCTCTGCTCGCTGGTGCCCGGCGAGCCGCGCGGCGCGCTGGCGGTGCGCATGGTGCTCGGCCCCGACGGCCGCAAGCGCTCGCACAGTTTTCATCGCATCCTGATGCGTTCGGCCGCCAAGCTCGCTTATGCGCAGGCGCAGGCCGCGATCGACGGCCGGCCTGACGACACCACCGGCCCCCTGCTCGATCCGATCCTGAGGTCGCTCTATGCCGCCTATGCCTGCGCCAAGCGCGCACGTGACGAGCGCGATCCGCTCAATCTCGACCTGCCCGAGCGCAAGATCCTCCTGAAGAGCGACGGCACCGTGGACCGCGTCGTGGTCCCCGAGCGTCTCGATGCGCACAAGCTGATCGAGGAGTTCATGATCCTCGCTAACGTCGCTGCAGCGGAGACATTGGAGAAGAAATCGCTGCCGCTGATCTACCGCGTGCACGACGAGCCGACCTTGGAGAAGGTTCACGCGCTCGCGGAATTCCTGGAGACGCTGGACGTTCCCTTCGCCAAGTCCGGCGCGCTCCGCCCGACCACGTTCAACCGCGTGCTGGCTCAACTCGAAGGCCACGACTATTACCCGCTGGTCAGCGAGGTGGTGCTGCGCGCGCAGGCGCAGGCTGAATATTCCTCGGAGAATTACGGTCACTTCGGCCTGAACCTGCGCCGTTATGCGCATTTCACCTCGCCGATCCGCCGCTATGCCGACCTCGTCGTGCACCGCGCGCTGGTGCGTGCGCTTGGCCTTGGCGAAGGCGCCCTGCCCGACAGCGAGACGCCGGAAAGCTTGAGCGAAGTCGCCGCGCATATCTCGCTGACCGAGCGGCGCGCCATGAAGGCGGAGCGCGAGACCGTCGACCGCCTGATCGCCCATCACCTCGCCGACCGCATCGGCGCCAGCTTCCAGGGCCGCGTCTCCGGCGTCACCCGCGCCGGCCTGTTCGTGAAGCTCAGCGAGACCGGCGCTGACGGGCTGATCCCGATCCGATCCCTCGGCACGGAATATTTCAACTATGACGAGAGCCGCCATGCCCTCGTCGGCACGCGCAGCGGCACCATGTACCAGCTCGGCGACGTCGTCGACGTCCGCCTGATCGAGGCCGCTCCGATCGCGGGCGCACTGCGCTTCGAGCTGCTGTCGTCGGAGAGCGACGGCGGGCCGCGCGAGCGCAGGCCGCTCCGTCCGCAGCGCAAATCGTCCAAGCCGCATCCGGGGCGCAGCCCGGAGCGAAAACGCAAGCCGGAGAAGCAAAAGTCCGGCAAGGGAAAGAAGGCCAAAGGAAAGAACAAAGGCAAGGGCAAGAAGGGCAAGGCGTGGTGACGATGAGGACGGCCCCGAAAATCTGGACGCGCGAGAGCGGCCTCGTCGAGAAGCGCGACGTCTGGTCGGCAATGAAGCGCGGCTTCCGCGGCCGCTGCCCGCGCTGCGGCGACGGCAAGCTGTTCCGCGCCTTCCTGAAGACCGCCGATCATTGCGCCAGGTGCGGCCTCGACTTCACCCCGCATCGCGCCGACGATCTGCCTGCCTATCTCGTCATCGTCATCGTCGGCCACATCGTGGTGCCGGCCATCCTCTGGATCGAGACCAATTATTCGACCCCGGTCTGGCTCAGCTTCGCGGCCTATCTGCCCTTCACCTTCGTCGCCTCGCTCGCGCTGCTGCAGCCCGTGAAGGGAGCTGTGGTCGGCTTGCAATGGGCTCTGCGCATGCACGGGTTTGACGACAACCCTCCCGATGGTATTCCGCCTGTGTAAACACGTACAAGAACAGTTCGGGTGAGGACATGACCGATATTTCGCAGGCCGAGGAGAAGACCAGGGTTCACGAGGAGAAGGAAGCCGACCATCATCCTTACTTCCGCCCGAAGGATGCAGCGACGCTGATCCTGGTCGACCGCAGCGGCGCCATTCCGAAAGTGCTGGTCGGCAAGCGCCACGACAAGGTGGTGTTCATGCCGGGAAAATTCGTCTTCCCGGGCGGGCGCGTCGACAAGGCCGATTATCGCGTACCCTGCGCTGCGCCGATCACCGCCGAGCTGGAAGCCAATCTCGCCAAGGGCAGTCCGAAGACGCCGGCCTCGCGCGCGAAATCGCTCGCCATTGCCGCCATCCGCGAAGCCTGCGAGGAGACCGGCCTCTGCCTCGGCCGCAAGGCCGAAGGCAAAGTGCCGAAGCTCGAAGGCCCCTGGCAGCCGTTCGCGGATGCGGGCCTGCTGCCTGATCCCTCCAGCCTGTTCCTGATCGCGCGCGCGATCACCCCGCCCGGCCGCGTCAAGCGCTTCGACACGCGTTTCTTCACCGCCGATGCCTCCGCGATCACCCACCGCGTCGAGGGCGTGATCCATGCCGATGCGGAGCTGGTCGAGCTGGTCTGGGTCGAGCTCGGCTCAAAACCGCTCGCCGACCTGCATCCGATGACGCGCAACGTGCTCAACGAGCTCGACACCCGCCTTGCCACCGGCCCGCTCCGCCACGACGCGCCGGTGCCGTTCTTCCACTTCTACGGCGGCAGGATGCAGAAGGATATTTTGAGCTAGGCTTCGAGGTGCCAAGCCCTCGTTCGTCATCCAGCGCGGCTCTCTCCTCCGTCATTCCGGGGCGCGCGCAGCGCGAGCCCGGAATCCATTCATCCATTGTCTCCGCAATTCGATGGATTCCGGGTTCGCGCCAAGAGGCGCGCCCCGGAATGACGTGCTGAGAGAGCATCGAAAAACAAAATAATCTTCCCGTCTCCCCCAATGGCGGAGTTCCGCTGCGTCCCTATGTCTTTGCGAGCGTCACCAAGAACGGACACCGGTCGATGGCACAACGGCAACTCAAGCTTGGCGCGTTCATGCGCCCGATCAGCATCCACACCGGCGCCTGGCGCTATCCCGGGGCCTGGCCCGACGCCAATTTCAATTTCGGCCACATCAAGACGCTGATCCGAAAGCTCGAGGCCGGCAAGTTCGACGCCTTCTTCATGGCCGATCACCTCGCCGTGCTGAACATGCCGATCAACGCGCTCAAGCGCAGCCACACCGTGACCTCGTTCGAGCCGTTCACGCTACTATCGGCTTTGTCAGCCGTGACCGAGCGCATCGGCCTGATCGCGACCGGCTCGACCACCTTCGACGAGCCCTATCACGTCGCGCGCCGCTTCGCCTCGCTCGACCATCTCAGCGGCGGCCGCGCCGGCTGGAATATCGTCACCACCTCGAACCCGGACGCGGCGCTGAATTTCGGCCTCGACGATCATATGGAGCACGCCGAGCGCTACAAGCGCGCCCGCGAGTTCTACGACGTCGTCACCGGTCTCTGGGACTCCTTCGCCGACGATGCCTTCGTGCGCGACGTCGAGAGCGGGCTGTTCTTCGATCCCGCCAGGATGCAAACCCTCGACCACAAGGGCAAATACTTCAAAGTGCGCGGCCCCCTCAACATCGCCCGCCCCGTGCAAGGCTGGCCCCTGATCGTGCAGGCCGGCGCCTCCGAAGACGGCAAGCAGCTCGCCGCCGAGACCGCGGAAGCGGTGTTCACCGGCGGCGGCAGCCTCGCCGATGGCCAAAAACTCTATGCCGACATCAAGGGCCGCATGGAGAAGATCGGCCGTGACCCCGAGCACCTGAAGATCCTCCCCGGCGCCTTCGTCGTCGTGGGCGACAGCGTGGACGAGGCCAAGGAGAAGCGCGCTTTGCTCGACAGCCGCGTGCATTACGACAGCGCCATTGCCTCGCTCTCCGTCATCCTCGGCACCGATGCCTCCGGCTTCGATCCCGATGGGCCGCTTCCCGAAATCCCCGAGACCAATGCCAGCAAGAGCGGCCGGCAGCGCCTGGTCGATCTCGCCGCCCGCGAGAAGCTCACCGTGCGCCAGCTCGCCCAGCGAGTCGGCGGCTATGGTGGGCTGTCCTTCGTCGGCACCGCCAGGACCATCGCCGACCAGATGGAGGAATGGCTGGTCGGGCGCGGCTCGGACGGCTTCAACATCATGTTCCCGTTCCTGCCCGCCGGCCTCGACGATTTCGTCGACAAGGTGGTCCCGGAGTTGCAGAAGCGCGGGATTTTCCGCAAAGAGTATGAAGGGCCCACTTTGAGGGAGAATCTGGGCCTGCCGCGGCCGAAAAACCGGTTCTTTGCGGCCTAATGGGCCCGATTTGAGCAGTTTCCGCAGCCTGAAACCTTGACTTCCCGCCGTTTCTGACTAGGTTGCCGGCCAACGCGGGCCGTTTGGCCGGCTCCAGATTCCCCCTGATATTCTGAGGTTCAGAACATGGCCAAAGCGGTCACCATCAAGGTCAAGCTCGTGTCCTCGGCCGACACCGGCTTCTACTACGTCGCCAAGAAGAATTCGCGCACCATGACCGACAAGCTGGTCAAGAAGAAGTACGACCCGGTCGCGCGCAAGCACGTCGAATTCCGCGAAGCCAAGATCAAGTAAGATCGCGGCGTAGCGCTAAGGATTTTTGCGGGGCCCTTGCGGGCCCCGTTGTCGTTTCGGCGCACGTGCCCCGGGGCCAAGCTATCGGGCGCTGCGCTGCATCGAGAGCACGAGACCAAACTGATGTGCTCCTGACGTCTCTGCAGAAGGATCTGGATTGCTTCGTCGCAAAAGGCCCTCACTGACGGCGCGTGGCGACAACACCGCTCGCACGCCTCTGCGAGCGCCTACCTGCGACACTCCGGCGCGAGATAGGAACCCGCTTGAGCCATCATTGTTGAGCCACGATCATCGAGCGGCTATCTTTCGAGAGTGAACCTCTTGCGCCGCTCAGACATGATGGGAGAATCGCATGCGCACCGCCCTACTCATCGTCGTCATGGTCATCGGATTTTCTTCCGCAGCAAAGGCTGAGCGTGAATATCCCTGGTGCGTCTTTGGCGGGCACCTCGGCTATCCCGGCGAATGCATGTATTCGACGCGAGAACAATGCCTGGCGTCGGCGTCCGGGCGATGGAACATGTATTGCGATGTGAACCCACGCGTGAGGTTCAAGCAGCCGCCTCCGCCCCGGCAGCGCTGATCGTGGTGCGCACGCTTGCCTGTCTCCTCTTCGTCTTGATCACCATGTCCGCGCCCAGTCCAGCCGCAGCGCAGCGGTTCGGCGGCAACTCGCCGGTATGCCTTCAGAGCTGGAAACGGGGCGGCATCACCTGGATCTCGTGCCAGTATCGTTCATGGGACGAGTGCAGAGCGAGCGCCGCGGGCCAGTCGGCAATGTGCCTGGAAAACCCCTACGTGCAACAGCCGCCCCAGCCACGCCGCAGCCCGCATCCCCGATAGAGGCGGTCGCGGAAGGGAAGCGTCAGGCAGCGATTGTCGGAGCATTCGCCGGCACCGGTACGATGTCGTGCTCAAGCATGATCTGGAAAAGTGCGAAGCGGCTCCGGAAAGATCATGCGTGAACGACAACCTAAAGCGCGATGATGATTCATCCCTAATCTCATCGCGCTTTAACGGGCGAGCGCATCCTTGTAGATAATCCCATCTTTCATGATGACCCTGAAATTGTTGGCGGGGTCGGCAAGAAGGCCGATATTGTCCAGGGGATTTCCGTCGACGAGCAGCAAATCCGCGAGCGCGCCCTGCTCCACGACGCCGAGTTTGCCGGGATAAGGATTCCGCTTGCCCGATAGCGCCAGCAGTTCGGCGTTCGTCGATGTCGCCATCGTCAGCGCTTCGGCGGGCGTGTACCAGCGAGCGAGCGAGGCCAGGATGGCCCCCTGTTGGCGCGCGAGCGCTGCAGAGAACAGGACGTCGGTGCCCCACGCCGTCTTGATCTTGTACTTCTTCGCCAACTCGTAGGACCTGACTATGCCGGGCCAGACCTCATCCGCCTTGGCTCGCTGGACCGAGCCTACAGGAAAGCCCAGCCTCAAATCGTCGGGGAGAGGCTGTAGACTCAGCCATACACCCTTCTCCGCCATCAGCTTCGCTGTTGCCTCGTCCATCAGGAAGCCGTGCTCGATACACTTCACCCCAGCCGCAATGGCTCCCCGAATGGCAGCAGGCGTAAAGGCATGCGCAGCGACATAGGTGCCCCAGTTCTCGGCCGCTTCGACGGCGGCGCGTATTTCCGGTTCGGTGAAGGTGGTCACGTCGATCGGACTGAAAGGCGACGACACCCCGCCGCCAGCCGTCAACTTGACTTGGGAGGCGCCTTGCATGAGCTGTTCGCGGACACGGACGCGGACCTCGTCGGGACTGTCCGCAACCATTGCCCCGCCGGTCTGTTCCATGCGGCTGAGCATGCCGCCGATCGTCCGCGGCAGGTCGGTAAGCTGGCGGAAGTCGCCATGCCCACTCGTGACCGTAATGATCGCGCCGGACGGAAAAATGCGCGGCCCCTTGATGATACCCTCGTCGATGGCGCTCTTGAGCCCGAACACCGGCCCGCCCACGTCTCGAACGCTGGTAAAACCGCGCATCAGAGTGTGCGCAGCCTCGTCGCCAGCGACAAGATTGACGTAGCCGACGTCGCCGAGCGACTGTTCCGGCGTCACTCGGATCAGCATCGCATGCCAATGGTTGTCGATGAGGCCGGGCATCAACGTGCGCCCGCCGCCTTCGATGATGCGAATCTCCGCCGGGCTATCCACCGCTATCGGCTGGAGCGAGATTGATTCTATCTTGTTGCCGCGCACCAAGACGTTGGAGGAGGCAGACAGCGTGGCGCTCTTGCCATCGAAGATGCGGACGTTCTGAAAGAGCGTGCCCGCGCCACCGGTCTGAAGCGCTTGCTGCGCCAGGCTCGCTCCACCGGGCCAGGCCGAGAGCATGACTGCGATCGACAGCGAGCGACATGTTACGCTGATCGGCGGTCGGATGCGCCGCGCACTGTACAACGCATTCAAGAGAGTTCCTGCCATCATCGCGCACGGCCCCTCTCCGAACGAAATGTCGCGCGGCCCCTTGAACGCAACGTAAAAGACGAGGCCTTCGCTTCTCGTTCGCGAAGACTACTGTAGCGTGTAACCATTCATAATGAAACGACAAGTGATCTGACGCAACGGGGCTGTCGAAGGCATCGCCGAAACGTCGCGGCAGGAGCAGGCCAGGTAACTTCAGTGCGTAAATTCGTATCAATGTTGGTGATGTGGCCGAGAAAGCCGATCGGCTTTCTCGTTCGGAACATGCTCGTCACATGGGCCGTACTGGCCATCTGCTACGCGAACTTGCCTTGGTCCCGGCTGCGCGCGATTTCGACCGCAGCCCTGCTACGCCGTCCGCAACACCGGCGCCGGCGGCTGCGACGGCTTGATCAGCGCGAACGCGACCTGCACGATGCCGCCGGCAAGGCCCAGCGCGACGCCGATGCGCCAGGCCATGGTGTAGGAGCCGAGCGCGTCGTAGAGCAGCCCGCCTCCGTAGGCGCCGAGGAAGCTGCCGATCTGGTGGCTCATGAAGGCGAGGCCCTGGATCATCGCCTGCCAGCGCAGGCCGAACATCTCGGCGACCGCGCCCGCGACCAGCGGGCCGACGCCCATCCACAGAAAGCCCATGATCGCGCCGAACAGCAGCGTCGAGAACGGGCTTGCCGGCAGCATGAAGTACCAGGCGAGCGCGAGCGAGCGCAGGATGTAGATCCCGCCCAAGAGCGCCAGCTTGTTCCAGCGTTGGCCGGCCCAGCCGAAGAACAGCGAGCCCAGCACGTTGAAGCCGCCGATCATGCCGAGCGTCTGCGCGCTCAGCATCGGATCGAGGCCGCAGATCGCGAGATATGACGGCAGGTGCGTGGTGAGGAACACGAGCTGCATGCCGCAGACGAGATAGGCGCAGGTCATCACCACGAAGGAGGCATTGCCGAACGCGGTCCTCGCCGCGGCTGCAGCCGTGGCATCATCGATCTCGTCGGCCGCCGGCTTCGGCAACGGAATCTTGTCGACGCGCCCGGCATACCAGGCCGCAGGGATCATCAGCACCGACATGATGACGAAGCCGGCAAGCCCGACGCGCCAGCCAAAGCCCTCGTTGAGCATCTGCCCGATCGGCGCCGACAGCAGCGCGCCGAGCGAGCCCGCGCCGGAGACGATGCCGAGCACGGTCGAGCGCACCGTCTCTGGCACCGCACGTGCCGCCACCGACATCGCGATCGCCGCCGCGGTGCAGGCGAGCGAGGTCCCGATCAGCACGCCCGCGCCGATCATGATGCTGAGAAGCCCATTCGCCGTTGCCATCAGCGCGAGGCCCGCGATGTACATCAGCGCGCCCGCGATCATGATCGGTCGGAAGCCGTAGCGCACGGTGAGTGCACCGGCGGGCGGCTGCAGGAAGCCCCAGGCGAGGTTTTGCACGGCCAGTGCAAGCGTGAAATCCGAGATCGAAATGTGGATGTCGTGCGTCAGCGGCTGCATGAAAATGCCGAGCGACTGCCGCAGCCCCATGCTCAGCGTCAGCATGATCGAGGCGCCGATCAGGATCGGCAACGTCGGACGCAGGACCTGCAGCAGGGGCATTTTTCTTCTCCCTTTTGGGCGCGGCACGCGTGCCGTCGTCTGCTTTTGCCGATGTTTTTGGGTACACAGACCTGTCTACTTAGGCTATAGATGGAAGCGGCTGTCAAGCGAACAGGACGCATTCCGCTGCATGGCTCCCCCGCCTGCCCCACAGACGATGAAAGAGCGGATCCTTCAGACCGCCGACAAGCTGTTCTATCTGCAAGGCATTCGCGCCATCGGCGTCGACACCATCGCGGCCGAGGTCGGCATCAGTAAGCGCACGCTCTACAATCACTTCCCGTCCAAGGACGCGCTGATCGCGGCCTATCTCGAGCGCCGCTTCGTCAGCGCACGCCCCTCCGACAAGCCGCCCGCCGAGCAGATCCTCGCAACGTTCGATTCGCTGGAGCGACGCTTCGCGGCGAAAGACTTTCGCGGCTGCCCGTTCGTCAACGCGGTCGCCGAGCTCGGCCCCGCCGACCGCGCCGTGAAGAAGATCGCGATCGCCTTCAAGGAAAGCCGCCGCCTCTGGTTTCGCGACCGCCTGACCGAGCTCGGCGTCGCCGATGCGGAGGCTCTCGCGACACAGCTGGTGCTGCTGGTCGACGGCTCCATCGCGCAGGACTTGGTGCGTGACGATCCCGCGATGGCAAGGGCCGCGAAGGAAGCGGCGAAGGTGTTGTTGCGGAATGCGGGGGTGGATGTGGGCGAGGATGCGAACCCGGCGGAGAAACGGAGCAAGCGCGCTCCAGACTAACCGCTCTCGCCTGATCGCTCGCTGTCATCACCCGCGAAAGCGGGTGATCCAGTATTCCAGAGACAGTGAGGCTAGACCCGAGAAGCTGCGGCGTACTGGATTCCCCGCTCCAGTGCGCGACTGCGCACAAGGCGGAGAATGACACCGGAATTTGCGGAGGAAGCGCGGGCGCCTGACTACCGTCAGGACCATTTCGCGACCCTACCAATATGCTCCTGTTTTGCCCGACGGGTCAAATGACGCTGCCGCAGGCGCAAGCCAACTCGCCACCCGCGTAACCCATTGATCCGGCTCGCACCGGCTACTGTGCATGGGGTTGTTTTCGCAACTTTGCGCGGACGGCCCTTACGCTGCGTGCGACACCACGCGATTGCGGCCGTCGTGCTTGGCGCGGTAGAGCGCGGTGTCGGCGCGCTTGAGGACGTCGGCGACGGCCTCGCCCTTGCGCTCCAGCGTGGTGAGGCCGATCGAGATCGTGACCTCGATGCGCTTGGCACCCTTGTGGATCGCGAACGGCTCGCCCGCGATCGAGCGGCGAAGGCGCTCGGCGACCATGCCGGCGACGTGGAGATCCGTCTCCGGCATCACGATGACGAATTCCTCGCCGCCGTAGCGGCAGGCGAGATCAATGCCGCGGATCGATTTGCGCACCCGCACCGCGAACTCGCGCAGCACGTCGTCGCCGGCATCGTGGCCGTAATTGTCGTTGATCGACTTGAAATAGTCGATGTCCAGGATCATCAGCGCCAGCGGCTTGCCGCGGGTCGCGGCCTGCTCGGCGAGCGTCGCCAGATGGCTCTCCATGTAGCGGCGATTGTGCAGGCCGGTCAGCGCGTCGGTGATCGCCATCTCGATCGAGTTCTGCACATTGTCGCGCAAATGATCGGTGTAACGGCGGCGGCGAATCTGGGTGCGGGCGCGCGCCAAGAGCTCGGTCTTGTCGATCGGACGCAGCAGGTAGTCGTTGACGCCGATCTCGAGGCCGCGCAGCAGCCGCGTCGAGTTCTCGGGGTCGGCGATGGCCAGGATCGGCACGTGCCGCGTGCGCTCCAGCGAGCGCGCCTGGCTGCACAGGCGCAGGCCGTCGAAATTGTTGAGGTCGAGCGAGACGATCAGGAGGTCGTAATTGCCTTCGGCGGCGTGGAACAGCGCCTCCGTCGGGTTCGGCTCGACGTCGATGGTGTGCTCGGCAGCGAGGATTGTCGCCAGCCGCTCGTAGGAGGACTGGCGGTCGTCGACCAGCAGGATGCGGCCGCCCTTGCCGGTGTCGGCGATCGCACTGCGCTCGGGCGCCTGCATGCCGATCTCGAGCGAGGTGATGGCGCGCATGCGCAGCTCATCCGTCATCATCTTCAGCCGCGTCAGCGAGCGCACCCGCGCGATCAGCACGACGTCGGAGACGGGTTTGGTCAGGAAGTCGTCGGCACCGGCCTCGAGCCCGCGGTTGCGGTCGGCGGGGCTGTCGAGCGCGGTGACCATCACGACGGGAATGTGGTGCGTCGCCGGATCGGTCTTGAGGCGGCGGCAGACCTCGAACCCGTCCATGTCGGGCATCATCACGTCGAGCAGGATGATGTCGCATTCGGCACGCCTTGAGATCGCGAGCGCCTCGGTGCCGTTCGCAGCGGTCATCACGTCGAAATATTCGGCGGAAAGGCGGGCCTCTAACAGCTTGACGTTGGCGGGAACGTCGTCGACGACCAGGATACGCGCGGACACTGTGAACTCACTTCCTATCCGATAAAACGCCGGACCGTCTCAATGAATTTGCCGACCGAGATCGGCTTGGACAAATAGGCTTCGCAGCCGCCCTCGCGGATGCGCTCTTCGTCGCCCTTCATCGCGAACGCCGTGACCGCGACAACGGGAATGGCACGCAGCTCCGGATCGTCCTTGATCCAGCGTGTCACCTCGAGGCCGGAGACCTGCGGCAGCTGGATGTCCATCAGCACGAGGTCGGGCCGCATCTTGCGCACGAGGTCGAGCGCCTCGTAGCCGTTGCTGGTGCCGGAGGTCTGGTACCCGTGCGCCTCCAACAGGTCGCGGAAGAGCTTCATGTTGAGCTCGTTGTCTTCCACGATCAGGACGGTCTTAGCCATCCCGCCCTCCTGATTGGTCCGAAGGACCGGTACATATGACGCCTCAGACGCCGCTTCCCGGCGTTTCGAAAACTGGATTCAAACTAGCCTCAGATTCGCTTGAGTTTCGTTAAACCCGAGGGTCCACTTTCTGCGATGTGGTTTCCAGTTGCTTGTCCGGGGCCGGAAGACTTGAGCACGAGACTCGGGCATGATGATTCCAAATTAGAGACCGAAAGTTAACGGAAAGGCAAACCGTCCCCGTGAAAAAGCCTGTTCACAACCCCCGCGAAGTCGCTGAAATCGTTGCGATTCAGGCCCTGTCCTTCGTCGCGGGCGAGCCTGAGCGGCTGGGCCTGTTCCTGGCCGAGACGGGGGTCGGTCCGGAGACACTGCGCAACGCCGCCGCGGACCCGAATTTCCTCCTCAACGTGCTCGATTTCGTGATGCGGGACGATGCTACCGTGAAGGCCTTTGCCAAGGCCGCGGAACTGCACCCGGCCAACGTTGCCGCGGCGCGGCAGGTCCTCGGCGATGCGCTCGGCGACCCCTCCTGGGAGCGCGACGTGCCGTGAGCGTCCCAGAGCCGGCCGGGCCCCGCTGCTTCTGCCGGGATTGTCTGGCCGACCTCGACATGGGCGTAGAGAACCTGGGCGTGCGGCGCTGCACGGCCTGCGGTTCCCCCCGCCTCGTCCGCCACCGCTCGCTCGCCGGCCTGACCATCGCCCATATCGACTGCGACGCCTTCTACGCGACGGTCGAGAAGCGCGACAACCCTGACATCGCCGACAAGCCTGTCATCATCGGCGGGGGCAAGCGCGGCGTGGTGTCGGCGGCCTGCTACATCGCGCGCACCTATGGCGTTCGCTCGGCGATGCCGATGTTCAAGGCATTGGAAGCCTGCCCGCATGCGACCGTGATCCGCCCGGATATGGCAAAGTACGTCCGGGTCGGCCGCGAGGTCCGCCAGGCCATGCAGGCGCTGACGCCGCTAGTCGAGCCGCTCTCGATCGACGAGGCCTTCCTCGATCTCTCCGGCACCGAGCGCGTGCACGGCATGATCCCCGCCAAGGTGCTGGCGCGCTTTGCCCGCGACGTCGAGCGCGACATCGGCATCACCGTCTCGGTCGGACTGTCCTGCAACAAGTTCCTGGCCAAGATCGCCTCCGACCTCGACAAGCCCAGAGGCTTTGCCGCGCTCGACCAGGAGGAAGCGCGGTTGATGCTGGCGGAAAAGCCGGTCGGCTTCATCTTCGGCGTCGGTCCCGCGACGCAGGAACGCCTGGTGCAGCGCGGCTTCCGCATCATCGCCGATCTGCAGAAGGCCGACGAGATCGAGATGATGCGGCAGTTTCCGAGCGAGGGCCGCAGGCTGTGGCGGCTCGCACGCGGCATCGACGATCGCCGCGTCGAGCCTGACCGCGGCGCCAAGACGATCTCCAGCGAGACGACGTTCGAAACCGACATCCGCGATTTCGCGACGCTGGAGAAGATCCTGTGGCGACTCTGCGAGAAGACGTCGTCGCGACTGAAGAGCAGCGAGCTCGCCGGCTGCACCGTGACGCTGAAGCTGAAGACCGCCGACTTCCGCCAGCGCACGCGCTCGCAATCGATCGCCGCGCCGACGCAGCTCGCCGCGAAGATCTTCTCGATCTGCCGCGAGATGCTGGCCAAGGAAATCGACGGCACCGCCTTCCGCCTGATGGGCGCCGGTGTCAGCGCGCTGCGCGAGGGCTCGGCAATCGACGACACCGACATGCTCGACCGCCGCGCCGCCCACGCCGAACGCGCGGTCGACAGCCTGCGCAAGAAGTTCGGCAGCGCCGCGGTGATCCGCGGCATTGCCTATCAGGGCCCGGAGAAGGCGCAGGAGTGATGACGGGCGAACGCGATCTCAATGCGCTGCTGAGACAGATGAAACCGGAGCTGCGACCGGGCACCTTCGCATTTTGCACGATCGCGGCAGACGAGACTATTCCCGCAGCAGTCGATCCGCTCCTGATCTTCCGCGAGCAGGAGAGCACAACGGTCGTAGCACCGCTGGAGGATGCCGAACGGGCGGGACTGCGCTACGAATTCGCCTCACGCTTGATCACGCTCACGGTTCACTCCGCGCTCGATGCGGTCGGCTTCCTGGCGGCAATCACGGCGCGCCTCGCCGACGCCGGCATCAGCGTGAATGCCGTGTCGGCGTTCCACCACGACCATCTCTTCGTACCCGTTGACCGTGCGGATGAGGCGATAGCCGTTCTGCAAGAGCTGTCGGAGGCGAAGCACTCATAGCACCTGTAGCCCGGATGGAGCGCAGCGCAATCCGGGACAGTGCTCCGTGGCGACAGGCTTCCCGGATTACGCCTGCGCTTCATCCGGGGTACAGGAAAACCTCAATCCGCAACCGCGACCGCCTCGATCTCGATCAGCCATTCCGGCGCAGCGAGCGCGGAGACGCCGACAAGCGTCGAGGCCGGCGGCTCCATGCCTTCGAAGAAGGCCGAACGGGCTTTGCCGATGATGGGGCGCAGCTCCGGCTTGTAGTTCACCACGAAGGTCGTGATCTTGACGATGTTGGAATAGCTTGCCCCCGCGGCCTTCAGCGCGAGGCCGAGATTCTGCATCACCTGCGTCGTCTGCGCGGCGATATCGCCCTCGCCGACGATCCGCCCCTCCTCGTCGGTCGAGACCTGGCCGGAAATGTAGATCGTGCGCGCGCCCGTCGCGGTGACGACGTGGGAATAGGCTGGATTGTGATGCAGGCCGCTGGGGCGGAGATGGTCGAGCTTCGGCATGGGCTGGCTCCCCGAGTTTGTGGTTGTGAGGGAGCGTAGCGGGAGAGTGTGACGAGAGCTAGCCCTGTCACGGTGAAGCGGCGAAGAGGCATCTTGTAGGGTGGGCAAAGGCGCCCTTGCGCCGTGCCCACCATCTTTCATCACTCGCGCCTCGAAGTGGTGGGCACGCTACGCTTTGCCCACCCTACGGGCACTGCGCGCGCGGAGAGCTCTGTGCCTCAATTACAGGGCTTGCTGTCCTTCACGTCGAACTTGCCCATGGCGCCGGAGATGACGAAATCGTTGTAGTCGAGCATGAGCTGGCGCGAGACGCCGTTCTCGTAGAGCTCGAACGCCATCGCATAGACCGGCGTCTGCTCGCCCTCCTTCTGCTGGGCGTCGCGGTCGAAATAGCTGACGGTGACCGGCCAGCGCTTGAGCGACTTCATGTGCTCGTCCGCAGTCGACGGATCGGACGAGGTGGCGCGGTCGGCGGGGATCGGCTGACCGATCACGGTCAGCGTGTTGTAGACCTTCTGGCCGTCATCGGAGCCGTCATAGACGGAGAGTTCGAGCAGCGATTTGCCTTGCCTCGCCGCTGCGATGATGCGCTGGATCTGCTCGGTCGGGAACACGATCTTGCCGTCGAGCGTGAACGTCTTCGGCGCCGGAAGCTTCAGCTTGACGTTGATGTGGTCGCCGTCGCGCTCGGCAGAGCCGTCGACGCGGCCGGCATCCGTCTCGTTCATGCGCGTCTCGATCTTGAAACGGTAGCTCTTGCCCGCGGCATCCTCCCAGGAGTTGGAGCGGAGGTCGCTGAGCGTGACCTTGCCCTCGCCGCTGTCGAGCTCGGAGACCTGGCGGAATTCCGAGGTATAGCCTTCACAGGCGTTCCCCGTGAAATTGTAGAGGATCCGGCCGCGGGCGCTATTGACCGAATTGGTGCGCGATTTGACGAGGCGGAGGTCATAGAGCGCCTGGTGCGCAAGAAACGGACCGTTGGCGGCCTGGGCTTCGCCGCCAAGGCCAACACTGGCTGCGGCGAGCGCCATCACACCGAGCGAAGTCCGGAAAAGGTGCAACATGTCTGTTCCCTGAGGAAAGCGCAGATTCGACATTTTAATGACCGTTCCATTGCGCCGCAACTGAGGCCGTACAGGTAATATTGCCCCTCCACGTTGAACCTGCTGCCCCCCCAACACAATGCGCCCCCCTCCGGTTGCTTGCATGTGGCGGCACGATGGGCGAAACAGGGCGCGCCCGGCCATCCAGGGGACGCGCCGGAACGAAGGATTTTTGGACAACGAGGTCGGACATGGCGGGCACGGTCGAGCAGAAACTGGCGGAGCAAGGCATCAAGCTGCACGAGGCCCCCTCCCCCGTCGCCAACTACGTGCCCTTCGTGCGCACGGGCAACCTCCTGTTCGTCTCCGGCCAGGTCTGCTTCGACCCCGCCGGCAAGCTGATCGCCAAGGGCAAGCTGGGCGCCGGCGTCTCGATCGAGGACGGCGCCGCAGCCGCGCGCGGCTGCGCCGTCAACCTGCTGGCCCAGGTCAAGGCGGCGCTCGGCGATCTCGACAAGGTCGTACGCGTGGTGCGCCTCGGCGGCTTCATCAACTCGGCCCCGGATTTCCTGGATGCGCCGAAGGTGCTCAACGGCGCCTCCGACCTGATGGTTGCCGCCTTCGGGGACAAGGGCCGCCACGCCCGCACCACCGTCGGCGTCGCCTCGCTGCCCGCGGATGCGGCGGTCGAGGTCGAAGGCGTGTTCGAGGTCGCCTGACGCCAAATGCGCGCTCCGGATTGGCTGACAGCGCGGCCGGTCGCCCATCGCGGCCTGCATGACATTTCGCGCGGCATCGTCGAGAACATGCCGGGCGCGGTGCAGGCTGCGATTGCTGGTAATTTTGCGATCGAGGTCGATATCCAGCTCTCGGCCGACGGCGAGGCCATGGTCCATCACGACCATGCCCTGGGCCGACTCACCGAGGCCACCGGCGAGGTGATCGCAAAGACCGCGACCGAGCTGAAGGCCGTCAGGTTCAAGGACACCGACGAGCGGATGATGTCGCTCGCCGACCTCTGCGCCATGGTCGCCGGACGTGTGCCCCTGGTGATCGAGGTGAAGAGCCATTTCGGTGGCGATCGCAAGCTGGTGAAGCGGATGGCCGAGGTGTTGGCCTCGTATGACGGCCCCGCCGTCGGCATGTCCTTCGATCCCGACCAGGTGCTGGCGCTGCGTGACCTGTTGCCCAACCGTCCGCGCGGCATCGTCGCGCAGCGGAGCTATGAGGACGAGTACTGGGCCAACCTCACCCAAGAACAGCGCGACAGCATGCTGTACCTGCGCCACGGCTTGCAGACCCGGCCGCATTTCGTCGCCTTCAAGGTCGACCACCTGCCGGCCCCCGCCCCCTGGATCGCCCGCAACCTGTTCGGCTGCGCCCTGCTCGGCTGGACCGTCCGCACCCCGGAGCAGCGGAGCCGGGTCGGGCGGTATGCGGACCAGATGATCTTCGAGGGGTTCGTGCCGTAGCACCTCGCGTGTCCCGGACAAGCTGCAACGCTTCAGCGTTGCGGCGCAGAGCCGGGACCCATCTCTCTGCGAGCGCGCTGCCACATGGGCCCCGGCTCTGCAGCGCACCGCTGAAGGAGCGCTGCACTGCGTCCGGGACACGCGACCCCCTGATGTTCCCGCCCTCTTGAAGTCGCTGCTGCAATGCACGATCTTGGGCACGATGGCATCATCGGAAATCACGCTCGAGGCCGTACCTTCGATTGGCGACGTGTCACCGGAGGATTGGGACGCCTGCGCCAATCCCGGCGGACGGTGCAATGGGGCTGGCGCCGGAACCTCATCCGCTCTTCCAAGCGATTCCCTCGGCCTCTCAAGTCCCGCCTACAACCCGTTCGTCTCACATGCATTTCTCTCCGCCGTGGAGAAATCGGGTTCGGCCACGATCCGGACTGGCTGGGGACCCCGGCATCTGGTCGCCAGGCTAGGCGGCCGCGTGGCTGGCGTCGTGCCCTGCTATCTGAAATCGCACAGCCAGGGCGAGTACGTCTTCGACCGCGGCTGGGCGGACGCCTATGAGCGCGCCGGCGGACGCTACTATCCGAAGCTCCAGGTCTCGGTTCCCTTCACGCCGGCCACGGGGCCGCGGCTGCTGGTGCGCGACGGCATCGATCGCGAGCGCATCAATGAGGCGCTGGCGAGCGGGCTCATCGCGCTGTGCGGCGTCAGCAAGGCCTCCTCCGTTCACGTCACCTTCGCGCGGGAGTCGGAATGGAAGCTGCTCGCCGAGCACGGCTTCCTCCAGCGCACCGACCAGCAGTTCCACTGGCACAATGAGGGCTTTGCGAGCTTCGACGACTTCCTGGCGACGTTGAACTCGCGCCACCGCAAGTCGATCAAGCGCGAGCGGCGCGATGCGCTCGCGGCCGGCATCACGATCCATTGGCTCACCGGCAAGGACATCACCGAAGATGCCTGGGATGCCTTCTTCGCATTCTATATGGAGACCGGCTCGCGCAAATGGGGTCGGCCGTATCTAACGCGCGAGTTCTTCTCGCTGATCGGCGAGACCATGAACGAGGACGTGCTGCTGGTGATGGCCCGCCGCAACAATCGCTGGATTGCGGGCGCGATCAACTTCATCGGCTCGGACACGCTGTTCGGCCGCAATTGGGGCGCGGTCGAGCATCACCCGTTCCTGCATTTCGAGGTCTGCTACTACCAGGCGATCGATTTCGCGATCAAGCGCGGCCTCAAACACGTCGAGGCCGGCGCGCAGGGCGAGCACAAGATCGCGCGCGGCTACCTGCCGCGCACCACGCATTCCGCCCACTTCATCGCCGATCCTGGCCTGCGCCGCGCCATCGACGATTACCTCAAGCGCGAGCGCGCCTATGTTGCGGAAGCCGGACGAGAGCTCGCCGAGCTCGGCCCGTTCCGCAAAGGGGCCGACGAGGCGCCTTGACGCCTCGCCACGGCTGGTGACAGTAAGCGCAAATCGTCCGAGGAGCCGCCGCCATGACCGCCTACGACAGCAACAACATCTTCGCAAAGATCCTGCGCGGCGAACTGCCCTGCTACAAGGTGTACGAGGACGGGCACGTCTTCGCCTTCCTCGACATCATGCCGCGGGTGCCCGGTCACACGCTGGTGATCCCGAAGGCCCCTGCCCGCAACATCCTCGACATCAAGCCCGACGATTATGCCCATGTCGCCCGCGGCGCGCACAAGATCGCGGCCGCCGCGATGAAGGCGTTCGACGCCGACGGCATCACCGTGCAGCAGTTCAACGAGCCCGCCGGCGGACAGGTGGTGTTTCACCTGCACATGCACGTGATGCCGCGCCACGACGGCGTCGCCATGTTGCCGCCGGCGAGCCGCAAGGAAGACGACAAGGTGCTGCAAGAACACGCGGCGAAGCTGATGGCGGCGTTGAAGGGTTGATCGTCATTCCGGGGCGCGACGAAGTCGCGAGCCCGGAATCCATTTCACTACCGTCACTGCCGCCCGATGGATTCCGGGTTCGACGCTTCGCGTCGCCCCGGAATGACGGAGAAAGTCACTCCGTCTCGAAATCACCCTTTTGCGGCGCGGCCAGCGGCGTGAACTCGCAGCGGTCGGGCTTGATGTCGATCAGCGGCGTGTTGTCGATGCAATCGAGGCCGCGCACCAGGATGGCATTGCCATCGATGCCGACCAGCTTGACGATCGAGGTGCCGATCGGATTGGGCCGCACCGGCGAGCGCAGCGAAAACGTGCCGCGGGTCTTCTCGTTGTTCTTCGGGCTCTGCAGGATGATGTCGCGGCGCGACTTGTCGAGCCAGTACAGGACCTCGAGATTGCTGTAGAAATCGACGCCCTTGATCGCGGGCACGAACGGCTCGAAGATCTCGAGCCGGCAGATCGGGCCATCGTGACGCCCCTGCCGCGGCGTCTCCAGCCGCGACGACCAGGGCGTGCGGATACGGCCGATGAAGACGAGGCCGGCATCTTGCGGCGGCGGCAGCTCGATGGCGACCTCGCCCTCGCGGAGCTCCTGTTCGCGAACCATATGTCCTATTCCCTGGCTGTTCGCTGGCGGTTTTAGCCCAACCACCACTTGCCGGCCAGCATGAAGACCTCGCCCGTGACCACGCCCGCGAAGATCGAACGGCGGGTCAGCAGGAAAACGACGAGCCCGGCACCGACCGCGCCATAACGCAGGACGTCAGGCACGCTGGCCAGCGCGCCCGGTGGCTGGACCACGATCTGGGCGATGACGCCGGCCAGGATCGCGGTGGCGACCGCCCTGACCCAGACCAGCAGCTCCGAGCCCTCGTCGATGCCGCCGCCGAACCACAGGCCCAGCATGCGCCAGATCTGGTTGGGAACGACGCCGGCGACGAACAGCACCGCCAGCGCGTGCCAGTCGCCGATCGCTTGCGCAAAGCTCATGCGCGCACCTCCCGCCACCAGTGCACGCCATAAGCGATCGTCCCGGCGACCACGCCGCTGACGAGGATGTCGAGACCGGAGTTCATCTTCGCCGCCAGAGGATAGAGCACGATGCCCAGCACGAGCGCGACGACATCGGCGACCTCGCGGCTGTTGCGCGCGGTCGAGAACAGGAACGACAGCGGCGTCAACAGCAGGATCGCCGCACCAAGCGTCTGCGTCAGGTTGGCGGCGAGGAAATAGCCGACGATATTGGCGACGAGGCACACGGAGACGAGCCCGCAGCCGAGCCCGTGGACGAAGGCGATCCGCCGTTCGCGCGGCACCTGCGGCAGGAAGCGATGGCATTCGACCCACAGCGTCACTGCAGTGAGATGCGCGGCGAAAATCAGCTCGCGCCGCTTGGTCGTGGGTGTGCGCATCAGCGGCAGCACAGAGACCACCATCGGAAACAGGCGGATGGCACTGACGGTCACCGCGATTGCCGACTGGATGATGGTGGCGCCCGAGCCGAGCGTGGTGATCAGGATGATCTGCGCCGGACCTGCCCAGACGAACAGCGTCGAGCACAATGCCCAGAGCAGGCTGAAATGGGTGTCGTGAGCGAGCGCACCGATGCCGAGATAGGTCACGAACAGCACGATGGTGAGGATCGTCTGCGTGATCGAGCGCAGTCCCCACGCGAAGGCGCGCCAGGGACTATTCCATTGCGGTGAATCGAGCGGAGGAAGCGCCACGGAAGCTTTGGCCGGTGAGGAATCGTGCCGGCATAACGGGCGAGACGGGGGCGCGCGTCAAGGAAGGGTGCGGCGGGGCTGGCATGCGTGACACACCCACCGCCGTCATTCCGGGCGCGCCACTTGGCGCGAACCCGGAATCCATCAGGCCACAGAAATCGCTGACGATGGATTCCGGGTTCGCGACTTCGTCGCGCCCCGGAATGACAGCTTATCCTACCCCGCCACACCCCTGTTCCTCAGCACGAAGCACGCCCCGCCCGCCTTGCGGATGCGGTTGCACAGATCATCAGCCTCGGCGCGCGTATCCGTGCCGATGCGGACCTGATAGAACGCGCGTGTGCCGCGGCTGCGCATCACCGAGGAGAGCAGGCTCGGATCACGCTCGCCGATCACGGTGCTCAGTTTCGTCACGGCCCGGGAATACATCGTCAGCGCCCTGTTGCGGTCGAAGCCGGCCGCGAGCTGGACGCCCCAGATCTTTGCGGCTGCAAGCTCGACATGCTGCTCGAGCTCGGCGACGAACGGATTGGGAGCACGCTTGAGCAGCGCCATCAGATCACGGCAGCTCGTCGGGGGTGAGCTGGGCGGTCCCTTGCCGGTGCTCCCCGCCTTGGCCCAGGCATCGACACTGGTGCCGGTGATGGCATAGACGTAATTGCGGGTCTGCTCGGGCATCGGTCCGGTGCCGGCGAGCCATTCCTGCACCCGCCGAGGGCCGGCGTTGTAGGCGGCGGCGGCAAGGCCGAGATTGCCGAACTGGTTGCGCAGCTCATTCAGGAATTCGGCCGACTTCGGCAAGGCCTGCACCGGATTGAACGGATCGAGCAGCCCGCGCTCGCTGGCAGTGCCCGGCATGAACTGCGCGATCCCTTGCGCATGTTGGCCACTGCGCGTCATGGGCCCGACCGCATCGGCCTGGAAGCGGCTTTCCTGCCAGATCACGCGCGCGAAGAATTCCAGCGGCAGGCTATTGTCGCGCGCGGCCGCCTCCACGATCAGGCAGATCGACTCCCGCGTGTCGCTCTCGCGCGCGTCGTTCGGTTTCTCCGGCGGCCTCTCGGGTTCCTCGGCCTTCGGAGGCGCATCGATGGGGGGCGCCTCCTCTGCAAGCGCCGGCGACTGCACGAGGACCTGGCACAAGACAGCAATGACCCGAGCTATTCGCATGGCATCGACGTAACAGGACAAATCGGACCTTGACTTGGAACCAGAGCCAACTAGCAACAGACGGCAGTATCAACACCGGTCCCGCCCGATGGTGACAATCTTTTTTGATCTCGACGGCACGCTGACGAACCCGAAGCCCGGGATCACCCGCTCGATCCAATATGCGCTGGAACGGCTCGGCGTTCCCGTGCCGAGCGAGGACGAACTGACCTGGTGCATCGGCCCTCCGCTGCTTGCCAGCCTGCGCAAGCTCACCGGAGCCGATGAGCTCGCCGACCGCGCACTGCTGCTCTATCGCGAGCGCTTCAGCGATATCGGCCTGTTCGAGAACGAGGCTTACAGCGGAATTACGGACACGTTATCTTCGCTCGCAGCGACACGTCAGCGCATGTTCGTGGCGACCAGCAAGCCCGCCGTCTACGCCAGCCGCATCGTCGATCATTTCGGGTTGAAGCCGTATTTCGAACGCGTGTTCGGATCCGAGCTCGACGGCACGCGCGTCGACAAGCGCGACCTGCTCCGCTACGCGCTCGATGAGGCCAGGGTCGATGGGAACAGCGCGATCATGATCGGCGACCGCAGCCACGACGTGGTCGGCGCCCGCACCAACGGAATGACCGCCATCGGCGTGCTCTACGGCTATGGCAGCGAGACCGAGCTGCGAGAGGCCGGCGCGCATCACATCTGCGCGGCACATCCCGAGCTGCTCGGCCATTGCGTCGCTTAGGTGCTGACCGTTTCGACCGCAGCAAGCATACCCGTCTTCGAGTGACAGTTCAGATATTCGAAGAACTGTTCATCGGCGGCTGCCACCGTCACCTCGTGATAGAGCCGCAGCTTGGCTGACGGCCCGAGCGTCGACAGATATTTCATAGCCGCGCCGAAGATCTTGACGTGAGTCGGATGCGACTCCGCCCAGCGTTCGAGCGCGGCGAGGCTCTTCCACCAGCTCTGACCGTAGGACTTTTCGCTCGCGCTGCCGTCGGCCGTCAGCACCTGCATGTAGCGGTTGGCATAGCAGCCAATCGCGAGGCCATCATCGCGCAGAAAATCCATGCCCTCGCGTAGCACCGGTTCGACGTCGTCGAGATAGAGCTTTCGCTCGGATGCTTCCGTATCGCTCCAGTCCTGCCCGGACCGGATCAGGCAGAGATTATCGTGCGCCACGACTCTCAGCCGCGCGCCGTCGCGGATCAGCCCTAGAGTCCCCGCGGGCGCCATGGCATCGGTCTGTGATTGCGGGATGCGATCGCGCATGCCGCCCCAATAGGCGTGCTCCTGCACCTCACCGCTCATGCCCTCCGCAACGACGGCGATACCTTCGGGCCGATCGGGCGAGGAGAACAGCGTCTCGTGACGGGTCACAATGGGACGCAACACCTCGATGAAGGTACCGATGCCTTCGCGCTGCCGCCCGGTCCACATCTCGCGAGCTCGCGCGAACCAGGCATCAAAGCGCGCGAGATTGTCCCAATAAGCGACTGTGACAACATTCTCGGAGCCGGACTGATCGGCATAACGCGCACGGTCCCAATGTGACGGGCCGCCATCCATTGCGAACAATCCTGCGAGTTCTTTCGACGCGTCAATTGCTGCCGCCGGTGCCGCACCGCCATACTGAACACCGAAATAGGCCATCACGACCCGGCTGACCGAAGGCTTGTAGCGCGCCACGAAGGACGGATATGGCGGCTGGTAATCGTCCGGCACGCGCTTGTGGCGCGTGCGTGGGGTTTCGAGATGCGCAGGAATTGCTGATTCCATGGCCGGATCCTCTCCCGTGATCGCGGCGATCAGCTTGCCGCCGCGGCAATGTCCATAGGCTCGACGGTGTCGACCGGCAGCGCGAACTGCTCGACCCGCTGGTACCGCTTCTTGTTGAGCAGCAGCCGTGTGACGTCGGGCCGCGAATAATGGCCTGCGGGATCGGCGGCATTCTTGGCAACGCCGATGGCGCCGAGATCGATCTCTGCGATCAGCAGGCCTTCCTGATCGGGCGCCAGCTTGTCCCCGATCTGACTGCCGTCGGGGCCGTAGATGGCCGCAAAGCCGCCGCCCGCATGCAGCAACGCATTCTTGTCCGGCCGGTCGCAGAGCTCGTCGATCATGGCCTGCGAGACGGTGGCGCAAGGCGCGAGCACGAAACAGGAGCCTTCCACCGCATAGACGCGCGAAGCCGCGTTGTTGACCTCGGCCCCTAATGCCGGCGCGAAGGGATCGTAGAGCGAGAAGCTCGGCCAGGCCGCGACATGGACCTGCTCGTTCTGAGCGTACATCGCGTATTTCGACAGCGGCTGCAGATGCTCCCAGCAGCACAGCGCGCCGAGCCGGCCGATGTCGGGCCGCGCATGCACGGCAAGGTCGCTGCCGTCGCCTTCGCCATAGACCGTGCGCTCGGCATGGGTCGGCCGCAGCTTGCGGCGCTTTGCGATGGTCTCGCCATCGGGGCCGATCAGCCATTGCGCGAGGTAAAGGCTGCCGCCATCGCGCTCGGACAGGCCGATCACGGCGGTGAGCTTTGCCTTGCGCACGGCCTCGCGCAGGCGCTCGGCCTGTTGGCTGTCATAGGACAGCGAGTTGTCGAAATAGCGCTGCACGAAGCCCCGCCCGATCGCCCAGGCCGGGGAATCCAGCCAGATGTGCCAGGGGTAGCCGGGGATGAAAGCTTCCGGAAAGGCGATCAGCTTGGCGCCCTTTTCCGCGGCCTCCCCGATCAGCGCAATCGACTTGTCAATCGAAGCGTCGAGATCGAGCCAGGCCGGAGCCGCCTGCACCACCGCAACCTTGTATTTCGGATGTTCGATGCCCATTGCCGCCTCCATTGCCGGTTGATCGCAAGCCACGTCCGATGCAGTCTATTTGGCCAAGCCGGGCGGCCAGGCGCTCGACCACGGCGGAACAAAAACTCGACTGGAAGGGATCGCCCGGTACGGAATTTGCCTCCGGTCAGGCTCGATCTGCGCCAACATGCGGTTTTGCAGGATGTGAAAGGGAGGCTGTCCTGATGCCAATCCAGTTCACGACAGACGGCAGTCCCGGCTACCGGCGGCTCGCGCTCTGGCAGGACATCGTCTGCGACGTCTTCGTCGGGCTCGACTGCAAGTCCGACCTCGGCAGCGCCTTTCATGGCTCGGTCACGCAGGCCTCGCTCGGCAAGGCCGTGTGCTCCGAGGTCTGCTCGGACCGCCAGCACGTCTTCCGCACACCGTCGCGCATCGCGCGCTCGGATCAGGACTTCGTCCTCGTCGCGCTCGGCAACCGCGGCAACGGTGGTGTTGTGCAGGACGGCCGCGAGACCGTGATCCACCCTGGCGAGTTCGCGATCTACGACACAACGCGCCCGTACGAGCTGAAGTTCAACGACAGTTTTACGCAGACCATCTTCAAGGTCCCACGCGAGATGCTGCAGCGGCGGCTCGGCGGCACCGAGACGCTGACCGCAATGTCATTTGGCGTCGACGCACCGCTCGAGCGGCTCGCCTATGATTTCATTGTCCGGCTCTGCCAGAATGCGGATAGCTTGGCTCCGGATACGGCCACGGCGCTGTCGGAGCAGGCAGTTGATCTGCTTGCGATGGCGTTGAGCGAGCGGCTCGGCAAGTCACCGCTGCCGTCCTCGACCCACCGCTCGGCCCTGCTCTACCGAGTGAAGGCGCACATCCGCGCGCACCTCGCCGATCCCGATCTCTCGGTCGCTGAGACCGCAGCCGCGCTCGGCATCTCCCCGCGCTATGTCAACGATCTTCTCGCAGACGAGGACACCTCCTTCCAGCGTCATGTCCTTGCCGAACGCCTCGCCCGATGTCGGAGGGATCTCGCCTCGCCTCTGCTCGCCCATCGCCACATCAGCGAGATCGCCTTCGCCTGGGGCTTCAACGACCTCTCGCATTTCGGCCGCGTCTTCCGCGATCATTTCGGGATGTCGCCGCGCGACTTCAGGCAGAGCCAGTTGCGGCATTGACGCTCCTACGGCGCGAGCGTTTCGCTCGGTGAGGCGACGCGGGCCTTCATCGCCTCGCTCATGGGAAGCCGGAGGTTCTGTCCCTTCGGCGGAATCGGCGCCTCGAACCATTTGGCATAGAGCTTGTCGAACGCGCCGGAGGCCATGTTCTCCTTGATCGCGGTGTCGACCAAGGCCTTGAACTCGGGATCTTCCCGACGGGTCATCAATCCGTAGTAGGACGGCGCATAGGTCGCGCCCAGCATCCGGAAGGCCTTCGGATCGGACGCGTTCGCGACGAGCCCGGCGATCAGGATGTCGTCCTCGAACCACGCCGCGGCGCGGCCCGTTCCCAGCATCAGCAGGGACTCGGCGTGATCCTTGGCCTGGATGATCGTCACGTTCAGTTTCTGCTCGCCGAGAACCTGCTTTGCGACCGCAACGTTCAACGAGCCCTGCGTGATGACGACCGTCTGCCCGTCGAGGCCCTTCGGCTCCATCACCCGCGACGCCGCAGACACCAGCCAGCGCGGTGATGCCACATAGGTCGCAACGGAGAACGAAACCTGCTTCTGACGTTCGGCAGTGTTGGTCGTGCTGCCGCACTCGACGTCGATGGTGCCGTTCTGGAGCAGCGGGATGCGATTGGACGCATTCACCGGGACATAGTCGATCCCCAGCTCCGGCCGCTGCAGCACGATCCTGATCTTGTCGGCCACCGCGGAGCAGAGATCGAGCGAGAGCCCGATCGGCTTCTGGTCCGATCCGAGATAGGCGAATGGGATGGAAGCCTCCCGATAGCCGAGGCTGATCTTGCCGACCTCTCTGATCTTGTCGAGGGTTGGGCTGGCCGCTTGCGCCGTCGGAACGTCCAACAGCGCAAGCGAAAGTACGGCCAGGGCAAGCGTCGGCGCGTGTCTGCGGATCATGTCGGCCTCCGGACTGTTGATCATGCGGCGGAATTTCGCGACAACTCGTCGAGGCTTTCCCTCAAGGATCGATCCAGGATCTCGACGGCGCGGTCGATCTCCTCGGTCGAGACGGTCAGCGGCGGGGCGATGCGCCACACCGATCCGCGCTCGGGCCGGCGGCGGATGTTCATGCTCAGCCCATGTTCAAAGCACTTCTTCGTCGTCAGGCCGCCGAGCTGGTGGGCCGCGCGCCGACTGTTGCGGTCGGTGACCAGCTCGACGCCGAGCAGAAGCCCCATGCCCCTGATGTCGCCGATCTGCTCGTATTTCTGCTGAAGACCCTCGAAGTGGTCGCGCAGATAGGCGCCCATGACGTTGGCACGCTCGACCAGCTTCTCCTCCGCGATCACACGCAGCACCGCGAGCCCGACCTCGGCCAGCAGCGGATCGGAGACGTGGCTGGTGTAATAGGTAAAGTGATCCTCGTGCAGCTTGCTCTCGATCGCCTCGGTGGTCGATACAGCCGCGAGCGGCAGCCCGCCGCCGAGCGTTTTCGACATCGTTATGATGTCAGGCACGACACCGAAATGTTCCGATCCCGTCTTCCGGCCGATGCGTCCGAACGCCGTCTGGGCCTCGTCGAAGATCAGCAGCATTCCGCGGTCGTCGGCGGCTCTACGTAGCGCCTCCATGAAGGCCTTTGGCGGCACCAGCACGCCGCCGGCGCTGATCACGGGCTCGGCGATGATCGCCGCGCCCCGCCCGCTCGACTGCATGTCGAACATTTTCAGCGCCAGCTCGAGATTGGCGAGCGCGGATGCTTCCTCACTCCCCTTGTCGATGTAGGGACGATAGGCATTCGGCTCGGGGATGACGAACACGCCGGGCGGCGGCACACCATAGCCCTTGCGGTCGCTCGCCATCGAGACCGAGGCGGCGCCGCCGGTGATGCCGTGCCAGGAGCCGCCGAGGACAAGGACCTCATAGCCGCCGGTGTACATCTTGGCCATCCGGAGCGCGACTTCAGTCGCCTCCGAGCCGGTGTTGATGAAGATCGAGCGCTTGAGATCGCCGGGCAGCCAATCCGTCGCCAGCACCTGGGCGAGCTCGGCCACCACTTCGGGAATCATCCCGCTGAACATATGGAACGCCTTCTTCCCGGCCCGCTCCACCGCCGCGACAATAGCAGCGTGGTTGTGGCCGATCGTCGCGCACATCTGCCCCGAGGTGAAATCGAGATAGTCGCGCCCGTCGCTGTCGGTGACGATGGTCCCCTTCGCGGTCGTAAAAAGGTTCGGGAACACGTCTCCGCCGTACCGCACCAGGAATTCGTCGGCGGCTTGTTTCAGCGCTGAAGTCATGGCGTCTCCTTAAGCAAGCGGCATCTGCCGCGCGCGGGGCACGGGCGGCGATGCGGAGCCTGCTCGCCGGTCTCGGGTCAGGTTGTGGGCACGCAGCTGTTGCGTCGGGGCGTTCGCGGTACGAAACTTGCCAGTGCAATGGAGAAATTCGTAACCGGGCAGACATGATGGGCGCCAGTTCAAAAAACTCAGCAGCCGATGAAGCAAGCTCAACGGGGCGGCCGCGCATGCCGCCGCTGAAAGCGCTGTCGGCGTTCGAAGCTGCTTCCCGCCACGGCAGCTTCAGCCGCGCTGCCGAGGAGCTCGGGGTCACGCCTTCCGCGATCAGCCATCACATCCAGAACCTCGAAGATTTTCTCGGCGTGCGCGTGTTCTCGCGGCAGGCCGGCCGTGCCGTACTTACCAACGCCGGCCGCCTCTATGCCGGCGAGATCGAGCGCGCGTTCGGCACGATCATGGGTGCGACGCGGCTGGTGGCGCCGCAATCGCAGCGTGATCATTTGTTCATCGCCAGCGGACCGAGCTTTGCCGCCAAATGGCTACAACCGCGGATCGGAGATTTCATCGGCCAGCATCCGGAGATCGGGATCAGACTGTCGACCATCGCCGATCTGCGCGATCTCGAAACCATCCGCTTCGACCTCGCGATCGCCTATGGGCGCCCACCAGTCGTGAACGACAGGCAGATTGAGCCGCTCCTCGCCGAGCGCCTGCGCCCGCTCTGCAGCCCGCGGCTGATCGAGCAGCTCGACCTGCGCGAGCCCGGCGATCTCGCGCGCGCCACGCTGATCCATTCCTCGAACGCGCTGACCTGGACCGATTATCTGCGCAAGGTCACAGGCGCGATCATCAAGGCGCGTCACGAATTGTGGTTCGACCGCTCCACCATGGCGATCGATGCAGCCGTCGAGGGGCTTGGCGTGGTGCTGGAGAGCGAGATCCTTGCCGCCGAGGAGCTGGACAAGGGCACGCTCATCGTACCGTTCCGCGAACCCAAATTCGAAGTGGAGACGATCTCCTACTATCTGGTGCGCTCGGCTGAGGCGAAAGGGCGTAGCCATGTCAGCGCGTTCGAGGCTTGGCTGCGCGCGAAGATCTCGGCTGCAAACTTGCAGACCACGAGCGTAGCCTAACAAATACGGACTACCAAGCAGAGCCGCCATGTGAGCGCGTGATAGGACAAGGCACCCGCTTGCGCTAAACTCGGCACCAAGGCCGTACCGATCAACGAGCGGCCAGCCGAGGAGCAGATCGATGGAATACCGACGCTTGGGCCGGTCCGGCCTCATGGTGCCTGCCTTGAGCCTGGGAACGGGCACGTTCGGCGGCGTCGGCCGCCTTGCGGCATGGGGCACGACGGACGCGACCGAGGCGCGGCGTCTTCTGGACATCTGCCTCGAGGCCGGCGTGTCGATGTTCGACACCGCGAATGTCTACTCGCTCGGCGAGTCCGAGCGGGTGCTCGGTGAGGCCATCAAGGGTCGCCGCGACAAGGTCCTGATCTCGACCAAGGCGACCTTCCGCTTTGGCGACGGTCCCAACGATATCGGCTCGTCGCGTGAGCACCTGCTCAAAGCCATCGACGGTTCGCTGAGCCGGCTCGGCACCGATTACATCGATCTGTTCCAGCTCCACGGTTTCGATGCCTTCACGCCGCCCGAAGAGGTGCTCTCGACTCTCGACGTGCTCGTGCGCGCCGGCAAGATCCGCTATGTCGGCGTCTCGAATTTCTCGGGCTGGCACCTGATGAAGTCGCTCGCTGTCGCCGACAAGCACGGTTTTCCGCGTTACGTCGCCAACCAGACCTACTACTCCCTGATCGGGCGCGACTACGAATGGGAGTTGATGCCGCTCGGCCTCGACCAGGGGTTGGGCGCCGTGGTCTGGTCGCCGCTCGGCTGGGGGCGCCTCACCGGAAAGATCCGCCGCGGTCAGCCGAAACCGGAAGTCAGCCGCCTGCCCAAGACGGCCGAATTCGGACCGCCCGTCTCGGACGAGCACGTCTACCGTGTCGTCGATGCGATCGACGAGATCGCAAAGGAGACCGGCAAGAGCGTATCGCAGATCGCGCTGAACTGGCTGCTGCAGCGCCCGACGGTCTCGACGCTGATCATCGGCGCACGCAACGAGACCCAGCTGCGCGAAAATCTCGGCGCGGTCGGCTGGTCCTTGACCAAGGACCAGGTCGCAAAGCTCGATGCCGCGAGCACGGTGACGCTGCCCTATCCCTACTGGCACCAGCGCGTGACCTTCAGCGACCGCAATCCACCGGCGGTGTAGGACAGCTGCATCAAGCGCGCTTGGGTAAGCCGGCGCGCTGGCAGCGCGGTTCCGGAACTATCGCGACCCTGCCCTGTTGGCGCAATACTCGGCATGTGGCCGAGTTCGATTCGCCAACGATACGCCGCTCACGATGTCGACAGTCACCATCGAGCATGCCGACGGCCTGCCGCAGCCGCAACGCAATCAGGCGGTGCTGACCATTGCGTTCGGCATCGTCATGGCGGTGGTCGACAGCACCATCGTCAATGTGGCGCTGCCGACGATCGCGGCCGATCTCGATGCGACCCCGGCCTTGTCGATCTGGATCGTCAGCGGCTACCAGCTCGCGATCACGATCTCGCTGCTGCCGCTGGCTTCGCTCGGCGAGATCGTCGGCTATCGACGCGTCTATCTGGTCGGGCTGGCGCTGTTCACGCTGTCATCGGCCTTCTGTGCGCTGGCCCACACGCTGCCGACGCTGACGATCGCGCGCATCCTCCAGGGCTTTGGCGCGGCCGGCATCATGAGTGTCAACGCGGCGCTGGTGCGTTTCACCTATCCGCGTAGCCTGCTCGGCCGCGGCATCGGGCTCAACGCGCTCGTCGTCGCCTTCTCGGCCGCGATCGGCCCGACGCTCGCCGCCGGCATCCTCGCAGTCGGAAGCTGGCCCTGGCTGTTCGCGATCAACGTGCCGCTCGGCGTGGTGACGCTGGTGCTGGGCCTGCGCAGCCTGCCGCACACCAAGCCCGCGAGCCGCTCCTTCGACTGGCAGAGTGCGGGGCTGTCGGCGATCACGTTCGGCGTCGGCATCGCGGCGGTCGACAGCGTCGGTCATGGCGAGGCCGCGATCACCTGTCTCGTGCAATTCGCCATCGCGATCGCCGCGGGTGCGCTGCTGATCTATCGCGAGACTCACATGACCTCGCCGCTCTTGCCGGTCGACCTGCTGCGTATCCCCGTTTTCGCGCTGTCGATTGCGACCTCGATCGCGTCGTTCTGCGGGCAGATGCTCGCCTTCGTCGCTATCCCCTTCTATCTCCAGAGCCGCTTCGGCTATTCGGCCGTGCATATGGGCCTGTTGATCACGCCATGGCCGATTGCATTGGCGTTTGCGGCCCCCCTCGCCGGCCGCCTGGTCGAGCATTATCCGGCCGGCCTGCTCGGCGGTATTGGGCTCACGCTATTCGCCTGCGGCCTTGGCGCGCTGGCCTTCTTGCCGGCGACGCCAACGCCGCTCGACGTGATCTGGCGGATGGCGCTCGCCGGCGCCGGCTTCGGTCTGTTCCAGACCCCCAATAACCGTACCATGATCGCAGCCGCCCCGCGCGAGCGCGCCGGCGGCGCCAGCGGCATGCTGGGAACGGCGCGCCTGCTCGGCCAGACCACCGGAGCGGCGCTGGTGGCGCTGTTGCTCGGACGGTATCCGGTTGAGGGGACCAGGCTGGCGCTCCTTGTCGGCGTTGGATTTGCGCTCTGCGGCGCGATGCTGAGCATGCTGCGGCTTTCCACAGCCGGCGCGCGCGGTGCCGAGCACGTCCGCGTGCAGGACGATCAGCGCCTCCGGGGCGACTGAAACCGGTTCACTGTACGGATAGCCAACAAAAAAAGGCCGGCTCTCAGCCGGCCTTTTTCGATTTGTCACCTGTGCCGATCAAACCTTGACCAGCGGCCCCTTGGAGGTCGGCCCCTTCGAGCCGCCGGGGCCACCCGGCTTGGATTTGCCCGGCGGGCGCTTGCGGGTGCCGGGCAGCTTCTCCTGCTTCGGCGTGACCGGGCCCTCGACGAATTCGAAGCCGATCTTCTCCTTGGTCTCGTCGGCCTCGTCCTTGACGAGCACGACGCGAACGTGGCCGCCGCCCTTCAGCTTGCCGAACAGCACCTCGTCCGCCAGCGGCTTCTTGATGTGCTCCTGGATCACGCGCGCCATGGGACGTGCGCCCATCTGCTCGTCGTAGCCGTGCTGGACCAGCCAAGCCTTCGCCGGCTCGGACAGCTCGATAGTCACGTCGCGGTCGCCGAGCTGCGCCTCGAGCTGAAGCACGAACTTCTCGACCACGGTGCCGATCACCTCGACGCTGAGATGGCCGAACGAGACGATGGCATCGAGACGGTTGCGGAATTCCGGCGCGAACTGCCGGTTGATCGCCTCGTGGTCGTCGCCTTCCCGCTTCGACCGGGTGAAGCCGAACGCCTGCTTGGCGAGATCCGCCGCACCGGCATTCGTGGTCATGATCAGGATCACGTTGCGGAAGTTGACCTGCTTGCCGTTGTGGTCGGTGAGCCGGCCGTGGTCCATGATCTGGAGGAGCACGTTGTAGAGGTCGGGATGCGCCTTCTCGATTTCGTCGAGCAGCACCACGCAATGCGGATGCTGGTCGACGCCGTCGGTGAGCAGGCCACCTTGGTCGAAGCCGACATAGCCGGGAGGCGCGCCGATCAGGCGCGACACGGTGTGCCGCTCCATGTACTCGGACATGTCGAAGCGCAGCAGCTCGACGCCGAGCGTCGCCGCGAGTTGTTTTGCCACTTCCGTCTTGCCGACGCCGGTGGGGCCCGAGAACAGGTAGCAGCCGATCGGCTTCTCCGGCTCGCGCAGGCCGGCACGCGCCAGCTTGATCGAGGCGGCGAGTGATTCGATCGCCTTGTCCTGCCCGAACACGGTGCGCTTCAAGGTCTGCTCGAGATGCTTGAGCACCTCGGCGTCGTCCTTCGACACGCTCTTCGGCGGGATCCGCGCCATCGAGGCGATCGTGGTCTCGATCTCCTTGATGCCGATGGTCTTCTTGCGCTTGTTCTCGGCGACCAGCATCTGCGCCGCGCCGGACTCGTCGATCACGTCGATCGCCTTGTCGGGCAGCTTGCGGTCGTGGATGTAGCGCGAGGAGAGCTGCACCGCAGCCTCGATCGCCTCATTGGTGTACTTCAGCCGG
The DNA here is from genome assembly GCF_028128975.1 of Bradyrhizobium sp. CCBAU 45321. Taxonomy (NCBI): domain Bacteria; kingdom Pseudomonadati; phylum Pseudomonadota; class Alphaproteobacteria; order Hyphomicrobiales; family Nitrobacteraceae; genus Bradyrhizobium; species Bradyrhizobium sp. CCBAU 45321. The sequence goes on from NZ_LFKZ01000015.1 coordinate 281,897, forward strand.
TGATAGTCCTCGAAGTACGGCTTGAGGCCCTTGAGGATCGCGATGGCGTCCTCGACCGTCGGCTCGTTGATGTCGATCTTCTGGAAGCGCCGCACCAGCGCGCGGTCCTTCTCGAAGTGCTGGCGATATTCCTTGTAGGTGGTCGAGCCCATGCAGCGGATCGTGCCCGAGGCGAGCGCGGGCTTGAGCAGGTTCGAGGCGTCCATCGCCCCGCCCGACGTCGCGCCCGCACCGATCACGGTGTGGATCTCGTCGATGAACAGGATGGCGTTGGGATGCGCCTCGAGCTCCTTGAGCACCTGCTTCAGGCGCTCCTCGAAGTCGCCCCGATAGCGCGTGCCGGCAAGCAGCGTGCCCATGTCCAGCGAGAACACGGTGGCGGCCGCCAGCACCTCCGGCACTTCGCTGTCGACGATGCGCTTGGCGAGCCCTTCTGCGATCGCGGTCTTGCCGACGCCGGCTTCACCGACGAACAGCGGGTTGTTCTTCTGCCGGCGGCACAGCACCTGGATCGCGCGATTGATTTCGGAATTGCGTCCAATCACCGGATCGATCTTGCCGTCGCGCGCCTTCTTGTTGAGGTTGACGCAATAGGTCTCGAGCGCCTCGCCCTTCTTCTTGGCGTCCTCGTTACCCTTGGTCTCGGTCTCCTCGTCGACGCCGCGCACCGGCCGCGCCTCGGAGACGCCCGGCCGCTTGGCAATGCCGTGGCTGATGTAGTTGACAGCGTCGTAACGCGTCATGTCCTGCTCCTGCAGGAAATACGCGGCATGGCTCTCGCGTTCGGCGAAGATCGCGATCAACACGTTGGCGCCGGTCACCTCTTCGCGACCGGACGACTGCACATGGATCACCGCGCGCTGGATCACGCGCTGGAAACCGGCGGTCGGCTTGGCGTCGTCGGCGCCATCCGTCACCAGGTTCTCGAATTCGGTCTCAAGGTAGTTGACGAGGCTCGTACGGAGCTTGTCGAGATCGACGCTACAGGCGCGCATGACCGCGGCTGCATCGGAGTCGTCGATCAAGGAGAGCAAGAGATGCTCGAGCGTCGCGTATTGGTGATGACGCTCATTTGCGATCGCCAGCGCACGATGCAGGGATTGTTCAAGGCTTTGGGAAAAAGTCGGCATTCGCGTCCTCTATGGCCCCCACCATCATGATCGTCATCGCCCGGTCAGGCAACAACAACCTTTGTCACATATAGTTATACAAGACCGCGGCGAAAGACCGGTTCCCGCGACTCGGCGGCGACACACTTGCGGCATTTTCGATGCAAAACCCGTTCCGGTTTGGGCGGGATCGGCGCCGGCGCAGAATTCCGTAGTTTTGCCGGCTGCAGCCCACCGCGCGCAGCCGCTACGCGACAATCACACTGCGGCTTGTACAGGAGCGGGCTTCAAACGCGCCGCAAGCCGTCTTACTTCTTTTCCATCACGCATTGCAGCGGGTGCTGGTGCTTGCGGGCGAAATCCATCACCTGCGTCACCTTGGTCTCCGCGATCTCATAGGTGAACACGCCGCACTCGCCGATCCCGTGATGATGGACGTGCAGCATGATCTTGGTCGCGGCTTCGATGTCCTTGTTGAAGAACTTCTCCAGCACGTGAACGACGAACTCCATCGGCGTGTAGTCGTCGTTCAGGATCAGCACGCGATACAGGTTCGGCCGCTTGGTCTTGGGCTTGACCTTGGTGATGACCGACGTGCTCGGACCCGAGGGAGTACCCGAACGGTTGTCGTCATTGCTCATGCGAGGCGCGTCGGCAGCGGCTGGCGCGGACAGATCGAGGCTGGAAGTCAATTGCAGCATGGCACAGGCGTTCAAATTCCCCACGGAAGCGAATGGCGGTCACCGCGCGACCCCGCCCTTCGGAGCCTGGCGCAGGCGCGCCGCCTTGGATCGCCGCTCCCGGCAAATGCGGTCGAGGCCGGATCGCTCGCCAGCAATATGGCCCTGCCCCCGGCCCGCCGCAAGCTCGCGGGGGTTCAGCCCAGGCGGTCGCAGCAGTCCCGATTCCCGGTCCGGGCGATCCTGATTAGGTTAATCAATCCGGAGCGATTTGACAAAAACTTCCGCCGGGCACGTTTAGAACGTATTGACCAGGAACCCGGCCGTTAACCCGGCTGCGACGGTTTTCCGCAAAACGCTCCGGTTTTCTACGGTCCAATTTACTTGCCATTCAATGGCATGGCGCGAAATCGGGCAAAATACAGATTTCGGGGATCGTCATGTCTGGTCTGCCCCTCGTCAGCCGCCTTGGTCAACAACTCGCCCGTTTCGCAGCGGCCGAGCAAGGCAATATCGCGGTGATCTTCGCCATTGCGCTCGTCCCAGTGCTTAGCTTCGTCGGCGCGGCGATCGACTATAGCCGCGCGGCCCAGGCGCGCACCGCAATGCAGTCGGCCCTCGATTCCACCGCGCTGATGCTGTCACGGGACCTGTCCGCCGGCACCATCTCGACGTCTCAGATCGCCACCAAGGCCCAATCCTATTTCAACGCCTTGTTCACGGACACCAAGACCCTGCCCTCGGTCAGCGTCGGCGCCACCTACAACGCGAGCACCAGTATCGGCTCGACGATCCAGCTGACCGGAACCGGCACCTACACGACCAGCTTCATGAAGATCGCCGGCTTCCCGACCCTCGACGTCGGCACCTCATCCACCAGCGCCTGGGGCCTGACGCGCATGCGCGTGGCCTTAGTGCTCGACGTCACGGGATCGATGGCGTCCGACGGCAAGATGCCGGCGATGCAGACGGCCGCGAAGAACCTGGTCGACCAGCTCAGCGCGCTCGCGAAGACCAACGGCGACGTCTATATCTCGATCGTGCCGTTCGCCAAGGACGTCAACGTCGGCAGCAGCAACTACACGAAGAGCTGGATCGACTGGTCCGACTGGGAGGCTGTGAACGGGACCTGTAGCAACTCTTCCTACACGAGACAGTGGACCTGCGTTAACAACGGCAAGACTTGGACACCGAGGAACCACAACACGTGGAACGGGTGCGTCACCGATCGTGACCAGGACTATGACACCAAGAACACGACTCCAGTGAGCAGCAATTCGGCTACGCTTTTCCCGGCCGAGCAATATTCCTACTGCAACTCCAGCAATTCGGCCTACATCCAGCCGGTCATGCCGCTCAGCTACGATTGGACCTCGCTCAAATCTCTGATCGACAAGCTGGTTCCGACCGGCAACACCAACCAAGGCATCGGCCTTGCCTGGGGCTGGATGACGCTGTCGGCGGGCGAGCCCATGAATGCCCCGGCCAAGGACACGAACTACACCTACAAGGACGCAATCGTCCTGCTCTCCGACGGTCTCAACACGCAGAACCGCTGGTATAGCGGCGCTTCGCAGATCGACGCCCGGCAGAAGATCCTCTGCGACAACGCCAAGGCCCAGCCCAACAACATCACGATCTATACGGTGCAGGTAAACACCGGCGGCGATCCGACCTCGAGCGTGCTGCAATATTGTGCTAGCGGCAGCGACAAGTTCTATCTGGTCACTTCGGCGAGCCAGACGGTCTCGGTGTTCAAGGATATCGGCACTTCGCTGTCGAAGCTGCGCGTCGCACGCTGACGGTCGCATCGCTCACAACAAAAAGCCCGGCTGGTTCAGCCGGGCTTTTCGATTCCAGGATGTCTCGAGACGTTACTGAGCGGCCGGGGTGAACTTCGACACGATGGTCTCGACCGGCTTGAACGCCTGCTTGGCGAGGTCGCTGTAGAGGCCGGCGATCTTCTGCGATTCCGCGACGAAGGTTTCGTAGGCGGAACGGGCAAAATCGGTCTGCGCTTCCATCGCCTTGTCCAGCGACTTCACGCCGGAAAGCTTCTCGACGAAGGACTTGGTGTCTTCGAACGACTTCTTCGTGTAGTCGCCATAGGCGCTGGCGATCGCCTGGAGGCCGTGCTGCACCGAGGTCGCGGAGGCAACGCACTGCTCGAACTGGTCTTTCCCGTAGCTCTGGAAGTCTTCAACCTTGAACATTTCGGAATCCTTTTCCCTGGCTCGCGTCGGGAAGCCCCGGCTCCCTGACTCCGCCCAAAATTAGTGCAACGCACAAAAAAGTCAAGAATCTTGTGCGTCGCACAAATCCGGCGCAAATCGCAGAGATTCCCGGGGTTTCCCGCAAGGGTTCCTTAAGCTTTTGGAAACCGGGCCACCCTACCTTGATTCCCTGGACGTGGTCACTTCCGCGAGCGGCCAAAAGCCGTTTGAGAACATCACCTTAGCCAGAACAGCGGCTCGGGTCCAACGTCCTCCCGCGGCCAACACCAGCGGAGGGACAGCCTGAGCAGGTAATGATCCCGGGTCGGTCGGGCACAATTTCGCCTCACGAGCCGGTGATCAAGTCAGAAACGGGGACGGGGTTCCATGCTTCGTAAAAACTTGTCTGCCTCGCGCTGGGCGCGGGTTGGCGTTTTCGGGCTTCTTACGGTCACCACCGCAGTCATCTTCACCGTCGACGCAGCCGAGGCGCGGCGCCATCGTCGACATTATGCGCACCACCGGGTGCAGCACGACGTGTCCGAGAGCTCCAGCTCGAAATTCGCGTCCATCATCATCGACGGCAATTCCGGCGCAGTGCTCCAGGCGACGAGCCCTGACGCGATCCGCCACCCGGCCTCGCTGACCAAGATCATGACGCTCTATCTGCTGTTCGAGCGCCTCGAATCCGGCAAGATGAAGCTCGACACCGAGATGCCGGTGTCCAAGCACGCCGCCGACCAGGATCCGACCAAGCTGAATCTGCGTGCCGGCCAGACCATCCGCGTCGAGGACGCGATCAAGGGCCTCGTCACCCGTTCGGCCAACGACGCAGCCGTGGTGATCGCGGAAGCGATCGCCGGTGACGAGGACGACTTCGCCCGGATGATGACGCGCAAGGCGCGCTCGCTCGGCATGTCCAGGACGGTCTACCGCAATGCCAACGGCCTTCCCAACGACGAGCAGGTCACGACCGCGCGCGACCAGGCCACGCTGGGTCGCGCCATTCAGGAGCGCTTCCCCCGCTACTATCGCTATTTCGCGACCTCGACGTTCAATTGGCGCGGACAGTCGATCCGCAACCACAATCGCCTGCTCGGCAGTGTCGAAGGCGTGGACGGCATCAAGACGGGCTACACCCGCGCCTCCGGCTTCAACCTCGTCAGCTCGATCCGCCGCGGCAACCGCCACCTGATCGGCGTGGTGCTCGGCGGCCGCAGCGGTGGCTCGCGCGACGCCATCATGCGCAACCTGCTCGCGGAGAACCTCGACAAGGGTGCGACCGTCCGCACCGTCGCCGCGGTCACGGAGCGCAACGGCACTGAAGCCAACATCGATGTCGCCGATGCCTCGGATATGCCGGCACGGCCCGCCTTGCCGGTCCAGGCCGCGACGGCCCCTGCTCCCGAAGCCGCCCCTTCGCGCCTCGCCGCGCGTCTGTCGACGCTGGCCGCAGCGACTGCGGCGATGCCGCCCGCTCACTCCAAACCCGAAGCTCGGCCGACGGAGTCCAAGGTGGAGCCGGCGCCGCTCACCAATGGCGTGATCTCGAGCCAGCCGCTCTCCATCATCCCCGGCTCGTCCGAGCCGATGAAGCCGGTTCGGGTCAAGACCGTTCAGGTCAAGGCCGGCGCCGTGAAGGTCGCCTCCGCGGCTCCGGCCCAGGGTGGTGTCCAGGTCGTTGCGCCACCGGTCACCAGCACCGTCCCGCCCCGTTCCGACGTCGCGGAAACCTCCGGCGCCGTCGTCGCCAGGGCAGATCTCATCAACAAGCCGGAGGCGGTGAGCCAGCCCGAAGCGCCGAAGGCCGAGATGGCCCGCACCGAACTGCCGCGGCAGCCGGCAGGCTTCGGTACCGGCAACGGCATCCTTGGCGTGCTGCCGGCGGCAACCGCCGCCACACCGGCTCCCGCCGCACCCAAGCTCGCCTCGGCCGACCCGACGCCGCAGCCGATCCAGATGAGCGCCACCGCCAAGCCCGCCGTCACCCACAGCGGCTGGATCGTCCAGGTCGGTGCGCTCGAGAGCGAGAACGAAGCTCAGCAGCGCATCGACGCGGCCCGCAATTCGGCCCGCGGCCTGCTCAGCAAGGCGGACCCGTTCACCGAGCCCGTCGTCGCCAAGGACAATCGCAAGCTTTACCGCGCCCGCTTCGCCGGGCTCGAGCGCGATCAGGCCGAAGCCGTCTGCCGCACCTTGAAGCGTGCCGAGATCTCCTGCATCACCGTTCGCAACTGATTTCCTTCTCCGCTCCAGACCAAATGCCCGCGCCTTGCGCGGGCATTTTCGTTTTGGTGCGGCGGTGATGCGCAGGCTGTTCCGGACAAGGCTGTTCCACGACAACCTCTCGTCAAGGATTTACGGTTAAAACTTTGCTCAAGGGGATCGACCACGCCGACAAGGGCGGGCAACGGCAGACAGAGCAAACGGAGCTCACGCGGTACGGGCGTTTGTAGCGTTGGTGCCGGAGTTAGCCGTTATGCGTGCGAAGCAGAGTATCCTTGGCCTCGTTTACCCGGGCAGCGAGATACGTCGAGCCCCCCTGGTCGGGATGGAGTTTCTTCATCAGGGACTTGTGGGCCCGGCTGATGTCGTCGCGCCCCGCTCCCGGCTGCAAGCCAAGGATCTGATAGGCTTCCTCCGCCGTCATTTTGCTGCTCGCCGCCGTGCGGCGCTGCCGCCCTGCCGTATCGCCCTGCGCGTTCTGACACCAAGCGGGAAACCGGCGGTCCAGATAGCTTTCAAGTAAGGCCACGCTCTCTGCGTCGAACGTCGAGACCATCGCGAGCAAGCCGGCGAGATCGAATTCGTCGAGATTGCGCCCGGCATGAGGCCCCGCAACGATCTGGCCGGAAAGCTGGCCGGAATCGTGGTCGAGCCGCATGTCCAGGAATTGCGAGCGCACCCGCGAGGCCTGCCCGGACGGGCGCGTCGCACCGCCGCCGAACACCCCGCCGACATTGCCGAAGCCGGCTTTCGCGAGTGGTGTCCAGCCGAGCAGGCCCGCGCCGAAAATTCCGAGCGGGATCGCAACCGCCAGCTCGCCGCGCAAGCCGGTGAAGGCCGCAACCACCAGCGCCAGCACGCCGCCGCCGAACTTGAGGGTGCGCGCCAGCACCGCTGGATTGGCGGAGCGGAACATCTGGAGCAGCAGGTACAGCGTGATAACGGCGACAGCGCCGGCGATCAGGGTCATGGCCGGAATATAGTCGTGCTGTTGTAAAAAAGCATGGCGTCCAGCGCCGCAAGCCGCACCGGCCGGGCCGCTATTTCATCTGGCTGATCAGCTTCGCCGCGCCACTCACGCTTCCGGCCAGCTTCAACAGCGCCTCACGTCCACCTGCGGCATAGGCCGCAGCTGCCCGCAACAGCTCGCGCAGCTGCGCCGCCGCACCGGGATCGAACCGGCACCAGGCACCGCCAGTCAGCCGCGCGATCTCGCGGAACGCCTGTTCGGCGACCGCGTCATGGCCTTCCTGAAAGACGAATACGGGCACCTTGAGCATGCCGAGCTCGCCGGCCTTGGCGCAGAGCTCGTCGATGTCTTCCTCCATGGCATCGCCGACGAAGACCACGGCCCGCACGCCGGATGCGATTGCCTCGCGCCTGGCCTCGCTCAGGACCTTGCCGATCTGGGTATCGCCGCCGCGGCAATCGATCTTGCTCATCAGCGTCGCCAGCCTGGCGCTGTCTGAAATCCAAGCCGTGGCGCGGCACTCGTTGAGGCCGCGATAATAGACCAGCCGGATGTCGAGACTGCCGAGCGCTGCGGTCTCGCGAAACATGTCAGCCTGGAGCGCGCAGGCCATGTCCCAGGTCGGCTGCCGGCTCATGGTCGCATCCAGCGCGAAGATCAGCCGCCCCCTCGCGCCCGGGGCATGCGGCGAGAGGGTCCGCGCCTTGGCAACGAACGCGGCGATGTCTTCCGAGGTCGAGGTTTGCGCTTGCGGCAGCACGCTGTCTGCTCGCGCAGTGACGGCATCGCGGCCGCGCGGTTTGATGGGTTCGCCCGACATCGCTGCTACACCTTGCGTCAGCAGCTAATGTGGTCAGCACATGCGGCCCGGTCAATGCGCAAAGCCTCCGCAGGCGGGTACCGGCGGAGGCTTCGAGGATTGGTGCAGTCGAGCGGCGACGTCAGCTCGGCAAGCTCTTGGAAGTTAGCTCTTGGAGGTCAGCGCTTGGAAGTCAGATCTTGGAAGTCAGCTCTTGGCAGGAGCCATCAAGGCAACCGGGCCCGGCTCGAGGATCTTGGGCGGGGCGGACTGCGTGTCGACCGGCGCGATCTCGCTGTCGGTCGCGCTCAGGAACTTGTCGAGCATGCTCTGGATCGAGCTTTTCGCCACATCCGGACCGGTATCACGCATGTCGTTGTGCTGGAACTCGGTCTTCACGACCTGAATGCCCGCCTTCTCGCATTCCTCGTCGGTCGGAATCACGCCGGCATCGGCCTTGAACTGCGGATCCTGGGAGCGGAACGACAGGATCTTGAACTTGCCGGCGGTGACGAAGGGCACGCGCAGATTGTCGAGGGTGACGACCTTCTTGACCTCATCCGGATACTGCTTGGCGAAGTACATAGTGATGTCGCCGCCCATGGAATGGCCGACCATCGTCACCTTGTCGTAGTCGGCGTTGGGCTGAACCTTCTTCATCTCCTGCACGGCGAGATGGATGTTGGCGACACCGCGAAGTATCTGCGGCAGCCGGCCGACATAGAGCTCGCCGGGCTTGGTGACCATCGGAGGATCAGTCGGCAGATCGTGCTGCGGGCTCATGACCATGTAGCCGCGCGCAGCGAAGATGTTGGCGAGGAAGCCATACTCGGTGTTCTTGACGGTGTTGCCGTGATTGATCACTGCGACGGGCAACTTGATCATGCCGGCATTGGCCTGCATTTCCTTGTCGCGGCGCACCGCGATGGACACGGGCACCGGACGGTTGTCGCGCGAGGCATCGTAGAACGTGATGGTCTCGTGCCTGATCGCCCACTTGCTCGCCGTGAAATAGGCGATGCCGCAGAGGGCACTGACCGAAACCAGAACGGCAATTCCACGCTTCATTTTCGTCCTCAGCCTCAGGCCTAAGCGGCCTGAATCCCTGTTGAAAATCGTGTTCTCCGGGGCTCTTCGTCCCCTTGTCGCCTATTCCCTAATATATGTCACAGCAGCGTGACAGGAAGGCTAAATGTTGTGAACCGGCAGCCCTTTCATTGTGCGTTGCACTCGTTCGGTGAGCACCCCATTCTCATACCGCTACGTGAGGGTGCAGGTCCCTATTCGACGCAACCGGTCTTGATCGGGTTCGACTCGCGGTAAACGCAGGGTGAAAACGCACGCGGCGCAGTCCCGGTTCCCGCGCCAGCCGAAGGCCCGGATCGGCCGGGAGTAGCCTTATACCGCGAGGTCAGGCGCCAAGGATATCGTGGACCTCGAGCGGCTTGTCGACCTGGCTGAACCACTCGGCCCGGTTGGCCGCGCGGCGGCGGCCGCGCTCGTCGAGCGGGAGCTTGAGCTGGCGGAGCAGGCTCGTCACCTCCTCCCGCGCGGTGAGATGGCCGAGATTGGGCCGCATGCCCAGCGTGGCCTCGTCGATATCGTCCAGGGCGGTCAGACCCCGCGGGAAGAATTCGCGGTACACGACGCGCTCGGCGAAGCCATCGACGTAGCGGAAGCCGAGCCGCAGCGACAGATCCTTCAGGCCCTCGCCGACGAGCTGCTTGTTGCGCGAGCCGAGCATCGACAGGCGGTTGCGCACGACGATCCAGTCGGTGGTCGCGCCGTCGAGCTGGCGTCGCTTGCGCCTGACATCACGCACCATCTCGGCGTAGTGGCTCTCGCCCGTCACTGCGTAAGTCGCGGGATCGACGGTGCCGAGCACGTCGAAATCGAGGAAGCTGTCGTTGATCGGCGTGACCAGGGTGTCGGCCATCGAATGCGCGAGCCGCATCAGATAGCTGTCGGTGCCGGGCGTATCGATAACGATGAAGTCGAAGCTGCTCTCGACCGCGGAGACGGCTTCCATGAACTGCTGGAACTCGGAATTCTCGTTCTCGGCAATCTGCATGGTCTCGCCGAGCTTGATGCAGCGATGCACCGGAAGCTCGAGGTCGAGCTTGGTACGTTGCGCCCAGGCGGACCGGTTGCCGATGTAGCGCGTGAAGCTCTGCTGGCGGCAGTCGAGGTCGATGGTGGCAACGCGCTGGCCGGCCTTCAGAAGCGCAACGGCGATGTGCAAGGCCGTGGTCGATTTGCCGGAGCCGCCCTTCTCGTTGCCCAGCACGACCACGTGCGCCGAGCCGGATTGGCCTTGGCTAGCCTGCACAAGCATGGCGATCCTCAACACCCCTTGCGAATATCTTCGAGTTGACCGCGTCACCGGTCAAGTGAAATGCGTGACAGGAAATGCAAATTGCAATGCGCCGTTCTTCACGATGTATCGCGGCGCCGTCTTTCGTCTGTGAACCAGTCCACAACGTCGCGACGTTCTACGCCGCCTTGCGCGGGATGCTGTGCCGCATCCGGATGCATGGCGTCCACGATCTCCGCTTGTTAAGGTTAGCCGGCCGGGGGCGACGCCCGCACCTGCGCCCCTTCCCAATCGTCGAGTCCCGATGTCAGCAAGCCCATTGATCGCCCGCACGGTCCCTGCCCTGCGACGCGCCGTCGACCATCTCCGCAAGCGAAAGGCCACGATCGCGCTGGTCCCGACCATGGGGGCGCTCCATGACGGGCATGTGTCGCTGGTTCGCCTCGCCAAGCGGCGCGCCAGCCGCGTCGTGGTATCGATCTTCGTCAACCCGACCCAGTTCGCTCCGACCGAGGATTTCGGCGCCTATCCGCGCACCTGGAAGGCAGACATCGCCAAGCTCGCGGCCGAGGACGTCGATATCGTCTGGCACCCGGGCGTCGCGGCCATGTATCCGGAGGGGTTTGCCACCCGCATCGTGCCGGAGGGGCCGGCGCTCGCCGGCCTCGAGGACCGCTTCCGCGCGCACTTCTTCGGCGGTGTCGCCACTGTCGTCGGCAAGCTGTTCACGCAAGTCCGGCCGGATGTCGCGATCTTCGGCGAAAAGGATTTCCAGCAATTGCGCGTGGTGACGCAGATGGCGCGCGACCTCGACCTCGGCGTCAAGGTGATCGGCTCCCGCACCGTGCGCGAGCGCGACGGACTCGCGATGTCCTCGCGCAACGTCTACCTCTCGCCCGAGGAGCGCCAGACCGCCATTGTCCTCTACCGCGCCATGAGAGAGAGCGCCGGGCGCATCCGTGCCGGCGATTCGATCGCGCCGGCGATGGCCGGCGGTGCGGAGATGATCAAGGCGGCCGGCTTGGTGCTCGACTATTACGAGGTCCGCCATGCCGAGACGCTGGCACCGGTCACCTCGCGCAAGGACGGCCCCTTGCGGATCCTGGTCGCGGCCAAGCTCGGCACCACCCGGCTGATCGACAATATGGCTGTTTAGAGCAGTCCGAGGTCACGCAGCTCGCGCCGCATCGGCTCCGGCATCGCCGCAATCGAGCCGGCCGCGGACTTGCCGAGATCGGCCGGCACGGAATCGTCGGTCAGATAGCGCCAGCCCTGGAACGGGCGCATCGGCCGCGGCGAGACCGAGATCACTTTCGGCTGCATCACGATCCGGCAGCGCCCGATGCCGTCCTTGTCGCGGAACGGCTCGATGCCGATGATCTTTTCGCGCGCGGCAATCTCGCCCTTGATCACCCAGTAGAGCGAGCCGCCGGCGAGGATCTCGGCGTCGCGCTTGGGCACCATGCGGGTGATGTGGATGTGATGTTGCGGCAGACCCTTCTTCTTGGCGGTCTGCATCCGTTCGGCCACCCACTCCTTCAATTCCTTGACGGAGTCGCAGCCGACGGCGAGCTTGATCAGATGGAGTGGCATGCCCAAGCATTAGCCGGGCAACCCAGCATTTGGAATGCCGATCTACTCGTTATCCGCAGGCGCGGGAGCGGCGGTCGAGGCCGGCGGCGGCGCGAGCGGAACCGGCGCCGCAGGCGCACGCGCAGCCTTTTGGGGCGGCGGCTTCTTCGCAGCCGGCGGGCTCGATGCCGGAGGCGCTGCGGCCTGTGCGGAGGCCGCGGCCGGCGCACGCGGTGCTGCCGCCGCATTTGCGGCCGGCGCGGCCTGGCGGGTCGCCGCCGTGGGCTCCGGATTCATGATGCTCACCGGCGGCGTCGAGGACGCGCTCGGGAACTCGGCATTGGTCGGCCTGCCCGTCGGCATTGACGGCGGCAGTCCGGCGAGCGCGGCGTTGGCGGGCATCGCCGCTGAGGCTGCTGCGGGCGCGTTCCAGGTCGGCGCATAGCGCGCGACCAGGGTCTCGTAGAGATGGGAGTCCATGTTGGCGGCAACCTGCTGCTGGTCGGTCAGCGAGCGGAACGCAGCGCAATCGAACTGCGTGCAGCCGTCGCGCGCCACCAGCACATGTGCAACGAGACCGTAACGATCCCGCTCGAGCGACTTGCGCAGCACCTTCATGTCGAGGGTCAGGCTCTTCTCCGCCGTGGCGACATCGCCGAGCCCGGTCAGGCGGTCGATCCTGGCGGCGGTGTAGGAGACCGCCGCGGCCGCAGCGTCAGGCGCGCCGAACAGCGCCTTCTCGCAGCCGGCGCCAACGGCATCGCCGGCGAGATCGTCGAGACAGGACAGCGCAGGCAGACTCGCGCTCACCACAGCTTGCGCGCGCGCTTCGGCCGGAGCGGACGGCGCGTCCGGTCCATAGAGACGCACCGTGGCTGCGCCGGCGATCGCGATGGATAGCAGGGTAATGACGGTCAGCGCGCCATTCGCGACCGATCTGTCGGCGCGCAACAGCGTGATCAGCAGAATCAATCCGAAGAATCCGGCAGCCGCCAGGGTCATCCAAATCGGGAAGGCCGGCGAGAGCCAGATTTGGTCGAGCGAAGTGGCCCATGCCCAGTTCATGCGCGACGTCCCCTCACGCGAGCAAAGAGCGGATGGTCAAGCGAGCACCGCGAGTCGGCAACTGCCCCGCCCACCCTTGTGAAGGTGAAGCGGGCCTTTTGACGGCGGCAGAGTACAATTCCCGGGAGGCGCCTATGCACTGACGGCGTCAGCCTTCAGGAGAGCGCGAGCTGGCTTTCCTTGGCGACGCGCTCGAAGGCTTCGGTCGAGCTTTTGATCCGATACTGGCAGTCGTCGCCTTCGGTCGGGAGCAGACGGATGACCTCATACGCGCCGCTCGCAGCCGGACGCGCGACATTGCTGGCCGTGAACAGGACGCGCGTTCCCACGGGGAATTTGTGCTTCAACACCCTCTCCATTACTCAAACAGCGCCCGCCTCGCCCAGTGTCCCACTGCGAGGGCCGGCCGGAAACCCGGGCGGGTGTATAGCACGCGTCCGATGCTTTTGGCCAGCGCCATGCCGGCATGGCCCGCGCACAATTTTTGCAGTTATTTCAGGATGATAACGGGGCAGCCGGTGGGGCGATGATACCAGCGGAGCTGCTTATTCCGCCGACATGTCGCAGGCCTGTCGCACCCTCCTCCGATCGGCTGGCGTCCCCGCCTCCGGCCGGCGCCGGTCGGACTGCCGCTCAGGCGTCCTCGAACTTGGCTATGACGAGCGTTTCGGCCAGTGCATCCCGGGTCCATTCCTGGAACGCCGGCAGCGCCATCATGGTCTCCATGTAGGCCCTGGCGTCCGGCGCCACATCGATCGCGTAGGTGCGAAAGCGGTGCACAACGGGGGCATACATGGCGTCCGCCGCACCGAAACGGCCGAACAGGAACGGTCCCTGTGCGCCATAGCGGGTGCGGCACTCGCGCCAGATCTCCTCGATGCGCGCGATGTTCGCCTTGGCATCCGCCGACAGCGCCACGGCGCGGATCGGCCGATGCAGGTTCATGCCGCATTCGTTGCGCAGCGCCACAAAGCCGGAATGCATTTCGGCGCATACCGACCTGGCATGCGCGCGCGCGGCGACGTCCTCAGGCCAGAGCTTCGCTTCCGGATAGCGCTCGGCGACGTACTCGATGATGGCAAGCGAATCCCACACGGTGACGTCGCCGTCGACCAGCACGGGCACCTTGCCGGCGCGGCTGAAGGACAGGATCTGCGCCTTGTCGGCGGGATCGTCGGTGTAGAGCGGGATCAACGTCTCCACGAACGGGATGTCGTTGGCGCGGAGCGCGAGCCAGGGCCGCATCGACCATGACGAGTAGTTCTTGTTGCCGATCGCGAGTTTCAGCGCAGCCATGTCACTGGTCCTTCGTTGAGTCCTGCAGTTGCAGCCGCTTTTAGCGCCATCGCCTGCCGCCAATCAATCGTTGCTGCGTCCTCTCCTGCGTGGCAATCGTTGCGATCCTTGCCAAGAGACAGACATGAGACCGACATGAGCAGGCATTGGGTCGACATTACCGCCGTCGGCTTCTTCATCATCGAATGGCTGGCCTATGCCTTGACGCTGGAGCACTCGGCCTATGGCCGCGACAGCCTGTCGGCGCGCATGAACCGTTATCGCGAGGTCTGGGTGCGCCGGCTGCTCGAGCGCGAGACGCGGATGGTTGACATGCAGATCATGGCCTCGCTGCAGAGCGGCACCGCCTTCTTCGCCTCCACCAGCCTGTTCGCGCTCGGCGGCGCGCTGGCGCTGCTGCACGCCACCAACGACGCGATCACGATTTTGAGCAAACTGCCGATCGACCTCAGCACCTCGCCCGCTTTGTGGGAGCTGAAATGCGTCGGCCTGGTGCTGATCTGCGTCTACGCCTTCTTCAAATTCGCCTGGGCCTATCGCCTGTTCAACTATGTCGCCATCCTGTTCGGCGGTATGCCGCCGGCCTCGCAGCGCGACACCCCCGAGGCCGAAGCCCATGTCATCCGCACCTCGCGCCTGTTCGAATCCGCCGGCCGCCACTTCAACCGCGGTCAGCGCGCCTTCTTCTTTGCGCTCGGCTATCTCGGCTGGTTCGTCAGCCCCTGGGTGCTGTTCGTGACCACGGCAGCGGTCGTGGTCGTGACCTGGCGCCGGCAGTTCGCGTCCAGCGCCTGGGCCGCGATGGCACCGGAGGCGGTGAAGGGTGATGAGGGAATCAAGCGCGGTCATTGAGGCACGTGTCCCGGACGCGATGCAGCGCGAAGCGCTGCTTCGCCGAGCCGGGACCCAACGCCACACGGATTGCTCGGAGACATGGGCCCCGGCTCTGCAGCGCACCGTCGAAGTGACGCTGCGCTGCGTCCGGGGCACGAGAGCGTGTAGCGCTCGCACTCTCCTCCTCGTCGTTGCGAGGAGCCCTTGCGACGAAGCAATCCAGATTCCCGCCGCGGAGGGATTCTGGATTGCTTCGCTGCGCTCGCAATGACGGAGTACGAGGTAGCAGCGTCGTTCTTCTCTCTTGCGTTTCGATTCGCAGACGCGCCTTCGCATTCTCGCAGCGCATTTCGCCCGAGCTTTGCTTCGTCTCGCTGCCCTCATATGCAC